>CAZDTD010000190.1:2423-6937 GCA_964507995.1 uncultured Pirellulales bacterium | reverse complement strand
CCAGCATCATGAAGTACAACTATCGAGACAACCTGTATAACCACTTCAACTGCATGCGCAGCTTCGGACTGGGCAACGAGGCAGTTCTGCTGATGGCCAGCTATCCGAAGGACCGGCCCAGCAATCCGTTCCCCTACTTCACTGAGGTGATGACCGGATTCGAGTACGCCGCCGCGGTCGGGATGCTCTATGAAGACCAGACGAAAGAAGGGCTCCAGTGCATCGCGAACATCCGCGACCGATACGACGGCCGCAAGCGGAGCCCGTTCGACGAGGCTGAGTGTGGGCATCATTACGCCCGCGCGATGGCGAGTTGGGCCGCGGGTCTCGCTCTCACCGGCTTCCACTACTCCGGCGTGGACAAGTCGATGACCCTGGCGCCCAATCCAGGCGAGTGGTTCTGGTCCAACGGCTACGCTTGGGGCACCTGCTCGATCAAACGCTCCGGGAAACGCATGAAGGTGGAGCTGTCGGTCCTGCACGGGGATTTGACGCTCGCAGAATTCGACCTGACCGGTTACGGCCTCTGCGCGTTTGAGAGCCCCGTGCAGATCAAGGCGGGGAAAAAGGCCACATTCGTCGTCGCCCGTGCGAAGTAGAAGGTAGTA
Source organism: uncultured Pirellulales bacterium (assembly GCA_964507995.1). Classification (GTDB taxonomy): domain Bacteria; phylum Planctomycetota; class Phycisphaerae; order Sedimentisphaerales; family Anaerobacaceae; genus PLanc-01. The sequence goes on along the minus strand of CAZDTD010000190.1, from coordinate 6,329 downwards.
CGCCATCCGTGCCGATCTGCTGAATGGGCAGCACGGCCGAACTCGTGTGACCGTGACATCCAGCCTCGCCTTGTCATCGTGAGCGAAGCGAAGGACCTGGGCAACGGATGGAACTCGACCTGCGAATCCTTTCATCCGCCGGTCAAGCTCTTCTTTGCGCGCCTGCCATGTCGGAGTCGCCTATTCGCACATCCTCCTGCGCCGCCAACCGAGTAGACCGAGGCCGATGCTCGTGAGCAGCCAGGCACCCGGCGCGGGAATCGTGCTGGTCACGCAGGCGGCCCGAAGCAGCAATCCATCCTCCTGTCCGAACACGTCGTACCGGAAGTTCGATGGGCCGCCTGAGAAGCTGAAGGACATCAGCGTCCAATCCACTTCAGAGCCGGCAGTGAGGAACTGAAGAGTCCTGCTCCCTCCCAGGCCGATCTCCGAAGCGATATCGAGGCCCGGCAGGAAAGAGAAGTTGACGCTGCCCATCGTCGGGGCAGAACCCAGGAGGCTCATCTCGCCCATCATGGCGTCCATCACGCCTCCCGTGAGTTCGCCCATCACATCCAGGGAATCGAAGGACCCGGGCGTGAATCCGCCAATCTCGATCTCCAGGACGCTGGAGGACGACAAGACGAGGTCACCGATCAGGGTCGTGTCAACGATGGCCCCCAGGCCGCCTGGCGAGAGGATTCCGGTGTTGGTCAGTGCATTGCCCGCGCCCAGTTCGATCCGAGCGCCCGAGTCGAATCTCGCGCCGGCATGGTTGTCGAAGGCGTTGACGCCAGCGCCGAGAAGGACCGAGCCGGTCACGAGGCCGTTGTTGGTGACGATGTCGTTGCCGACGCTACCAAGGATCGCGGTGCCGCCGAGGGAAGAGATGCTGCCCGCGTTGGCGAGGGTGTTGTGGGCCCCGCCGTCGATGTTCACTCCAGCGCCGGCGCCCGATCCGCCTTGGACCACGCCGCCATTGGTGATCGAGATATTGCCGTTGCCGTAGCCGCCGACGCTCTGGGCGTGGATGCCGTCCGAATCTGCGCCATAGGTCGTGATGTCGCTGGCCAGCGTGACCGTGACCGGACCGGCGGCGCCGTCATGTCCTGCCGCACTCTGCGCCAGGATGCCGTGGGACAGATCCCCGAACGTCGTGATGCTGCCGGTGTGAGTGACGCTGACCGCGCCGGCCGAGCCGCTGCCGCCCACGCTGCCGGCAAAACCTACGCCGAGACCCGTGTCCTCCATCAGCACACCTTTGCTGGCGTAGCCCAATGCCAGCAAGCCGATACCCAGTTCCTCGCTGATCCCGGCGTAGCCGCCGCCGCCGCCGATGCTCTGGGCAAGAATCCCGTGCGAGAAAACCCCCTCGGTAGTGATATCGGCGGTGTTTTCCACCGTCACGTCGCGACCATCGCCCGCACCGGAGGAGCGGCCCTGCAGACGTGCAGAGGACTGGGCCAGTCCGAACAAACTGTATTGGTCGCGGATGATCGAACCGCTCGTTCCGCCGCCGCCACCGACGCTCTGGGCCAGAATTCCGTTGGCGAAGTGGCCCTGTGTCGCGATGCCGCCTTCGTTCTGCACGAGGACCGCTCCGCCGCGGCCACCGGCGCCCCCGGAACCGCCCAGCGCAATGTTGGACTCCGTTTTCACGGAACCGGCATAGGCGAAGAGGTCTATTGGATCGCCAAGCAGGTCTGCCTCGATCGTGGTGGCGTTGCCGCCGGAACCGCCGCCCCCGCCCACGCTCTGGGCCAGGATGCCGTAGGCGAAATCGCCGGTCGTCGAAACATCGCCTGCATTGCTGATGCTCACGAGCCCGCCGGAGCCGCCCCCGCCGGCTTTGCCCCCGACGGACAAACTGGCGCTCGATGGCAGGGCGCCCACGATGTCCCCGGGATCGAACACGCTCGGGCTGATCTGTAGCGTCGTGCTGCTTCCGCCGGAGCCGCCGCCCCCGCCCACGCTCTGGGCCAGAATGCCGTAGGCGAAATCGCCGGTCGTCGCAGTGCGACCGCCGCTGTCCACCGATACTGTGTTTCCACTGCCCCCGTCGCCGCCGACGCCGCCGAACGCCATGGCGACGTCATAACTCGAGAAGGCAATGGCGCCGGTCATACTGTTGCCGCCGTCGCCGCCGCCCCCGCCCACGCTCTGGGCCAGGATGCCGTAGGAACGAAATCCCGATGTGCTGAGGTCGTCCGTGCTGCTGACGCTGACCGCACCGCTGCTCCCGCCATCGCCAGCGGCGCCTCCCATGGTCAATCCGGCATGTACGCTGGGAAAATCCTCAACAATGCCGCCGATCGTCACATTCCAACTGGCGACGTTGCCGCCGGAGCCGCCGCCGCCACCCACGCTCTGAGCGAAAAGACCGTGAGCGTGTTTCCCAAGAGTAGTGATCTGACTGTCGCTGCTGACCTCGACAGCGCCGCTGGAGCCGCCGGAGCCGCCGCGTCCACCGAACCCCCAGTCTTGCGATATCTCCAATCCAAGGGTGAAGTTGGCGACACCGCCGCCGGTGCCGCCGCCGCCGCCAATGCTCTGGGCGTGAATTCCGTGGGAGAGGTCGCCTCTCGTGAGGATCGAGCCGTTCTGGCTGCTGACGTGGACCTGGCCGCCGTTGCCGCCGGCGTCACTGGCGCCGCCCAGGCTGAAAGCCTCGATGATGTTGTAGGAGTTGGCGCTGCCGCCGGCGCCGCCCCCGCCGCCGATGCTCTGGGCCAATACGGCGCTGGAATCGTAGCCGGAAGTCTCCAGGTTGCCGCTGTTGGCGACCGTGACCGCGGCGCCGCTGCCGCCGCCGCCACCACCACCGCCGAGGGAGAACAGGACGGCATCCGAGACGTTGCCTCGCCCGCCCGCGCCGCCGACGCTTTGGGCGAAGATGCTGTTCGAGAAGTTCCCTTTGGTCCAGATTCCTCCGTTGTTGCCGATGCTGACCGTGCCGCCGTTGCCGCTGCCGCCGCCGGAACCACCTTGGGTGATCAGTGCCCCCATGCCGCCGCCGGAACCACCGCCGCCCCCAATGCTCTGGGCGCTGATCCCTGCGGCGTTGGTGCCACGCGTGTAGAGGGGCCCGCCGTTCTGGATGGCGACAGTCCCCCCAGCGCCGCCGCCCGAGCCGCTGCCGCCAAAGACCAGACCACCCGCTGCGTAGCTGCAATCGCCCCCACCGCCACCGATGCTCTGAGCGAAGATGGCGTCCGCGTCGCCGCCCCAGGTGCTGATGGAGCTGCTGCTGCCAATCGTAACGGCGCCCCCGTTGCTGACGCCGGAGCCGCTGCCACCGATGGCAACGAGCCCGTACGAGCTCCCGCCGGAACCGCCGCCGCCCCCGATGCTCTGCGCCATGATCCCCCGAGAACCACTGCCGGAGGTGCTGAGCGAGGCGCGACTGCCACTATTGACGCTGACCGTGCCGCCATGACCTCCGGCGGCCCCTGCGCCACCAATGGCAACCAGGCTGTACGAATCGCCTGCGCTACCTCCGCCGCCCCCGATGCTCTGGGCAAGAATGCTGTGCGAGCCCTTGCCGCTTGTGATGACGACCCCTTCATTGTTGTTCACCGTGACGGCGCCCCCGTCACCGCTGCTGTCTGCGCTGCCGCCGATGCTGACCAGCCCGCCGGAATCGCCGCTCGAACCGCCGCCGCCGCCGACACTCTGCGCGAAAATCCCGTAAGAAATATCACCCTGGGTTCGCACCCATCCCCCGTTCGAAACGTAGACCTCCCCGCCATTGCCGCCGGAGGAACCGCTTCCGCCCAGGGACACCAGTCCGGCGGCGGTTTCGGCGCTGCCGCCGCCGCCGCCGACGCTCTGGGCAAGGACACCATGGGATCCGATCCCTTCCGTCTGGATGAACCCGCCGTACGATGCGACCTGGACATACACGTAGCCGCCATCGCCGGCGCTGTC
>CAZDTD010000190.1:0-2323 GCA_964507995.1 uncultured Pirellulales bacterium | reverse complement strand
GATCCGGCTGTTGTTGAGGATCGAGATCGGTCCCCCGCTGCCCCCTTTGCCGCCATTTCCGCCTTCCCCATATGCCCCGTCGCCATCGCCGCCGGAACCGCCGTCACCGCCTCTGCTCAGCGCGTAGATCCCTGGGGCGAACCAGCCGGTGGTTTCGATGGTGCTCGGGCTGTAGAGGATAACACTACCCGCGCCGGCAGGCCATGCGGCGTCGCTGCAGACTTTCGCCAGGCCGCCCGTGCCGCCCCGGCCGCCGTTCGCGCCGTAGCCCACAATGCCCCAATCGTCGCCGCCGTTGCCGCCATCTCCCGCAGAACTCAGGACGCCAATCCCATAGGCGAACAGGCCCGATGTCCTGATCGCTTGAGTGCCGCCGCGGTAGTTGACAGTCAAGTCCCGGCCGGCTTCCCCTACGCCCCCGTTGCCGGCCGAGCTGAAGATATCGCCATCCCCGCCGTTGGAACCCTTGGCGGACGTACAGAACAGCCTCACACCAGGCGTGCCTGCTGCGGGCATAATGTCCGTGGTGAGATCGCTAATCCGGAATTCGATGATGGGCGGCGTGGATACGTCGACACCGCTGGCAATCCCGTAGGACTGGTTGCCCGTGAAGGTGGCGACCGATCCACTCAGCAAAGGCAGGGTAGGCCCGGCAAATCCCCCCGGGCTCAGCACAAGAAGGACGCCCATCAACACCAGCAACGACACCGTCCGATTCGTTCGAGGCCGCATTTCTCCATCCTCCCTACAGACTTCCAGGAACTGCGAGTCCGAAATCCACACCGTAAAACGCGTCCCTCTCGGGGCTGATGAATCCGCTTCTGAGCCACACTGTGCTTCGGAGAAACAGACCGGGGAGGAAGAAGCCGGTGAGTCAGTCCTCCCGGATCAGATCGGAGCCTGTTGTGGAATGCACTCCGGTGCCACACTACCCTGCAATCGTGCGGATACCTCCACCTGATGGCCATACCCGGGAAATGCTGCGTGGCCCTGCTCAATGGGCAGCGAAACACTCCCCGCACGAAGAATGCCATCCGAGATGAAAGACCATCCCTGCCTCCACTGCCAACAGGCCAAACACCCATCAGAGTACCCATAGAACAGTGGATTTGTCAAGTACTTTTTTCGAAAACAGGAGGGCCTACAGGGCGTGATCGCGGCCCTTGACGCCGTGCACGGTCAAGTTGGCGTCGGGCAGGTTGTCGCGGGCCGGGCGAATGCTATCGGCCTTGAGAAACGTGACCTGCCCGTCGGCGAACAGGAAGAACCTCGCCCCTTCCCAGCACCACCAGCCGAGGTCCTGCTCGACGGGTGCGTGGTTGCTCGTCCATTCCCCGATGAGGATCTTGGCGGCGGGATAGGCGACGTCGCTCACCCCCTGCGGAACGGAGGGTTTCGGATTGCTGTACGTCAGACCCACGTCGTCGATGGCGTCGATCTGTTCGGGACTGTGGTAAAAAGTCATCGAATACGAGTAGCTGGTCGATTCGTACTTGGCCGGGTCGGTCCGGTCCGCCGGACACAACAGGACGGAAGGCGTGTTCACATCCACGATAGTGCTCAGATAAGGCTGGACCCACTTCCGCCAGCCACGGCCCATCCAGAGCCAACAGGCGGGGCTCGTCGAGACCGGGTCCTGGACGCACGGATAGTAGCCGTCGTGGTCGGCGGTGTACATGTCCACCGCCAGGCCGATCTGCTTGAGATTGTGCGCGCAGACGACGCGACGAGCCGCGATTCTCGCCTTGTTCAACGATGGGAGGAGAATCGCCATCAGCAGCGAGATGATCGCAACCACGACCAGCAGCTCGATGAGCGTAAAACCTGGCAAAATCGTGCGTGCCGGACACGACGCTTTCACGATCGGGGGCTCGCACGAAACAGTCTTTCCACAATCCATCACTGCATTCCTTCACTTGGTGAATAGGAAAGGATCGGACGCCGATATGACAGCCTCTACCCTTTCCGCAGCTCTGGATTCTACCCACTTGCTATTCGACTGTCACGCTCTTTGCGAGGTTTCGCGGTTTGTCCACGTCCTGACCTCTCAGCACGGCGGCGTGATAGGCCAGCAGTTGCAGTGGGATCGCCGTGAGCATCGGCTGGAACACCTCCGGCGCATCCGGGATCGTGATCAGGTGGTCCGCCCGCTCGCGAATCTCCTCGTTGCCCTCGGTGGCGACGACGATGATTCTGCCGCCCCGAGCGCGGACCTCTTCGATGTTGCCGATGATCTTGTCGTACTGCGGTCCGGTTGTCGCGAGGAAAACCGCGGGCATCCCGTCGGCGATCAGCGCGATGGGCCCGTGTTTCATCTCCGCCG
>CAZDTD010000189.1:1528-7028 GCA_964507995.1 uncultured Pirellulales bacterium | reverse complement strand
GCGGCGGCTGCAACGCCCAGCACATCCTGCCCTTCGGCACGCCGGAAGAGGTCCGCGAGCAGGTCCGCCGGAACATGGAAATCTTCAAGCCCGGCGGCGGCTACGTCTTCAACAGCATCCACAACATCCAGGCGGACGTCCCGCCCGAGAACATCGTCGCCCTATTCGACGCTGCCTATGAATACGGCGGGAGCAAGGGCGCTGGATAAAACGCGGAACTCGTCCTCTGGGCCAACTCCGGAAACCCACGTGACCCTCCCCGCATACCCAAATTCTCCCCTGTCACACAGGTCGTTTATGGTATAATGATTGCCTGGAGCACGTCGGATTCTGTGTGCCGTTCGGGTAGGGTCGTTGAGTGGCAAGAACTCGTGGGAAGGAGGATTGGCGGCATGTCAAGGCAGTTTGTCTCCCCAAGTGACATCGTTGTAATGCGAATCCCCGTTGGAGCCGTCCAGGCCACAAATGGCTTCGACCTCCTGCCCACCTTCGATATCGAAAGTGATGGGATCCTGCTGCAGAGCATCGCACGACAGGCCCAAGGGTAGAATAGTTGGAAGTATTTGAAGGAGGATCAGGTATGTATCGAAAGTCAGTGTTTCTGCTCGCTCTGATCGGCATCTGCCTGACAGCGGGTACGGCCGGGGCGCAGTTGGTCGTCAAAATCAACTTCCAGTTGGATTCGGCTGCGGTTCCTGCGGGGTATCTGATGGACTGCGGCCAGGTCTTCGGCGACCGGGGCAACGGTTATTCCTACGGGTGGAGCGCGGACGCCACCGCGGACGACCGGGAACGCACCACGAACGACGACCAGCGGTACAACACGTTTGTGCACTTTTCCAAGAACGCCGACAAGACGTGGGAGATCGAGCTGCCGCCCGGCGAGTACGATCTGTTCTTCATCTGCGGCGACCAGGACAACACCAATCAGACGAACAGTCTCGACGTCGAAGGGATCACCGTCACCGACCCGGATGGCGAGGACAACTTCGACGAGTATACGCTGACAGCGGTGCCCGTTACCGACGGGCGTCTGACAATCAAGCCGGTAACCTCCGGACTCAATGCAAAGTTCTGCTTCATCGACATCGCGCAGGTCGTGACGCAGAACAAGGCAACCGACCCGGTTCCCGAGGACGCCGCAACCGATGTCGTTCGAGACGTCGTCCTTGCCTGGACCGCGGCCGAGAGCGCAGGCAAACATCACGTGTACATGGGAACGAACGCAGACGACGTGACCAACGCCACTCTGACGGAGGATCTGGGCACACTGGTCGCTGTGGACCAGACGGACGCAGCCTATGAGCCCGCCGGCGTCCTCGCCTACGGCCAGACGTACTACTGGCGGATCGACGAGGTCAACGCAGCAGACGACACGGTCGCCAAGGGCGATCTCTGGTCCTTTACCGTCGAGCCGTATGCCTATCCGGTGGAGAACGTGACAGCCACGGCCTCCAGCTTCCAGACGAACATGGGACCGGAGAACACCGTCAACGGCTCCGGCCTCAACACAGACGATCAGCACTCTATGGAACTCAAGGACACCTGGCTCAGCAACGGTACGCAGCCGAACTGGATTCAGTACGAGTTTGGCAAAGTCGTCAAGCTGGACGAGCTGTGGGTCTGGAACTCCAATCAGATGATCGAGAACATCCTCGGGTTCGGCGCCAAAGACGTGACAATCGAGTACTCGCTCGACGGCGCTGCCTGGACGGAGCTGGCGAACGTGCCGGAATTCGCCCAGGCGACGAGCACGGCCACCTACGCCTGCAATACGACCGTCGATTTCGGCGACGCGATGGCGAAATACGTGAAGCTGACCATCCACAGCACCTGGGGCGGCGGCGCGATCACCGGCCTGAGCGAGGTACGGTTCTTTTCGGCCCCGGTCGAGGCCCGCGATCCCGAGCCGACGGACGCCGCGACAGGCGTTGCGATCGATGCGACTCTGAACTGGCGTCCCGGCCGCGAGGCGGCTTCGTATACCGTGTATTTCGGAACCGACGTCAACGCGGTGTCGGAGGGGGCAGCGGCCGCCGAGGTCGTTGCGGATCACAGCTACAGCCCGGCCGAGATGGCGTACGGCGTCACCTACTACTGGCGAGTGGATGAGGTCAACGAGGCGATGGACCCCGCCCTGTATCCGGGACCCGTCTGGAGTTTTACCACCGCGGACTATGCGACCGTGGACGACTTCGAGCGATACAATGACAGCGACGTCCTCCTCTACGAATTCTGGATCGACGGCCTGGCCGATAAGAACAGCGGCTCGATGGCCGGATACATCGATTCCATCGACGGGACGTTCGGCGAACAGACGATCATCCACAGCGGCGCCCAGTCGATGCCGGTGACCTACGACAACGCGAGCACGTTCTCCTTCTCCGAGGTCACGAGGACGTTCAACACCGCCCAGGACTGGACCGCCGACGGCATCAAAAGTCTTCGCATCTTCCTGCGCGGTACGATCGACAACACCGGCCAACTGTATTTGAAGATCAACAACACCAAGGTCCCCTACACCGGCGGCGCGGCCGACATCGCCAAACCCGTATGGCTGTCCTGGGACATCGATCTGTCCACAGTCGGCGGGAATCTGAGCAAGGTGACCAAGCTGACAATCGGCATCGAGGGCGCGGGCAGTGCGGGAATCGTGTACATCGACGACATCCGGCTCTATCCTACGACGCCCGCTCCCGCCAAGCCGGCGGTTATCGCGAGCGTCACGCGGGCCAACGGGCAGACCGGCACCCGAACCGACGCATCGCCCTTCACCACATTCACCGAGAGCACGACGCCGGTGTTCGTCGCCGGCGGTCTGCAGGACGGGGCATACGTTTTCTCGGATCGTCCCTACCCGTGGGCCAATACGCCGTCCGAGCTGATCGGCGCCGACTACATCCTTACGTTCAACAACGACAAGACCGCCGGAGAGACGGATGTCGCGTATACCGTGACCTTGAACGGGGCCGCGACCGTATTCCTCACGTGTGATGATCGCATCACGGATCAGCAGGCGGCGGTGGACCTCGTGGTGGCGGCGTTTGCCCAACCCGGTCAATTCAAGAACACGGGTTTGAAGCTCTCTATCCGTGAGAGCGCCACGACCGATCGTCTAATGAGTGTATTCGCAGCGGACCTGCCGGCAGGCACTTATGTCTTCGGCGCCCAGGATTCGGGCTACAACTTCTATAGCATCGCCGCGGTGGGCAAGTAGGAGTCCGGCGGAACGAACAATGGGCAACCTCGAAGGATCCGTCATGATCCCGACGGTCTACGGTCTGTCCGGGACATCGTAACCCGATGCGTGCAACCGCATCGGGATTGGTTGGCATAGATCGAACGGGGCCTGCGTCCTTGCGACGCAGGCCCCGTCGTATTTGCTCGGGTCTTTCTTCACGCCGGCATTCCTCGTATAATCCGCTGGGTTCCTTTGGGAAACCTGCGGAACCCATTTCGGTGCGCCGCCGGGCGCACGTTTCAACCTTGAGAAGACGGAGATCGTTATGAGATGGAAAGCATTGGGTGCGGCGGTGGTTGGGCTGCTGGCGGTTTGCTGTGTTTCCGGAACGACGTTGTCGCAAAGCAAGACGGAGGGCATCCTGCCGGCGCCGGTGAACGATCCACAGACAGCATCCCGCGCCGAGGTAGACCCGCGAGTCCGGCGGTACGTGATGCCCGCCCGCGTCGTGTGGCACAGCGGCGACAAGACTGTCGAGAATCCCGAGGCCCTGTTGACTCGCCGGAGCGGCCAGGTCACGCTCGACGCGTCGAATCCGTGCGTGCTGCGAAACGGCAAAGACGGGTTTGAGAGGGAAAGTAGGCCCGATCTGCCTTTTTCCGACTCCCAGGCAGGCATTCTGCTGGACTTCGGCAAGGAACTTCACGGCGGCGTCCAGATCATGGTCTGGCACACGAAGGACAACAAGCCCGTCCGGCTGCGGGTCCGGTTCGGCGAGTCCGTCAGCGAGGCCATGGCCGAATTCGGCGGCGCCAAGAACACCACGAACGACCATGCGATCCGCGACGAGAGCATCCTGGTCCCCTGGCTGGGCACCGCGGAGATCGGCAACACGGGCTTTCGTTTTGTGCGGATCGATCTGGAAGGAGCGGAGAGTTTCGCCCAGATCAAGATGGTCCGCGCGGTGTTCCTCTATCGCGACCTGCCCTATCTGGGCTCGTTCCGATGCAGCGACGAGCGGCTCAACCGCATCTGGCAGACCGGCGCCTACACCGTCCACCTGAACATGCAGGACTACCTCTGGGACGGTATCAAGCGTGACCGGCTCGTCTGGATCGGCGACATGCACCCCGAGACGATGAGCGTCTGTTCGGTCTTCGGCGCCTGCGACGTGGTGCCTAAGAGCCTCGACCTGATCCGCGACGAGACCCCTCTGCCACGATGGATGAACGGCATCAGCTCCTATTCCATGTGGTGGGTCCTGATCCATCATTCGTGGTACCTGCACACCGCGGACAAGGCGTATCTCCAGCAGCAGCGGACGTATCTGACTGGCCTGCTGGAGGTGCTGGCAAATCAGGTCGGGCCGGACAATCGCGAGACCATGCCGCCGGGCCGGTTCCTCGACTGGCCCAGCAGCGGGAACGAGCCGGCCATCCATGCTGGGTTGCACTCGCTGCTCGTCATGACGCTCCAGGCGGGCGCCGAGTTGTGCGAGGTGCTCGATGAGCCCGCCACGCGGGCCAAGTGCCTGACCGCAATCGAGAAGCTCAAGAAACATATCCCCGACCCGGCCGGCAGCAAGCAGGCCGCGGCCTTGATCGCACTGGCGGGCCTGGACGATCCGGCCAAGCTCAATCGCGAGGTCATGGCGGTGGACGGGCCGCACCGGATGTCCACCTTCTACGGCTATTACGTCCTGCAGGCGCGGGCGACGGCCGGAGACTACCAGGGCGCGATGGACTGCATCCGCCAGTACTGGGGCGCGATGCTGGACTTCGGCGCCACGACATTCTGGGAGGATTTCGACCTCGACTGGACCGCGAACGCCGGGCGGATCGACGAGCTGGTCCCCGAGGGCAAGAAGGACCTCCACGGCGATTTCGGCAACTATTGTTACAAGGGCTTCCGTCACAGCCTCTGTCATGGCTGGGCCTCGGGCCCCACGGCGTGGCTCTCGGAGCACGTCCTGGGCGTCCAGGTGGTCGAGCCGGGCTGTCGCGTCGTGAGGATCGAGCCGCACCTGGCCGATCTCGACTGGGTCGAAGGGACCTTCCCCACGCCAATGGGAGTCATCAAGATTCGGCACGACAAGAGCGCCGACGGCACAATTCACAGCGACATCCAGGCCCCCGCAGGCGTACGAATCGTCAGACTGTAGGCGAAGAACACGAAGGAGGCATAGACCATGAGATTCCTGATATCCACGCTGTTGTTGGCGGTATTGCTGGCCCCTGTGGCGGCACGGGCGGACGGAATGGACCTGGGGGGCAACTCATGGTCGGTCCGACTGGATCGTGACGACCGCGGCCAGGCGGA
>CAZDTD010000189.1:0-1428 GCA_964507995.1 uncultured Pirellulales bacterium | reverse complement strand
ATGGCGGGGCAAGCGTCTCTACTTGTTGCTGGAGCGGCCGCACTGGAAAACTACCGTTTGGCTGGACAATCGTTGCATCGGCTCACAGGACAGCCTCGGCACACCCCATGTACACGAGCTGGGCGCCGATGTAGCTCCCGGCAAACACCGGCTGACCCTCTGCGTGGACAACCGCATCGTGGTCGATGTCGGAGTCAACTCGCACAGCGTCTCGGATCACACGCAGGGCAACTGGAACGGAATCGTCGGCCGCATCCAGTTGCGCACCACCGATCCGGTCTGGATCGACGACGTGCGTCTGTATCCGAATGTCGAGGACCGAACGGTCAAGGTGCAGGTGAATCTCGGCAACGTCACGGGCAAAGGCGGCAACGGCGTCTTGCAGATTCATGCGACCGACTATGAGCAGAACCACTCGATCGGCAAGGTGCTCTCTGTGCCGGTGTCGTGGAAGCCGCAAGGTGCTCAGGCCGAGTGCAACTTCGACATGGGCAATGATTGCCAACTGTGGGACGAGTTCCGACCGACCCTCTACCTGATGCATGTCACCTTCCTGGCCGATCAATCCGGTCCCACCCCGTATCAGGATACGACCAGCGTCCAGTTCGGCATGCGAGAGGTGGGCACCAGGGGCACGCAGATCACCCTCAACGACAAGCCGGTCTTCCTGCGCGGTACCCTCGAATGCTGCATCTTCCCCATGACGGGTTGTCCTCCCGTCGGCACTGAGCCCTGGCGGCAGATCATCCGCATCTGCAAGGCCCACGGCCTGAATCACATCCGGTTCCATTCCTGGTGCCCGCCGGAAGCCGCGTTCGTCGCGGCCGATGAGTTGGGCTTCTACTATCAGGTGGAATGCTCCGCCTGGGCGACCGTCGGCAGCGGCGGGCCCTTCGACACGTGGCTCTACCAGGAGAGCGAGGCCATGGTGAAAGCCTACGGCAACCATCCCTCGTTCATGATGATGGCCTACGGCAACGAGCCCGGCGGCCCGAACCAGAACCGCTTCCTCGGCGATTTCGTCAGTTCCTGGAAGAGAAAGGACCCTCGCCGGCTCTACACCTCCGCGGCGGGCTGGCCCCTGCTTCCGGAGAACGACTACCACAGCACGCCGGCGCCGCGCATCCAGCAGTGGGGACAGGGCGTGGGCAGTCGGGTCAACGCCAGGCCGCCCGAGACGATGACCGACTACAGCGAGTTCGTCCAGCAGCACAACAGCACGCCGGTAGTCAGCCATGAGATCGGCCAATGGTGCGTCTACCCCAACTTCGACGAGATGAAGAAGTACACCGGCCTGCTGAAACCGAAGAACTTCGAGATCTTCCGCGAGCAACTCGACCGCAACGGCATGCTCGACCAGGCCCATGATTTCCTCATGGCCTCGGGCAAGCTCCAGGCCCTTCTCTACAAAGAGGAAATCGAGTCGGC
>CAZDTD010000188.1:0-7040 GCA_964507995.1 uncultured Pirellulales bacterium | reverse complement strand
TGCTGGACGAGCACGGAGTCGTCGATATTGATGTTCGCCGCTCTCAAGTACACTGGCACCTCAATACACCCTGTCCACGAAAATACCGCCCTTGCGACTGGAGATTATCAGCATAGGGGGATTGTATCATCGCAGATTCCGCACCCGGGGTCAACCGAATTTGCCCCCTGCCGTGTCCCCGAGATCCATGCGAACGCACAGTTCCTCGCGTTGACGAAAACAAAGACAAAAGGCTGACGGCCTGTCACGACCGTCAGCCTCGTGCTTTTTCATTGCCCCGTGTGTGTGCAGACATGCCGATCCCTCCGGGAACGGGTCAAGCCTGCAAAGGCTCCCAGGGATTACTCGAAAGCAATCCCCAAGCCGATGCTTGCGTCGTCCAGCGTACGTCGCCGATCCACGCGGACGATACGTCCTTTCTTGATGCGGGCATATTGCCCCTTCTCCTGAGCCAGGGCATCTGTCCGCGGGAAGTTCAGTTCCACCACGCTGCCTTCGCGCGCAGGCGTGCTGATCGGGACCGTAATCAGGGCGCCCGTCTTGCTGATGTTGGCGCTGCGACCGTTGAAGAACCGGTCTGCCTCGGGCAACCAAACACTGACCGGCCACGAGAGTTCCGTCCTGCTCTCCCTGCGTTGTTCTACCAAGGTATCCATCGTGTGAACCTCCATTGCACTTGGTTTAGCCAACACCCTCGTCATCGGCACGGTCAAGGTGGGGGCTTTATGGAATTTAGCGAATACTCCGATTGCGACGCTATTTTCGCCGAACCAACTCGTGCTGAATCCGAATGCCCTATCATTATCGGTCGATGCAACTACCCAATCCGAAGAACATCCGGTCCGGCCCCTTGCGGGGAAGCGTCGTTTCGGGTATCGTGACCGTCATGGCAGTGAAACTCGTCAGTGTCGGTGGCCGCCAAGGAGACCTGGATCGTATCCAGGAGGCGGCCCAAATCGTGGAGGCGGGCGGTTTGGTAGCCTTCCCCACGGAAACCGTCTACGGCATCGCCTGCCGGGCCGAGCGAAAAGCTTTGGTGCGGCTGGATCGGATTAAGGGCCGCGATCCGAGCAAACACTACACCGTGCACATAGGCCAGATGGACGACTACCGCAACTACGTTCAACGGATCGGAATGCGAGCAGAGAAGTTGCTCCGGCAGGCTTGGCCGGGTCCGTTGACCGTCGTCTTCGAGCTGGACAGCGCGAAGATCGGCAAGTACCGAGACCGCCTTGGCGCAGATGTGTCCGACACGGTCTACAAGAACCACTCAATCGGCATACGCTTTCCTGACCATCCCGTCGCTTCCCTGCTTCTGCGTCTTGCCGATTGCCCGGTGGTCGCTCCCAGCGCGAACCGGGCCGGGCGAGAACCGGCAACGACCGCCGATGCCGTTGTGGCGCAGTTGGGCGACGACGTGGACCTTGTCCTCGATGGCGGGACCTGTAAATACGGGAAAAGCAGCACCGTTGCGGCAGTGGGGCCGCGTGGGATCCAGTTGCTGCGGGAAGGCGTCTATTCGGCCGCCGATGTCCGGACGATGTCCGAGATTGTCTTCCTGTTCGTCTGTACGGGCAACACCTGCCGTAGCGCCATGGCGGAAGGCTTGTTCCGCAAGTATCTGGCCGAAAAAATCGGCTGTGACGTTGACGAACTCGGGGAACGGGGCTATAAGGTGTTGTCGGCAGGCACGATGATGATGGCTGGTGCTCCTGCAAGCTTTGAATCGGTGACGGCTTGTGCGTTGAAAGGAGTGGACATCGGCGCCCATGTGAGCCGGCCCTTGACTCGATCTCTTATCGTCGCCAGCGACTTTATCTTCTGTATGACGCAGGCGCATCGTAAGCAGGTCATTGATCTGGCTCCCATCGCGGAGTCGAATTGTCATCTCTTGGTTCCCGGCGGCGAGGTCCCAGACCCCATAGGCCAGTCGCAGGAGTACTTCAACAGGTGTGCCGGTTGTATCGAAGCGGCCATCAAGGCAAGAATAAGTGAGTTGGCATTATGAAAGTAGCAGTGGGAAGCGACCACCGTGGTTATGACGCAAAACAACTGATCAAGGCGATCGTCAGCCAGATGGGACACGATTGCATTGACGTTGGAACCGACAACGCCACACCGGTCGATTATCCCGATTTGGCCTATGTCGCCGCCAAGACCGTGTCGGATAAGAAGGCCGACCGGGCCATCCTGATTTGTGCTACGGGGCTTGGCATGAGCATTGCCGCCAATAAGGTCCACGGGATCCGCGCCGCACTGTGTCATGACGAACTGAGCGCCCGAATCGCAAGAGATCACAACGACACGAATGTCCTTTGTCTCTCGGGCGACCAGATCGGCGAAGTGTTGTTGCGCAGGATCGTGGAAGCCTGGATGACGACCGAATTCAGCGGCGGACGGCACCAGAGACGAGTCAACAAGATCACCGCGATCGAAGAAGGACGCGATCCTCGCGAAGTCCCGAACGGGTAACGCCTGCCTACTCCAACTTCTGCTGCAGTTGCGCCAAGACGGCTCGGACTGCCATCATCTGCTCCTGCAATTCGATCATCTGTTGCGTCTGGGTCTTCAGGCGGTCGCTGAGCATGTCGACTTTGGCCCGGGCCGTCTTCGCGTCCTCCAGAGCCGCGCTTCGCGACTTGGTTAGAGCCGCCACTTGCTTTTCGAGCGTGCCGCGAGTGTCGACCAGGCCTGTGATCATCGTCTGCAGGTCATACCGTGACTTCACCAGTTCTTCCACTCGCTGCTGAAGCTGATCGCGAGACGCCGTCAACTGTTCGAGCTTTGCCGCCAGATCGGCCCGCGCCGTGTCCAGATCACGGACTTTGGTTTCCAGTGCGGTGCGGGATATCGTCAGTCCCTGCACCTGCCTCTGGAGATCTTCCTCAGCCTTCTTGGCGTCGGCCAGTCCGGATTCAGCCTCTTTCAGCGACTCTTGCAGCCGCGCCACATCTCCCTGGAGCTGGCTCTTCTGTTGCTCGCTCTCCTGGAGTGCGGTCTTGAGCTGTTTGACCTCGGTACTGGCCTCGGCTTTTTCGCCGGCGGACCCGTTGCAGCCGAGGCTGGCCAACAGACAGATTGTTGCAAAGCCCCCCGCGAGTACACACCATCTCTTCATCATCGCTCCTCCTTTCCATCACGTACATCCAACTGCGAACGACCGGGCTCCTGCCGTCGGGCGTGCCCGTGAGGCCAAGAACCGGACAAATTCGCCTTCTCATCAGACCCTTGCGTGAGACGCGCTGCGCCGGGCCGCAGTGGATTTGCCCGTACTGACGATTCGCGTCCCAACCTTGCCGGCAGCCCTGCCACCCTGATCCATGCCCACCGACCGCCACTTGCGATACCGGCTCTCCACGAGATCGCTGATCTTCATCCGCTGGAGCGTCGCCAGCGTCTGCGAGATATAAGACTCGACGTTATAGACTGTATCGTGAACGTTGCGATGGGCTCCCCCGACGGGTTCCGGGATGATCGCGTCGACGAGACCCAGCTTGTGAAGGTCTTTGCTGGTCAGCTTCAAAGCCTCCGCAGCGTCCGGGGCCTGCGACCCGTCGCGCCAGAGAATCGCCGCACAACCCTCCGGCGAGATCACCGAGTAGTATGCGAACTCGAGCATGGCAAAGCGATCGCCTACCGCGATGCCCAGAGCGCCGCCGGAGCCGCCCTCTCCAATACAGACACAGACGACCGGGACCTTCAGCCGCGACATCTCCGCCAGGTTCATCGCAATCGCCTGAGCCTGGCCTCGCTCCTCGGCCCCGATTCCTGGATACGCTCCCGGCGTGTCGATCAGCGTCACGATGGGCAGGCCGTATTTTTCCGCGAACTTCATCTTCGCCAGTGCCTTGCGATATCCCTCCGGGTTGGGACATCCGAAGTTACAGGCGATCTTCTCCTTCGTCGTCTTACCCTTGTTCTGCCCAACGACCAAGACCTTGTTCCGGGCGATCTGCCCGATCCCGGTGACAATGGCTCGATCGTCGCCAAAGCACCGGTCGCCATGCAGCTCCCGGAAGTCCTTGACCATGAGATTCAAATAGTCTGTCAAAAGGGGTCTCTGGGGATGCCGGGCCACCTGGACGGTCTGCCAGGCGGTCAAATTCGAGTACACTCGCTTTAATTCGGCGATGCGGTCCTTTTCGATCAATCGGATCTCAGTGGAATAGTCAATCCCCTTCTTCATGCTGAGTTTACGCAGCTCATCCACCTGCCGCTCCAACTCGGCCACCTTCTGCTCGAAATCCAAGTACCCGCCGCCCAAACGATTGCCTTCGGGTGCCATAATCCTCTATTCTGCCCACTCCGCAGAGTGCTACTGCGCTCGGCGTCCGCAGACGCCTTGTCATGTGTACAAAAAACCGGCCGCTCATCAGCGGCTCCAAGTCTTCATCGCCGGGTCCTTCGGCTGCTCTCTGAACTTCAAATGTAGCATCTGGCGGGCCCAAATGAAAGAAAAATTTGACAGTCGCCTCGTATCGCTATAGTCTTGTGTATCGCCCGTGTGGCACACTTCTCTTATAAGGTCTTATGTGTGAAGAACTTACGGCAGGTTTCCATCGTTGGATTGGGACTCCTGGGCGGCTCGATCTCACTGGCTGTGCGTCAGCGCATGCCCGGCATCGCAGTCGTCGGCTATAGCCATCGCGCCGCAACCAGGCGGAAGGCCCAAACGCTCGGGGCTGTCACCAGCGTAGTTGGCCACCTGGCCTCCGCCGTCAGGACAGCCGACCTGGTCATTCTGGCAACGCCTATCTTCACATTCGAACAGTACTTCGCAGAGCTCGCCGACATGATTCCCGCGGGTTGTATTGTTACGGACGTCGGCTCCACCAAGGTCCTTCCGCACCGGTGGGCCGAACAGAGGCTCGGAAAAACCGCCCGTTACGTCGGGTCGCATCCGATCGCCGGCTCGGAACAACGGGGCGTCGAATTCGCCCGAGATGACTTGTTCGACCAGGCACGCTGCATCCTGACGACGACGAAAACGACAGACCGCGGCGCCACGAGGACCCTGAAACAATTCTGGTCGGCCCTCGGGTGCAATGTCGTGCTCCTGAATCCCGTCGAGCACGACCGCGTCTTCGCCAACATCAGCCACCTGCCGCACGTGATGGCCGCAGGACTGGTGAACGCCAGCAGCGATGAGGACATGAAGTTCGCCGGAAAAGGGTTCCTCGACAGCACGCGTATTTCGTCGGGCCCCGCTTCAATCTGGACGGACGTCCTGCTGGCCAACCGCACCAACATCGCCAGCGGGATCGAGCGGGCCATCGCGGAGTTGTCGAAGTTGCAGACGGCGATCCAGGACGGCAAAAGAGAGCGGATCGCGAAACTGCTTGAGAAGGCTTGTCACAAGAGGGCCGCACTCGTCAAGTACAAGATCAGGAAGAAGGAATTACTGTAGTGAGACAGTGGCGTATTGAAGTATTCAACCGGCCCGGCCTTCCGGACGTGCAGGGAAACAGCGTTCTGGCCGACATTCGCGAGTTGGGAATTCAATCCATCGAGGTGGTGCAGTCGGCGAGGGTCTTTCTCATCGAGGCGGAATTCGACCGCGACTTCGCGGAACGAGTGGCCGTCGAGTTGTTGACGGACCCGGTCTGCGAACTGTACTACCTGGGACGCAGCGGCCCCCCGCCGGGACTGGCGAAGGCCACGCTGATCGAGGTGCACCTCAAGAGCGGCGTGACGGACCCGGTTGCCGAGTCCGTCATGGCGGCGATCAAGGACATGGGCGCCGAGCCCGCCGGCGTGCGGACCGCCCGCAAGTACGTGCTCCTTGGCGAGATCAAACCGAGCCAGATCGAGACGATTGCCCGTAAGATCCTCGCAAACGACGTTATCGAGGACGTTGTGATTGGCGATCAGGCGGAGCCGCCAAGCCCGCACCTGAAGCCCTATGAGTTGAACCTCGTCCACTGGCCCATCCGGGACCTCGACGACGCCGGCCTGCTGGCCCTCAGCAAAGAGAGGGACCTGTTCCTGGACCTCGTCGAGATGAAGACGATCCAGGACTATTTCCGACGGCTCGAACGGGAGCCCACGGACATCGAGCTGGAATCCATCGCCCAGACCTGGAGCGAACACTGCGTCCACAAGACGCTCAAGAGCGAGGTGGACATGACCCACGACGGTCAGCACGTCCACTTCGACAACCTGCTCAAAGAGACGGTCTTCAAGGCCACCAAGCAGCTCAACAAGGACTGGTGCATCTCCGTGTTCGCCGACAACGCGGGCGTCGTGGAGTTCGACGAGCAATCGGCGGTGTGCTTCAAGGTCGAGACGCACAACCATCCTTCGGCCCTCGATCCCTACGGCGGTTCCGCCACCGGCATCGGCGGCGTCATTCGCGACCCGATGGGGACCGGCATGGGCGCCCGGCCCATCGCCAACACGGATATCTTCTGTTTCGGTCGGCCCGACAAGAGTCTGGACGAGATTCCCAAGGGCGTCCTGCACCCGAGACGGATCATGCGCGGCGTCGTCGCGGGAGTCCGCGACTACGGCAACCGCATGGGCATCCCCACGGTCAACGGCGCCATCTACTTCGACGACCGCTACATGGCCAATCCGCTCGTCTACTGCGGCAACGTCGGCATCATGGACAAGACAAAGGCCTTCAAGCACCAGCAGGTCGGCAACCTGATCGTCGTCGTCGGTGGTCGGACCGGCCGCGACGGCATCCACGGCGCCACGTTCTCCAGCGGCCAGATGACGCACGAGCACGAGACGATCTTCTCGCACGCGGTCCAGATCGGCAACGCCATCACCGAAAAGAAGATGCTCGACGTGCTGATCCAGGCCAACGAGGCCGGTCTCTATGAGGCGATCACCGACTGCGGCGCAGGCGGTTTGAGCAGCGCGGTCGGCGAGATGGGCAGCGAACTCGGCGCCGAGGTGGACCTCGAAAAGGTGCCGCTCAAGTACACAGGCCTGAACTACACGGAGATATGGATCAGCGAGGCCCAGGAGCGGATGGTCTTGGCGGTCAAGCCGGAGAACCTCGACGCCATCCAGAAGATCTTCGCAGGCGAGAA
>CAZDTD010000187.1:0-7040 GCA_964507995.1 uncultured Pirellulales bacterium | reverse complement strand
GTCCGTCGTGGACATCAAGTGCTGCATCGAGCGTCTCAAGGAACAGATCCAGAACATCGAGTGATGGCCCAGGCAAGCAATCCAATGAAACGGACTCGCGGCAAGCTGGTCGTCCTCAGCGGTCCGTCCGGTGTCGGCAAGAGCACCATCACCAAGGCGGTGGTCTCCCGTCTCCGGGACGCCTATCTGAGCGTCTCGATGACGACGCGGCCACAGGCGCCGGGCGAGCAGGATGGGCGCGAGTACTGGTTCGTCTCGCGGGATGAGTTCCGCAGGCGAATCGAAGCCGGTTTGTTCCTCGAGTATGCCGAGGTGTTCGGCAATCTCTATGGCACGCCTCGCGACAAGACCGAGGCGGCTCTGGCGGCCGGCACGACGGTGATCCTGGAGATCGATGTCCAGGGCGGCAAGCAGGTCAAGGCGATCTTTCCGCGGGCGGTGATGATCTTCATCATGCCCCCGAGCAGCGAGACTCTGGCCGAGCGGATCGGCCGTCGCGGCCGCGAGAGTGGCGAGGTCGTTGCGCGTCGGCTTGACGCCGCACAGAGTGAAATTGCCGCCGCTGCGGAGTGTTACGATAACAAGGTGGTCAACGATGACCTGGAACGGGCGATCGATGAAGTGATCCGAATCGTCGAGAATGCCCCGGACGCATAATTGGAGAACACAGATGCTGGAAGAACTCAAGAGTGATGAAATCGTCAAGAAGGTCGGCGGCCGGTTCAAGCTGGCGGCGCTGATCCAGAAGCGCATGCTCGAGCTGCTCCAGGGCTCCCGGCCCCTGATCGACAATACCGAGGGCAGAACCATGATGGAGATCGTGGTCCAGGAGATCCTCCAGGACAAGATCGCGATCGATGAGACGCCGTACGTGCGAAAGCCGAAGGCGGAGGCGGAGCCCCACAGCGACGAGTTGGACCGCCTGTTCGAGAAGCGTCCTACTCTGTGAGCGTCCGGGATAGGGGAAGCAGGTGCTCAAGGACCTGAACATCCTGTTGGGTGTGACAGGCGGGATCGCCGCGTATAAGGCGGTCGATCTGGCCAGCAAGCTGACGGCCGCCGGAGCCTGCGTGCGGACGGTCATGACGGAAGCCGCCTGCCGGCTCGTGGCGCCCAAGAGCTTCGAGGCGGTCACCGCGGCGCCGGTGTACACGAGTCTCTGGAGCGATCCCGAGGGCCACAGCAGTTCTCACATCGCGCTGGCGGACTGGGCAAAGATCGTGGTGGTGGCCCCCGCCTGCGCCGACGTGATCGGCAAGGCCTCCAACGGGATCTGCGACGACCTGCTCAGCACGACGCTGTGCGTTTGCTGGGCGACCCCGACGCTCTTTGCGCCGGCCATGAACACCCGTATGTGGGAAAGCCCGGCGGTGAAGCGCAACGTCGAGACGCTGCGGGCGATGGGCGTTCGCTTCGTCGGCCCGGCGTCGGGCCGGCTGGCCTGCGGCACGGAGGGCGTCGGCAGAATGGCCGAGCCCCAGGAAATCCAAGCGGCCATCGAGGAACTGGCCCGCGGTTTGTAGTGCGCCCGGAAGGGCATATCTTTCATCCGAAGGCAACGCGTCACGGCGTCATCGGTGACAAGCAGAAGAGGTAGCCATGCGGATTCTCATCACGGCAGGGGGGACTCGCGAATCCATCGATCCGGTCCGATTCATCTCGAACGCCAGCAGCGGCCGAATGGGTTATGCCCTGGCCCGCGCGGCGTTGAAGGCCGGTCACGATGTGACGCTGGTCACCGCTCCGACTGCGTTGAAGCCCCCGGCCGGCGTGAAAATCATTTCCGTCGAGAGCGCCGCCCAGATGTTCAAGGCAGTGAAGGGGCAGTTCCCGAAGTGCGACTGCCTGATCATGGCCGCCGCGGTTTCCGACTACACGCCTGCCAAACCCTCGAAGACCAAGCTCAAGAAGCAGGCCGCCAAACTCACGCTCGAACTCAAACCGACGGTGGATATCCTCAAATGGGCCGGCAGGCACAAGACCAAGTCACGAGTCACGGGCCACGGATCACGGATCGTCGTCGGCTTCGCCCTGGAGGATCGGGACCTGCAAGTCAACGCCGAGAGGAAGCTCCGCGAGAAGCGCCTCGACATGATCGTCGCCAACGCACCCGGCGCGATCGGCGTCGAGACCTCGACCGTCCACATCAAGGTGGGGCGGATGGAGTGGTTTGAGATGGCGAACCAGAACAAGGCAACCGTCGCCCGGCGGATCGTGTCCCTGGTCGAAGGCATGGCTACGCAAGCGTAGCCATGGCACCCGCGCTCGGTAAGTTCACGGCGCTGGGTGCCATGCTTACGCTCGCGTAAGCATGTTCGCAAGACTATGGACTCAAACCACCGGAAAACATGCAAACGTTACGACATCGAGGGGCAGGCACACTGTCTGACGTTCTCCTGTTTCCGGCGGCAGCCGTTTCTGTCTCGCCCGCGATGCTGCCAATGGCTGGCGGAGGCTATCAATGCGGGTAGAACCTCGCACCTCTATGGTCTCCTCGGTTATGTGTTCATGCCTGAACACGTACACGTGGTGGTTCTTCCACGTCCGGGGGGTCGGATTAGCCGGATTCTGGCGGCCATGAAGGCCCCTGTGGCCAAGCGGGCTGTTCTGTGGGTTCGTGCCAATGCTCCGGATTTCCTCGGTTGTATGGAGGATCGACAGCCGAACGGACAATCTCATTATCGGTTCTGGCAGCGGGGTGGAGGGTATGACCGAAATCTCAGAACGTCGGAAGATGTCCGTGAGAAGATCCGTTACATTCACGCCAATCCGATTCGTCGCGGCCTCGTGACGGTAGCTGATGATTGGCGCTGGTCCAGCTATCGAGCCTGGCAGACGGGAGAAGACGTCCCCATTCCGATTGATCGTGAAGTACTCACGCGGTGAAAAGACATGGCTACGCAAGCGTAGCCATGGCACCCACGCTCGGCAAGTTC
Organism: uncultured Pirellulales bacterium; assembly: GCA_964507995.1. GTDB lineage: Bacteria > Planctomycetota > Phycisphaerae > Sedimentisphaerales > Anaerobacaceae > PLanc-01. The sequence continues at coordinate 4,104 of CAZDTD010000187.1, read as the reverse complement.
ACGGCGCTGGGTGCCATGCTTACGCTTGCGTAAGCATGTGAGTCCGCTGTTCATGCTACGCGGGTTCACAGATCGGGGAACGAACGGGCGACGGCCTCGTTGACGAGCTTGTGGTCGGCCATGTTGATGGCCGCGGCGTGGCCTGGATCGATTGCGGCGAAGGAGTCGATCCCCCCAGCGGCGAGCTGGCGGACGTAGGGGAGCGTCGCGTTGCACAGGGCCAGGCTCGACGTCCGACTCACCGCGCCGGGGATGTTCGTCACGCCATAGTGCACGACGCCGTCCACGAGGTAGACCGGGTCGCTGTGCGTCGTGGGACGCGAGGTCTCCATGCAGCCGCCCTGGTCGATGGAGACGTCCACGATCACGCTGCCGGGCTTCATTCGGGCCACAAGGGATCGCGTCATCAGGACGGGGGCCCGGCCGCCGGGGATCAGGACGGCTCCAATGACGAGATCCGCCCGGGGCGCGTAGTCCTCCACGGTGTGCGGATCGCAGAAGATCGTGTTCACGTTCGCGGGCATCATCTCGCTGAGGTAGCGAAGCCGGTCCAGGTTGATGTCCATGATGGTGACATTCGCCCCGAGTCCGGCGGCCATCCGGGCGGCGTTGGTCCCGACGATTCCGGCGCCGAGGACGAGGACGTTGGCGGGCGCTACGCCGGGAACGCCTCCGAGCAGAACGCCCCGGCCGCCCATCGGTCGTTCGAGGCACTTGGCCCCTTCCTGGATGGACATGCGGCCGGCGATCTCGCTCATCGGAGTCAGCAGCGGCAGTCGGCCTTGCGGGTCCTGGAGGGTCTCGTAGGCCACCGCGGTGATGCCCGTCCGCAGACAGCCGAGCGTCAGATCACGCGATGCGGCGAAGTGGAAGTAACAGAACACGATCCGGCCCGAACGAAGCCTCGCCAGCTCCGGCGGCTGGGGCTCTTTGACCTTGACGATCATCTCGGCCCGGTCGTAGATCTCGTCGGCCGTCTCGACGGTTTTGGCGCCGACGGACGCGTACTGGCGGTCGTCGAACCCGCTGTTGAGTCCGGCTTCCCTCTCGATCAGCACGGTGTGACCGTCCCGCGTCAGCAGTTCCGCCCCCACGGGCAGCAACCCGACGCGGTATTCGTCCTGCTTGATCTCCTTCGGCACGCCAACGATCATAGGCGCCTCCTCGTCTCAGATTCGGTATCCGCAAATGACCGCCGCAACGGGCGCAAATCATCAATCAACAATCATCCATCATCAATCAGTCCGTGATTCCCAGGTCGTCCTTCGTGAGGATCGATTCGAACGGATAGCCGGCCCCCTCGATGTTCTCGCGGGCGCCCTGCTTGCGGTCGATGACGCAGACGATCTTCCGGACCTTGGCGCCGGCGTCGGTGATGACCTTGGCGGCTTCGAGGACCTGGCCGCCGGTGGTGGCGATGTCCTCGACGAGCAGGACGACGTCGCCGGCCTGGAGGACGCCCTCGACGAGCTTGCTTGTGCCGTAGTCCTTCTTGCTGTTGCGGATGATGATCCAGTTCTTGCCGGTTTGCATCGCAGTCGCCGCGGCCAGGGCGACGCCGCCGAGTTCCGCTCCCGCGATGAGCGTGACATCGTCCGTCGTGTGCGCAGCGAATTCAGCTCCGAGCGCCTTGAGGATGTCCGGGCAGGTCTCGAAGAGGTACTTGTCGAGATAGTATTTGCTCCGCTTGCCGCTGCGAAGAATGAAATCGCCTTCGAGGTACGCGGTCTGCTTGATGCGCTGGATAAGCTCTTTTCTGGTCATGGGAAAACCCTCGGAATGTACTATTTATTATCGACTATTTGCTATTGGATAGCGACCCGACTTCTGAATCAATCCTTGGGCCTCGCCGCTCAAATAGTAAATCGTCAATCGTAAATCATCAATTGCTATACCTTCAGTTCGACCTTCTGTCCCAGTTGCTTCTCGTATCTCTTCCGGATTGGGGCTACCACCGCTCGGATGAATTCGTCCACCTGCTCGGGGGCCCGGCCGACGTAGGCCGTTGGGTTCAGGACCTTCTCGAAGTTGAGGTCCGCGAAGGACGCGTCCTTCTGCAGGCGGGAGATCAGGTCGTTGGGTCGGCCGAACTTCTTCACCTCGTTGGCCGCGGCCTGCGAGTATTGACGGATCTTCTCGTGCAGCTCCTGGCGGTTGCCGCCGGTCTTGACCGCGGCCATCAGGATGTTCTCCGTCGCCATGAAGGGTAGTTCCGCCTTCACGTGGGATTCGATCACCTTCGGGTAAACGACTAAGCCGTCGAAGACGTTCAGGAGGATTTGCAGGATGCCGTCGACCGCCAGGAACGCCTCGGGAATGACCACGCGCTTGTTGGCGGAGTCGTCGAGCGTCCGCTCGAACCACTGTTCCGACGCGGTCATTGCAGGACTGGTGGCCAGGCTCAACACGAGTCGGCTCAGCGCCGTCACCCGCTCGCAGCGCATCGGGTTTCGTTTGTAGGCCATGGCCGAGGAGCCGATCTGCGACTTCTCGAATGGCTCTTCCATCTCCTTGAGGTGGGCCAGCAGGCGAAGGTCGTTGCACGTCTTGTGCGCCGACTGCGCGATCAGCGCCAGTGTATTGACGACGAGCGTGTCGATCTTCCGCGTGTAGGTCTGGCCGGTCACGGGGCAGACCTTCTTGAAGCCGAACGCGGCGGCCACGTCCTTGTCGAGCTGCTTGATTTTGGCGTGTTTGCCCTCGAAGAGCTCCATGAAGGAGGCCTGTGTGCCGGTCGTGCCCTTGACGCCGCGGAAGGGCAGCGTCTCGATCCGGTGCTCGACCTCGTCGAGGTCCATCGCGAATTCCTGGCACCAGAGTGTGGCGCGCTTGCCCACGGTGGTGAGCTGGGCCGGCTGGAAGTGCGTGAAGCCCAGCGTGGGCCTGTCACGGTATTCCTGGGCGAAGTTCGCCAGCAGGTCGATCACGGCAGCCAGCTTGCCCGCGACAAGCCGGAGCGCCTCCCGCATGATGATCAAGTCCGCGTTGTCGCCCACGTAGCAGCTCGTCGCGCCCAGGTGGATGATCGGAGCCGCCTTGGGGGCGACATCCCCGAACGCGTAGACGTGCGCCATCACGTCATGGCGGAACTGCCGTTCGTAGGCTGCGGCCTTGTCGAGATCGATGTCGTCCAGGTGTCGGGCCATCTCGTCGATCTGGTTCTGCTTGATGTCCAGCCCGAGGTTCTTCTCGGCCTTGGCCAGTTCCATCCACAACCGGCGCCAGGTACTGAATTTCTTCTGGGCGCCGAAGAGCTCCGCCATCTCGCGCGAGGCGTTTCGCTCCACGAGCGGACTGGTGTAAACGCTTTGTTCCGGCATTCGGTTTCCTTTGTAGCGCAGGTCGTGTTCTGTGCGAGGGTTTGTCCTATAGGTTCTATCCGTCCCATTCGTCCTATGGGACCTATAAGACCCATAGGACAAATAGGACTCACGCTGCGCTGCCCGCGAGCTTCTTGTCTCTCGCGGCCAGCAGCTTCTCGATTTCTTCGATATCCTTTGGGCCGAGGTTCCAGTCGGAGGCCGGCGCGGTCTCGGCGATCTGGCCGGGCCGGCGGGCGCCGACGATTGCTGCGGTCACTTCGCTCCTGCGCAGCACCCAACTGACGGCCAACTGCGAAACAGACTTGCCGTTGCGTTGGGCGATCTTCTTGAGCCCCTCGACCAGTTCCAGCGTGGTGCCGAACTGCGGTTCCTGGAATTCCGGCGCTCGCCTGCGGTGGTCGTCGGGCGCCAGGGCCGCCAGCCGCTCGCGGCTGAACGCGCCCGTCAGCAGGCCGCGTTGCATGGGACTGTAGACGATCACGCCGATCTCGTGCTGTGCGCAGTAGCCAAGCAGATCGCGCTCGGCCTCGCGGTGCAGCATGCTGTAGGGCGGCTGAAACGACGAGATCGGATGGATCTTGCCGACCCGCTCCATCTGCTGCACGCTGAAATTCGACACGCCGATATAGCGGACTTTGCCTTCTTCCGCGAGTCGGGCCATCTCCTCCCAGGCCTCCTCGATATCCGGCTCGGGATCGGGCCAGTGCATCTGGTACAGGTCGATCCGCTCGACTCCGAGCCGCCTGAGGCTGTCGTGGCACTCCCGTCGGACGCTGTCTCG
>CAZDTD010000186.1:0-7066 GCA_964507995.1 uncultured Pirellulales bacterium | reverse complement strand
CTTCACGATCGGCAGATATACACCGCCCTCGGCGCATTCCTCCTGTTCTTTGCCCTGGTCGTGCTGGTGTCCATCTTCTTCACCGACACGAGAATCGGCAAGTTGACGGATCTTGGCGCAGGCGCCGTCATTGGTGGCATTGGCGGCGCCATGTTCGTGAAGGGGCTCAGAGCCGGGCGAAAGCAGCCGCGATCGCAGGGCACGCTATAGGTCCTCCGCGGTGTTGTAGATCTTGCGGATCGCCTCCACGATCAGGTCCATGTCCGCCTTCGTGCCCATCAGGATCTTGTGGTGGAGGCAGACCGATTCCCGTTCGTACACCCGCTGGCACACGGGCAATGTGAATCGGCTGGGATCGATGCGCTTCCAGTGCTTCTCGGTCAGTTGGTACCGCCAGGGTTTCGTGTGGGGTGCGTATAAGGAGCATGCGTTCAGCGGTTTGTAGCTGGAGTCCACAGCGCAGCCCAGCTCTGCCGCCAGTGCCTCGCGGAATTGTGCGACCGGCAGATCTTTGAATTGTTCCTGTTTGTAACGGAAGGAGAAGTTGTAGTAGGCTTCGGCGGTCTCGCGTCTGTCACGTCGCATCGGCGCGATGCCCGGCAGTTCGGAGAGATGAGTATTGAGATAGATGGCGTTTCTTTCTCGTACCTTGTTTTGCCCGGGGAGTCGGCACAGGGCTTCGAAGAGCAGGGTCGCCTGGAAGTCAGTCATGCGGTAGTTGCCCGACTGGAGGAAGTTGCCTTCGTCGGCGTAGACGCCCTCGCCCTTGTCGGCGTCCGATTCCGGCTCGGGTCGCCGGCCGCAGTTGCGAAGGGCGTCCAGTCGCTCGTAGAGCATCGGGTCGCTGGTGGTCAGGACGCCGCCCTCGCCGGCAGTCATCAGCTTGGAGAGCTGGAAGCTGAAGCTGCCGATGTCGCCGATGCTGCCTGCCTTTCGACCGTTCCATTCGCCGCCGTGCTTGTGGGCACAGTCTTCGATCACCTTGAGATTGTGCCGGCGTGCGATGTCCAGGAGGGCATCCATGTCGGCAAAGCAGCCATAGAGGTGGACCGGGATGATCGCTTTCGTTCGCGGCGTGATCGCGGTCTCCACCTTGGCCGGATCGAGGCACCAGGTGTCCTCGATGACGTCCACGAGGATGGGAACCGCGTTGATGTCCAGGGCGGCTGCGGCTGTCGCCTGCCAGGTCAGGCCGGGAACGATCACTTCGTCCCCATACCCGATTCCACAGGCCTCCAGGGCCAACTGGAGCGTGACGGTCCCGTTCGCAAGCGATAGCGCGTACCGACTCCCGATGAATCGGGCGAATGCTTCGTTGAACTGCCTCTCGCGAGGACCGTTGTAGGACCAGACGCCGCTGTGGAGCACGTCCAGCAGGGCTTTTTCCTCCCGCTCGTCCCAGACAGGCCACTTCGGCCACGGATTGCGCCGCACATCGCGTACTGGCGTGCCGCCGTTGAGTACCAATCGGCTCATCGTCGTGCCCCTTCATCTATGGTGATCCTCGTGCCCACAGCTTACCCGGCACGTCGGACCATTTCAACCGGTCTGCGATTCTTGTTGAACGCGACCGACACGTTCTATACCATCAGGAGGTGATGTCTCCACAGCATAGAATGTTGTCCGATGGATGGCGGATCTGTAGTGCAGCCGATGTGCGGTCCGCCGGCGAGGCGATCTCGCGACCTGGGTTTGCCTCGGCCGACTGGCTGCCGGCGTCCGTGCCGTCCACCGTTCTGGCGTCGCTGGTCGCGGCCGATGTCTACGAGGACCCCTACGTCGGCATGAACCTCGGGAAGATCCCGCGAGAGCCGTTTCTCGTGCCGTGGTGGTATCGAACCCCATTCCTTCTATCCGAAGAAGAGGTCGCCGGGACGATCCTGCTGGAGTTCGACGGGATCAACTACGCGGCCGATATCTGGCTCAACGGCTGCTGCCTCGCGACGGCCGATCAGGCAAAGGGTGCCTTTCGGCGATTCCAGTACGATGTTTCCGATCTGGTCGTGGCGGGCGAGAACGTTCTGGCGGTAGCGGTGACGTCGCCGAAGCCGGGCGATTTCTCGACCGGCTTTGTGGACTGGAATCCTCCTGCTCCGGATCGGAACATGGGGCTCTTTCGTCCGGTGCGGCTTCACTTCTGCCAGGATGTGTCGATTGAGAATCCCTGTGTCCGGACCGGAGTGGACCGGACGACATTCGCCGAGGCATATCTGGTGGTTTCGGCGGAACTCGTGAATCACGGCGACACATCACTCTCTGGAGTTCTTGATGGGGTCATCGAAGGGATTCACTTTCGCCAGGACGTGCGGTTGCAGCCACACGAGAGGGCAACAGTCACGCTGACGGCCGACGAGCATCCGTTGCTTCGGTTGGCCAACCCGCGCATCTGGTGGCCGCACGATCTCGGCAAACCGGAACTGTACGGACTGGAGCTTCAATTCCTCGTCGGCTCGGAGGTTTCGGATGCGCAGTCGGTTCGGTTCGGCGTCCGCGATGTGGCGGACTATCGCACGCCGGAAGGACACCGCGGGTTCAAGATCAACGGCAGGGAGGTCCTGATTCGCGGCGCGGGCTGGACGGACGATCTGCTGTTGGCGGACACGCCGGAAACCATTGCCGCCGAGTTGCAGTATGTCCGACACATGAACCTCAACTGCATCCGCTGCGAAGGCGTCTGGGGTAAGGACCAGACCCTGTACGACCTCTGCGACGAGTACGGCATCCTCGTCATGGTCGGCTGGAGCTGCCACTGGGAGCATGCGCAATACCTCGGCAAGCCCACGGACGACCTCTACGGCGGTGTGACTTCGCCCGAGGACATCGAGCTGGTCAGCCGGTCCTGGCGGGATCAGCTCCTCTCGCTGCGGAACCACCCGAGCATCTTCGTCTGGGCGGTCGCCAGCGACAAGCTGCCCGCGCCCGACCTGGAGCGACGGTACATCGATATCTTCCGCGAGTGCGATCCGACGCGGCCTTCCCTGGCCTCCACGGGCGGTATGGGCAGCGAGCAGCGGATCGTCTGCCCGAAGGAACTGGTCAGCGAGGTCAGCGGCAACTCCGGCATGAAGATGCTCGGACCCTACGAGTACACGCCGCCGGTCTATTGGTACACGGACACGCGTCGCGGCGGGGCCTATGGCTTCAACACGGAGACCTCGCCCGGTGCGGCGGTTCCCACGCTGGAGAGCCTGCGGAAGATGCTCCCCGCGGAGCATCTCTGGCCGGTCGATGATTGGTGGCACTTCCATTGCGGTCTGAACGAGTTCACAACGCTGGACTGCTTTCGAGAGGCGATCCGCCGACGATACGGCGAAGCACACACTGTCGAAGAGTTCGCCCTCAAAGCCCAGGCGCTCAACTATGAGCTGGTGCGGCCGATGTTCGAGGCCTTCCGCGTCAATCGCGGCCGGGCCACAGGCGTCATCCAGTGGATGCTCAACGCAGCCTGGCCCAAGATGTACTGGCAGCTCTACGACTGGTTTCTGATGCCCACCGGTGCATTCTACGGCATCAAAAAAGCCTGCGAACCCCTGCAGTTGGTCTATCACTACGGCGACGCGAGCGTCCGCCTGGTGCGTGACGGGCAGAGGGACACACAGGACGGGTGCACGACTGAAGTTGCGGCCTCCCATCGGGTGACGAATCGCCGCTGGGACCCTGTCATTCCTGCGGAAGCAGGAATCCAGAAACCATGGTGTGGGACGTGTCCCAGGGAGTGGATTCCCGCTTCCGCGGGAATGACAATGTGCGGTTCACAGGGGTCTCCACGGCACGCATGCAACGACGGTCCTGCACTCACACAGGATCTCCTCGCGGACATCCGAGTCTATGACATCGAATCGAGGTTATTTCTCGCCGCACATCTGCCGATCACTTCCGAGAGGGTTTTTGAGCTTCCCCAATTCCGGACGATCTCGACGACCTACTTCCTCTCTCTCGGCCTGTCCGATTGCCGCGGCAACGCCCTCGCGAGCAACTTCTACTGGCTGTCCACGCAACCCGATGTCCTCGACTACCAGACGAAGGTCAAGCCGTGGGAGTATTATACGCCCAGCAGGGAGTACGCGGACCTGACCGGCCTCAACTCGCTGCCGCCGGCCCAGGTGGACGTGAGCTGCCACATCGACAAGAACGGCCAAATCGCGGTTAATCTGGTGAACCGCGGCGGCGGAATCGCGTTCTTCATCGAGCTACTTCTGATGGACGAAAGCATGGGCGAACCGGTTGTGCCCATGTTCTGGCAGGACAACTATGTCACTCTCCTGCCGGGCCAGTCGAGGACGGTTACGGCTCATGTGGCGAAACCGGCACAGCAGCCGGTCTTGCTCGTCCGCGGCTGGAACGTCGAGCAACAGCGGCGCCTCGTCCCGCTACAGTGATCCGTCTGCCTGCGGAGAGGGACGCCGGCCGGCCAGGTGGATCACGAGCAGCAGCACACCCAAGAGAACGGGTCCCGCGAGGCGCCAGACAAGATCTACACAAGACTCCACCCGCGTGATCTGGCCGAAGTCCTCGGCGGGCATGACCCTGGCCATATAGACCACGCCAAATATCCTCGTAAGGGTGAACCCCATGGTCTCGACCAGGAGGGCCACGAGAAAGGCGATCCGTACACGCTTGGTGATCTGGATCCGCGAGGGACTGCCCGGTTGGAAGTACCGGGCGCAGAACCATACGATAACGAGTGCCATGACGCAGAACCCGACGATCCGCACGCCGCTCGCGATCAGGCCCAGGACATACGGGCTCCCGCCAATTGCCTGTGCGATTGCCAGGGCGATCCCCGAGGCGGCGTCCGCGAAATGGACTGCCACCCAGTAGGCAAGTACCCCTGCGATCATCCAGCAAAAGCGGTTCCTCAGGCGTATCGATGCGCTCACCTTGGCGAATTCTTCTTCAAGGGCCGTAGTGTCGCCGAGCCGGCTGCGTGCGACGAAGAACGCCTCCTTGTCGGTAAGGCCGGAGGTCTTCAAGTGTCCCATCTCCTCGCGGAGATGGTTCTCCAACTCGGTGACATCTTCGCCACAAAGCAGTTCCGATCCGGCCAAGCCGGTCCGCCATCGTTCAATCTGCTGTTCTATGTCAGACATGGTCTCTTCTCCCTTCGGCTTCAGTGCAGGGCAGCCCCACGGTGCTTCTCGCCATTGCGCAGCAGAATCAGGAAGGCCGCGGCAAGAACGGGAATCGCAATGGTGCAGCCGAGACCGGCGTACCTGCAGACGAACATCACTTGGTCGAACCCATCTTGACCGACGTGCATCGCTGCGGCCGTGCGGAACAGGAGTCCCAAGCCGATCAGGACGCAACTCAAAGCGGCCAGGGTAACCAGCAACCCGGCCTTCCGGCACTGAGATCGAGGGCGCAGTCTGGCACCCAGGCTGGCCCAGAAGCCGCCCCGCAGGACCACCCATCCGACAAGCAACAAGGCTATAGGTGGCGCGACCTCCGATACGATCCCGATCAGGGCGTGCAGAACGCCCCACACGGACCCAGCGAGCAGCTCAAAGAGCAGCGTTCTTCCGCCACGGAATATCGCGGCTGCGATATAGCCTCCCGCGAAGTAGGCAAGCACGCCAAACACCATCCAGGACAGATGACGCAGGGGACGACGTCTCGCGTTGACCTTTTGGTACTCGCTTTCGAGTGTATGGGTCTCGCCGAGCCGGTGGGAGGCGATCAGAAACGATTCCGCCGGGGAAAGTCCCAGCGGGTGGAGTCGTTCCATCTCCTCTCGCAGATGGCCTTCCAATTCCTCGATGTCGGACGTGCCGAACGCATCGGATGCCCGCAATGCATTCCGCCACTGCTCGATCTGCTTTTCTACGTCGTGCATGGTCGCTTCTCCCATAGCTGCTGAAGGGTGTTGTGTACGAGCATCCACTGGCTTCGGTGCTCGGCCAGCGCCCTGGTTCCGCTCTTCTTCATGCGATAGTACTTCCTCTGGCGTCCGGTCTCGGCGGTGCTCACGTAGGACTCGATGAGTTTCTGCTTCTCCAGCCGGTGCAGGACGGGATAGAGCATGCCGTCGGTCCATTGCATCTGCCCGCCCGAAAGCGTGCGGACCCGCTGGATGATCGCGTATCCGTAGCTGTCGCCCTCCGCGAGGATCGACAGGATCAACGGAGTCGCCGACGCCGCAACCAGATCTTTTGCCACTGCCACAGTTCGCACCTCCACTATGCAGTTACCTAATACTGTAATGCATAATACATCTATGTATTGGGAAGTCAAACGTTTTTTTGCGAAATGGCGTTTCTTTTTCGTTCGGCGAGACCTGGCCTTACGGCTTCGTGGGATTGAGGCGGAACCGGTCCGGATTCTCTTTGAGGACTCTTCGCAACCACGGTTCGGGATAACCTACGCCGCGGCCGTGGATATAGCCGTCGTTGTACTTGGTGAGCAACTGTTCCGCGAGCTGTCGCCAGCGCCGGACGGTGGATTCGCCGTGTGTGACTGAGTAATCCGTCAGGTAGCGTTTCATCAGCGCCGGGTTGTCGCGGTACAGCGCCGTCGCAGTGGCTTCGACCGCGGGCTGCAAGGCCAGCAGGTTGCCCTCGATGTCGCTCTGCACCGCCTGGATGTCCTTGACCATGTACGAATACTTCAGGCAGGCGTAGTTCGCGACGAAATTGAAGACCCACCAGGCGGAGTCCCAGGAGAACGCCTGGAGACTGCCGACGTCGAACGACGACGGCACCGCGTCGATGCAGCAGTACAGCGGCGTATAACAGGTCGTGTACGTGTCGTCCAGACCGTACCACAGCACGCCACCCACTGGATCGGGCAGCGACGCCCGCATCTGGGCGACGATCGAGTAGGCGGTCTGCTGCGTGGAGATGGGCCGTTCCCAGGCGTACTCCACGTCGCCCACCTTCCGGGTGTCAGGGTTCGAACCTACACATTTCACAACAGGACTCGTCAGCTCCTGTTTGCCGTCCATGTTGCACTTCACAGGTCGATGCGACTCTTCACTTCACCTCAGATCCTTTTGACGAGGTTTCCTTGCTGTCAGAGGGACGTTTCTCCGGACAGATTGCCCGCGTAAAGAGCCATTCGTACAAATAGG
>CAZDTD010000185.1:3960-7105 GCA_964507995.1 uncultured Pirellulales bacterium | reverse complement strand
AGTTGAAACTTGGTTCATCCGATTTCAGCGTACTTCGGTAGCTCCTGGGGCTCCGCCCCAGACCCGAGATTTTGCGTGTTGAGCCAATAGCATGATAGGAGAGCGTCACGGCGTCAGGCGTTCTCTGGTCTTGGGCGTTGGGGGACCCGCTCTGCGGACAAGCAACCTGCCCTTGTGCACGAGCTCGCGTTGCGGGAGGGCCGCGACCCAGTGGCATGGCGACGCCGCTTACCTGGGGCTCATGCTATTGGCGAAAGAGAAGATTGCCGCGCTTCGCTCGCAATGACATGAGCGGAAAATCTCCCCCGCACGCCCGCTTCGGGCGTGCCTGGATCAGGAAGTACGCTGAAACCGGATGAGCCAGACTTTCACACCTCGCGACCGGTTATCGGAATCTCATCCTTGTAGCGAGGAAATTCCTCACGGGAAACTCGTTGTCCGCGACGGATTTTTCCCCACTTTGAACCGGGCGAAGACGGCATTTCAGGCAAAAGGACGGCTGTTTTCTCGGTTGCGTTCGTCAAGTCACTCCTTTATGCGGCCGATGTGTGCGCCAACGCGAACAAAACACACATGGGTTTGTCAAGGCAGGACAGGCATGGACACGACAAGCGAACGCAGGATGGAACAACGGCTGTATTACCATTGGCCGGTCTGGTTTGCCCAGGACGTCAATGGCGAACTGTCTCAAGGGCAGATGGTGGACCTTTCGAGCAGGGGTGCGGCCTTCACCTGTTATGCAGACGACCGATGTCCCTCGCCCGGCCAGCACCTGACCGCCCGATTCAGCATTCCGCAGTACGGCCGGGACGATTCGTTCGACATGATCGACTTCGTCCGCTCGGGGCACGTCTGCCGCGTCGATGGCGTGAACAACGCCCTGCGACGGATCGCGATCCAGTTCTCCGAGCCGCTGCCGCTGCGTCCGGGTGAGCAGCAGGCCGATTTCGAGCAGCCGAGCGAGATTCTGGAATCCGAACCGGTTCTCGTCTGATCGTCGGATCAGGCAAAAAAAACAGGGCCGAAGAACGCATTCGTCTCCGGCCCCGGATTGTTGCAAACCCTGGTTTTCCCGCCGTTACTTCTGAGTCGCTGCCACCGGCAGTCTGGACGGGAAGTCCTTGACCACCTTGGCGACGACCTTCTTCACCTGTTTCTCCTGGCTGGGGGATAGCGCGTTGCCGGCCACGCCGCCGACGACACCGCCGATGACGCCGCCAACGACGCGATCACTGGAGTCGCCGCCTGCCAGGACTGCGCCTGCCGCGGCGCCTGCGATGGCGCCTCCGACGGTAGCGAGCGTTTTGCCTGTGCTGCCGGAGCCGGTGCCCATCCAGAGGATTGTGCCGTTCTCCACGTCGATCAGCTTGGCCGACATGTCCATCTTCTCGCCCTTGTACTTGGGGATGTCGATCATCATGACCGCCGGGACGTTGAGGATCTGGCCGGCCTTGGCGGCGCCCACGTCCGTCGTCAGGTCGGACGCTTGGAACTCCTGCTCTTTCAGAAGGGTCTGCACCTTCTGCCGCTCGATGAACGTGTAGCCTTTCTTCATCAGGGCCATCGTGAAGAGATTGCTGATCTGGTTCTTCACTGCGTCGCTGTAGACTCGTCCGGTTACCTCGACGACTGCGATCTTGTCGATTTTTCCGAAATCATAACCGACCACCGCCTGGCTTTCCGCCTCGCTCGAGGCGCAACCGGCTGCCGCCACGGCGGTTAACAATACACCCATCCATACTGCCTTCATTCTTGAACCTCCCAATAGTAATCATGATCGTGAAAACAGCGTCTATTCGTATCCGCGACGCAGGTTCTTGTCAATAGCGTCAACTCCCGTGTGTTCCTTGGGTATCGAGAAAAGGTTTTGATGCAGGCGATGATGCCATTATAATGGCGACCTGTTGATTGCTGGAGATCCTTTATATGGCTGACAACGTGAATCCGAACGAAACCGGCGCTGAAAAGACCTTCGAGGAGAAGGTCAGCGAGGTGATAGAATCTGTCCGACCCGCCCTGCAAGGCCACGGCGGCGATGTGGAACTGATCGGCATCGATGAGGACAAGACCGTCCGACTCCGTCTGCAGGGCGCCTGCCGGGGCTGTCCCGGCGCGACGATGACCATGAAGATGGGCATCGAGCGAATCCTCAAGGAGCATGTGCCCGAGGTCAAGCAGGTCGTCGCGGTCGCCTGACGGTTTCATCCGAGCAACTTGCGAATACGATCCTCGTTCGGATTCTCAATCACACCCCTTTCCGTGATGATCGCGGCGATGTTCTGCGCGTCGGTCACGTCGAAGGCGGGATTGTAGACGCTGACGTTCTCCGGCGCGACGTGCTTGTCGCCGATCCAAGTCACCTCCGAGGCGTTTCGTTCCTCGATGGGGATCTGGTCGCCACTGGCGAGGCTCAGATCGAACGTGCTGGAGGGTGCTGCGATATAGAACGGAATCCCGTGGTGCTTCGCCAGCACGCTGACGCTGTACGTGCCGATCTTGTTGGCGGTGTCGCCGTTGGCGGCGATGCGGTCGGCGCCGGTGACGACCGCCTGGATTTTGCCCTGCTTCATCAGGAAGCCCGCCATGTTGTCGCAGATGACGGTCACCTGGATGCCCGCCCGCTGGAGTTCCCAGGCGGTCAGTCGAGCCCCTTGCAGGAGGGGACGGGTCTCGTCGGCGTAGACCTCGAACCGCCTGCCCTTCTTCTGGGCCTCGAACAGGACCGATAGCGCGGTCCCTTGTCCTGCGGTGGCCAGCGCGCCTGCGTTGCAGTGGGTCAGGACGCCGAACCCGTCGTGGATGAACTGCTCGCCGTTGGCTCCGATCCGTCGGCACATCTCGATATCCTCGGCGCAGATCGCGTTGGCCTGGGCCAGGATCGACTCCGCGAGTTGGGACGCGGTGGCCTGGGGATTGGAGGCGACTTCCCTGGCCTTGGCTCGAATGCGGTCGAGCGCCCAGAACAAGTTCACCGCGGTCGGGCGCGAGGTTGCGAGGTAGTCGCAGGCCTTGAGCACATGGTCCAAAGCCTCCGCGAAGTCCTTGCGGTCGGCAAGCCACTGCAGGGCCAGGACCGGGCCGTAGGCCGCTGCGACGCCGATGGCCGGCGCGCCGCGAACCGCCAGCGTCCGGATCGCTTCGTGCA
>CAZDTD010000185.1:0-3860 GCA_964507995.1 uncultured Pirellulales bacterium | reverse complement strand
CGTATAGTACCGCGCCCCAGTCGTTTCGCGTCGCAGTCCTGGCGTGCCGCAGCGTGGTCGCGACCACCTTGAAGTTCGGGAACTCCTTTACCGCGGCCTCGATCATCTTTTTGAAGTTCGTCGGGTCGAGCTGGGAGAAGCCCTTGTCCAGGCCCTCGACCTTGAAGCCCAGCGCCGCCGTGAAATCCTCTTCATTTCCAAGCATCACGTCGATGTGCGGCGCGATGGCCCGATTGACCTGTCGTGCCTTCTCCTGGCCGCCGACGTCACGCCAGAGCGAGTTGCGGTAGTTCAGGTCGTAGGAAACGATCGTGCCGTATTTTTTCGCGGTCGTGACCGCTTCGACAATCACCTCCGGCGTGGTCGTCGAGAGCGCCGCGAAGATGCCGCCGGTGTGGAACCAGCGGACGCCGTCGCGCCCGAAGATCCGGTCCCAGTCGAGGTCGCCTTTCTTGAGTTGCGAGGCGGCGCTGTTGGCCCGGTCGGAGCAGCCGACGGCGCCGCGGATGCCGAAGCCGCGTTCCGTGAAGTTCAGGCCGACGCGGGTCTTTCGCCCGATGCCGTCGAAGGGGACCCACTGGACGTATTCCATATCGACGCCGCCTTGCAGCATCAGGTCTTCGAGCAGCCGGCCGACGGGATTGTCCACGATGGCGGTCACGATCGCGGCCCGCTTGCCGAACGTGCGTCTCAGTCCTCGGGCGACGTTGTACTCCCCGCCGCCTTCCCAGACGCGGAAGGTCCGCGTCGTGTGGATTCGCTCGTCGCCCGGGTCGAGTCGGAGCATGACCTCGCCCAGCGACAGGACATCGTATTTGCATTCGGATTGGGCTCTCAGTTCGAGAATCGCCATAGAAACCCCATGGGGAATTTACCATTTACGATTTACCATTCAGCGTCACCCCAATAGTAAATCGTAAATCGCAAATTGTAAATTCATGGCTTGTAGATTCTGCCTTCGCGGTAGTCGCGCCAGGCGGGTTCGAAACTCTTTCGCTCGACCGGCGCCGCTCTGGGCGGGACCGCTGCGGTCTGGAACAGGTCGGGCGAGGTCTCGTCGTATTGGATTTGCAGAATCGTGTTTCGCAGGCCCTCGTTTTCCGGCTTGAACTTCAGCGGTTCGCCGGTCGTTGGGTTGACGACGTCCGGATGAATGAGGATGCCATCCGGACTCAGGACCAGATAGGAACCGCGCGATCCGCCGTCGCGGGCCAGTAGATCGACGATGGCCTTGAGGTAGGCGACGCTCGCGAGGGCCATGTGCTCCGCTACGACCGCGGCGATGAGCGACCTCGCATCCGGCGCTGCCAAGCCCTTGTCCTGGATCTCCTTGACCAGCGAAATCGCCTGCTGGAGGCTCTCGTTGGCATCCTTCTGCTCTCGAATGTGCGCGGCGGACGCGGTCATGCGATTTTGGATCTGCTCGATGACCTCCAGCGGCGCCGGGCCTGACGACTTGGTCCACGAATCGAATCTGGTGATGAGGTCCGCCACCTGGCGGTCGATACTCTGGTTGTGTGGCGAGGGCATCTTGCCCTTGCGTCCCGAGGGCGTCTCGCCCTCGGTTGTGCTGTCTGGAAGAAAGGCAGGGGCAAGATGCCCCCGCGACGCAAGGGCGGGACGCCCTCGCCACGTGGGGACGTCGCATCCATAGGCGTTGACGATGTACTCCGCGGCGCGCAGACCGCCGACCTGGCCTGCGTTGAGGGCCGAGCCGCCTGGACGTTTCACGCCGTGAGTGCCGGCCATCTCGCCGATCACGAACGTGTGCGGGACGCTCGATTCCCACCACGGGTTCACGGCGAAGCCGCCGTTGTTGTGCTGGGCGCAGACTGCGATTTCGAGCGGCTCCGTGCGCAGGTCGATGCCGTTTTCCTTGTAGATCTCGATGGCCGGCGGGTTCATGTGGGCCAGCCGCTCGATGGGCGTGCGCTGCAATGCTCCGGCGTTGCGCAGGTACTCTGATGCCTCCGGTTCGAGGTCGTTGAGATCGAACGCTTGCTGGACCCTGTTGCCTGCGGGATTGTCGCGGAAGTCGAGGAAGACCCGCCGGCCCTTCTGAGTCTCGTTGAAGACGAGCACATCGATCAGCGAGGATTTCCAACCCTCGATCTTCTGCGGATCGAAGGGCCATTGGTAGCCCTTGAGGAAGATGTTGTTGGCCATGCTCTTCATCGAGGGGAAGAAATCGGCCAGGAAATCCCGCTCGTCTGTTCCGTCGGCGTCCGTGCTGAAGATGCGCGGGATCGCCTGCATGTACGTGCCCGAGACGTTCCAGCGGAACTTCGTGCTGGCCAGACCGAACTGGGACTCCGTGAGATTTTCCGCGACCAGACCGGCTTTGAAGGCCAGTCCGTGGAGGCCGACCTGGCCTTTCGGGTAGACGCTGGTCTTGTACAATTCCCCTGGGCCGCCGGCCGCGAGCACGACGTTGGTTGCGAGGAAAACCGAGATTGCAGGACGGTCGCCGCTCTTTGCCTTCGGGTTTCTATCCAGGGTTGCGATGCCGACGATTCGCTTCGAGCGGCCGGAGCCGGTCGTGAGCAGATGTATGACTTCCTGATTGTCGAAGGTCCGGATGCCGTAGCGGTCGACCTGGCGTTGCAGGCACTCGCTCATGAACCGGCTGGTCTTGGGCCCGGCGCTGGTGGCTCGCTCGGCGGGGTCATGATCGGTCTTGTAGCCGATGAACGTGCCTGTCGCGTCGGTGGGGAAGGCGACGCCCGCCTGGACGAGGTGATAGAACTCGCGAAGCGAGTTGATTCCCTCGATGAGAGCCAGGTCACCATGACAGCAGCCGCCGGCGGTGAGAGTCTTCGCAAAGGCCTCGGCGCAGTCCGGCACATTTGGACTGGTCCCCAGCTTGTAGTAGGTCTGCTTGTCCGATCCGCTCATGCGCGAGGCGCCGAGCTTCAGGCCCCGCGTGACGATGGCGATCCGGTCCTGGGCATCGTCGATGCCCTTGCGTTTCATGAACTCGTAGAGGTGCACGGCGCAGTTCATGCCTGCTGCCCCTGTGCCGATGACAATCGTGTTGAAGTGGTGGAATGCCACCTGCCGGCCGGCGATCTGTTTCGTCTCCACGGGTTGCCTCAATTCACTTTCTCGGGTTGGGCGAATTCCTTGGCCATTCGGCTGGGCAGGCGGAACACGTCGCCTGCCTTCGTGCAGAAATACAGCGACGATGCGGACGGCTCCCGGCCATGCCCATCAGCCCAGAAGGCGTAGAAACCGTCGTGGGCGTTCACCGGGTGGCGGACGTACGTGTGATTGAACGGGCTGTTGTCGGTGATCTGTCTTGCCTTCCGCCAGGTGACGCCTTGGTCGTTGCTAGTCCAGATGGCGATCTCGCCGCCGGGATTGTACGCCTGTGGACCCGGCTCCGTCGGCGCGACGATCCGCCAGGTCCCGTCGGTCTCGACGTACAACGAGCCCATGTCGTAGTTGTTGTCCGAGGTTGTGATGGGTCGGATGTCCCAGGCGGTTCCGGTCCATCGAGCGGTCGTCCAGGTGCGAGGGCCGTCCTCGGGTCCGGATTCGTAACCTCGGCTCGTGATGAACAGGATCACAGGCCGACCCGATTCGTCCAGGCGAATATCCTTCAGATAGACGAGCAGGCCTTCCTTCTCGTAGTCGTGGACGAGCGCGCTGTTGTCCCGCGTCGCGAGGGGCAACGTCACGACTTCTCCTCCCGCCGCACGCCAGGTTTGGCCGAGATCGGCGGTTTCGACGTAGTACAGGTTCGTGCGCCAGTTCAGTCCTTTGCCTTTTGGATGATAGTTGAGGGCTGTGCATGCCTTGCGGTTGTCGGCCGTGCTGATCTGATAGTGCCCCTGGTCGATTGCGGCGAGCCTCTGCCA
>CAZDTD010000184.1:0-7114 GCA_964507995.1 uncultured Pirellulales bacterium | reverse complement strand
GTGCTCGAAGCTCCCTGCCAGGTCGAGTTCAAGAGCGTTGGGGAAGTGACCCTGAACAGCGGCAGACTGGCCGCCAGGGTCCCGCCGCAGGCCAGGGGCTTTCGCGTGCGAACACGGACCGCCGTCATTATGGACCTGGGCACGGAATTTGGGGTGATCGCCCATTCCGATGGGAGCATCGAGACCCACGTTCTGAAAGGCAGCGTGACCGTGGCCCTCGATCCAAACCGATCCGGTCGGACCGCATCGCTCGCTGTAGAGGAAGGACAGGCCGCAGCAGTGGACGCGGCTGGACGGACGATTCGGGACGGGCTGGCTGCACGGGCAGACCTTTTCGTCCTTCAGTTGCCGTCGATCCGCCGGCCCACCAGCCCGGCGGGACGACTGAACCTTGCGGACATCGTGGGCCAAGGCAACGGCCGCGGCGCCGGTACGTTGAATCGGGGCATCGACTTGGGGACTGGCCAGGCATTCAAGGGGCCTGCCACCGCGATTCAACAGGCTCGGCGAAACGAGTTCCGACCGGCGTCGGAGTTCCCCTGCATTGACGGCGTGTTCGTGCCCAACGGGGCCTTGGGCCCGGTCGTGATCAGTTCCACAGGATTGACCTTCTCCGAGTGTCCACGGACAATGGGAAGTTATTACGGCGGCCCGGCCAACAGCGGCACGTTCTTTGATATTCCAAGTCGGCGGAGCTATACCGTCCGGCTCGATGGCGTCAGCTTTGGCACGTCCACCCATCCGGCCCTGACCCTCCATCCCAACGCGGGCATCACGTTCGACCTGGACCAGATTCGACAGGACAATCCGGATATGCAGATCGGTCGATTCACTGCGGTGTGCGGCGCCCCCAGGGACCTGCCTCACACTCCGTTCAGCCCCGCCGATGTGTGGGTCCTTCTCGATGGCGTCGTGCGCCTGCACTTGCAGTATCCTGTGGATCGATACCTTGTGGAGAAGGTGGACGTGCCGATCCCCGCCCAGACGCGATTCCTGACGTTGGTCGCCACCTGCTCCGGGCGCGCGGACTATTCCTGGATCTTCTTCGGCGATCCTTTTCTGGAGTGAGTGTTCACTTTTCTGGAGGTTCATATCGTGACCGGCTTGCATCCCACACTCTTTGCATTGATTCTGAGCCTGTCCTGCAGCACCCCCGCCCCCGGGGGTGTCCGATCTTCCCCAGCCGGGGGCGGCTGGGCTACGCAGCCGCCGGCGGAGCCGCTGAGTCTGTGGTACCGCCAGCCGGCCAGGCAGTGGGTCGAGGCCCTGGCCGTGGGCAATGGGCGGCTCGGGGCGATGGTCTTCGGTGGCGTGACGCAAGAGCGGCTCCAGTTGAACGAGGACACGCTCTGGGCCGGTGGCCCGTACGACCCTGCGAATCCCGATGCGCTGGAGGCGTGGCCGAAGGTGCGGGAGTTGATCTTCGCCGACCGATACCGGGAAGCGCAGAATCTGATCAGCCAAAGGATGATGGCCAAGCCCCTGACTCAGATGCCCTATCAGTGTGTGGGGGACCTGTTGCTGACGTTCCCCGACGCGAATGAGGTGACCGCCTATCGGCGTGACCTGAACCTCGATGCCGCTGTCGCGACCGTTGCGTATACAATCGGTGGAGTGCGATATGTGCGAGAGGTCTTCTCCAGCCCGGTGGATCAGGTCATCGTGGTTCGGATCACAGCGGATAAGCCCGGCAAGGTCGTGTTTACTGCCGGCATGAAGACGCGGCAGAAGGCGTCCGTGGCGGTGGAGTCACCCAATACCCTGGTGATGCACGGCGTCAACGGGGGAGCGAGCGGTATTGCCGGCGGATTGAAGTTCCAGGCCCGCGTGACTGTTGCGACGTCGGGCGGACAGATCATGCCGGGAGACGGGCAGATCACCGTCACTGACGCCGATTCCGCGATCCTGCTGGTCGCGGCGGCGACCAGCTACAAGAACTTCAAAGACGTGACCGGCGATCCCGAAACATTGACCAACGAGACCATCGCCAAAGCGAGTGGCAAGTCGTTTGAAGCATTGCTCAAGGACCATGTGGCGGCTCACCAGAAGCTGTTTCGCCGTGTCACGCTGGACCTCGGCACAACCCCTGCTGCCCAACGTCCGACGGATGAGCGAATCCGCGATCCCAACAAGGAGAACGATCCCCAACTGGCGGCTCTCTATTTCCAGTTCGGGCGATATCTGCTGATCAGCAGCTCACGGCCCGGCTGCCAGCCCGCGAATCTCCAGGGCATCTGGAACGACAGCATGAATCCGCCCTGGCAGAGCAAGTACACGATCAACATCAACACGGAGATGAACTACTGGCCCGCGGAGCCGACCAACCTGGGCGAGTGTGTCGAGCCGCTCACAGCGATGGTGATGGATCTGACAGAGACCGGCGCCCGCACGGCCAAGACCATGTACAACGCTCGTGGCTGGGTCACCCATCATAACACCGACTTGTGGCGGGCCTGTGCTCCGATTGACGGCCCCCAGTGGGGCATGTGGCCGACGGGCGGCGCGTGGCTTTGCCTGCACCTGTGGGACCACTATGACTACTCCCGCGACAAGGAGTATCTGGCCAGGGTCTATCCAGCCATGAAGGGTGCGGCGCAATTCTTCCTCGACACGTTGGTCGAAGAGCCCAACCACAAGTGGCTCGTGACGTGCCCATCGCTGTCGCCGGAGAACGGGCATCCGTTCGGCACGAGCGTCTGTGCGGGCCCGACGATGGACATGCAGATCCTTCGCGACCTGTTCACCAACTGCATTCACGCCGCGGAGATCCTGGGCATCGACGAGGACTTCCGAAAGCAAGCGGCCGCGACACGCGAGCGTCTGGCTCCGAACCAGATCGGCAACGCAGGTCAACTCCAGGAATGGCTGGAAGACTGGGACAGGAAGGCCCCGGAGATCCATCACCGGCACGTCTCGCACCTCTATGGCCTGTATCCGAGCGACCAGATTCACGTGCGGACGACGCCGGACCTGGCGGCCGCGGTGCGTAAGAGCCTGGAAATCCGCGGCGACGAGGCCACCGGCTGGGGTATCGGCTGGCGTCTGAACCTCTGGGCACGCCTCCACGACGCCGAACACGCCTATGCCATTCTCACGATGCTGCTGCGGCCCGAGCGAACCTATCCGAACCTGTTCGACGCCCATCCGCCGTTCCAGATCGACGGCAACTTCGGCGGCACCTCCGGCATCGGCGAGATGCTCCTGCAGAGCTGTGCCGGCGAGATCGACCTTCTGCCCGCCTTGCCCAAAGCCTGGCCCAATGGCTCGGTCACGGGTCTTCGCGCCCGCGGCGGCTTCGAACTGGACGTTCAGTGGAAGGACAGCAAGCTCGCCAAGGTAGCCGTGCGTTCGCTCGCAGGCGGGTCCTGCCGACTTCGCTGTGGTGCTGCCACGCGGGACCTGAACCTGGCCAAAGGCCAGAGTGCCCAATGGGATGGAGTCGAGTGACGAATCACAAAAGGAACACCCTACTTGAGGAGTATGTCATGCAGCATTCTCGATGTCTTCTGCGATTTGTGAGTCTGATCGCGCGGACCGTCAGCGTTGCCACCGCCGTGACGCTGCTGTCCGGCGGCATTCTCTCTGCTTCTGGGGGCGAGCCGGTCTCCCAGCCTGCCGCAACGGCAACGGTCGGTGCGGATGCCCCCAAACTGCCCTTTGAAACGCCGCTCCGATGGAAGTCCACCGGCGCGCTGGTCAAGCCGGTCTCCGATGCCAACCACACGATCGTGTCCGTCAAAGACCCGACGGTCGTTCGCTACAACGACCTGTGGCACATCTACGCGACCGTCTACTCGACGTCCGCCAGAACCTGGAACATGGTGTACCTGAACTTCAAGGACTGGTCCAACGCTCCCAACGCCAAGCTGTACTTCCTGGATCAAAATCCGAATCTGAGGGGATATCATTGCGCACCGAGTCTGTTCTATTTCCGCCCGCACAAGAAATGGTACCTGGTCTTCCAGTCGCAGCAGCCTCAGTATTGCACCACCGACGACATTTCCAAGCCCCAAACCTGGACCCGACCACAGAACTTCTTTGAGGGACGACCTGCAGGCCTGCCGAGGCTTCCGATCGACTACCACATCATCGCCGACGACACGCACGCGTATCTCTTCTTCACGGGCGACGACGGCCGCTTCTATCGCAGCCGGACCCGGATTGAGGACTTTCCCAAGGGCATGAGCGACCCCGAGATCGCAATCAAAGACCGGCGAGACAACCTCTTCGAGGCGAGCATCACCTACAGGATCAAAGGCACGAATACCTATCTGACTCTGATCGAGGCACTGAGTCCGGCGCGGTACTATCGCGCGTGGACCACCGACCGCCTCGACGGGACATGGACGCCCGTACCGAACGCCGACTCCTGGCAGACGCCCTTCGCCGGGATCAACAACATCGCCTTCGAAGACGGCGTGACGCCCTGGACCCGGGACATCAGCCACGGCGAGATGATTCGCGACGGATACGACGAAACGATGACTCTCGACCCGAACAACCTTCAACTGCTCTTCCAGGGTCGCGATCCGGCCAGCGGCGGGCGATACGAACTGTTGCCCTATCAGCTCGGCCTGCTTACATTGGATCGTTCCGACAAGTAAGGCGGCGTTCTCGATATCGTGGGCTTGACCGTGTGCAAGGAGATGGACATGCAAGATGAATCGCAAGGAGTTCCTCTCGGCGGAGCAGCCGGCTCTTTGGGCAAAGCCGCCGTCAATGTGCAAGCGCAATCGCAGAAGCTTTCTGTTGTGGAGAAGGTCGGCTTCAGCCTCGGCGATGCTGCGTCCAACATCTTTTTTCAGACCTTCATCCTGTTCATCACGATCTTCTACACGGACGTGTTCGGCCTGTCCGCAGGGTCGGTGGCCTGGATGTTCCTGATCACCAAGATCTGGGACGCGGTCAACGATCCGATGATGGGCATGATCGCCGACCGCACTGAAACGCGGTGGGGGAAGTTTCGGCCGTATTTGCTGTGGTTCGCCATCCCGTTCGGCGTTCTCGGCGTGCTGACGTTCACGACGCCCGATTTCAGCCCGACGGGCAAACTGATCTATGCCTACGTGACCTACACCCTGCTGATGATGGCCTATACGGTCGTCAACGTGCCGTATTCGGCGCTGATGGGTGTGATGACGCCAAACTCCAACGAACGCACCGTTCTGTCGTCCTATCGGTTTTTCGCCGCTTTCTTCGCCACCATGCTGGTTCAGTACTCCGTGCTGAGAATGGTCGGGTGGTTCGGAGGCGGCAATGCGGCTGTGGGGTGGCAGTGGGCCATGACGGTGCTCTCCGCCGCGGCGGTGGTTCTGCTCTTCATCACCTTCGCTACGACGAAAGAGCGTGTACACCCTCCCCAGGGACAGAAGACCTCGCTGAAGCAGGATCTGGCCGATCTGTTCACCAACGTGCCCTGGGTGCTGATCGGGAGTGCCACGGTCTTTCAGCTCATCTACATCTGCATGCGGGGCGGGGCCATCGCGTACTACTTCAAGTACTTCGTCAAGGGGCAGGAGGTCCTCTCGTTTGGCCTGGTCTCCTATGAAAAGCTGCTCTCCACGTTCCTGGTGGCCGGGACCGCGGCGACGATTCTCGGGGTTCTGCTCACCACCCGAATCGGCAGGGTCTTGGGCAAATCTCTCGCGTATGCTCTTTTCCTGGGCGTCGCGGGTGTTTCCTCGGGGGCCGTCTACTTCCTCGGGCCGCAGGACGTTGTCCTCATGTTCGTTCTTCAGATCATCACATCCTTCTCGGTCGGACCTGTATCCGTGTTGCAGTGGTCCATCTATACGGATGCGGCGGACTATGGTGAATGGAAGAAGGGCCGTCGCGCGACGGCTCTGGTCATGGCGGCCTCCCTGTTCGCGCTGAAGATGGGAATCGCCCTGGGCGTCTCGGCTCTGGCGTGGATCCTGGGAGCGTACGGCTTCGTGGCCAATCAGGAGCAGACGGCCGAGGGATTGAAGGGCATCCGAATGGTCATGAGCGTCTACCCCGCCATCTTCGCCCTGTTGGGGATGGTCTTCATGTTCTTCTATCCGCTCAATAAGTCCCGGATGGCCCAGGTGGAGTCCGAGCTGATCGAACGCCGAAAGTAGTCCGGGGCAATGAGTCTTGTCGAAGAGGAGTCCTCGTGAAACCCAAACGAAAGTCCCAGCCAGAGCCGGCCTATCGCAATCCGAGACTCTCCGTCGAGCACCGCGTCAAAGACCTGCTGTCGCGCATGACGCTGAAGGAGAAGGTCGCGCAGATGTTGTGTATCTGGCAGCAGAAGAGCAGCACGCTGGTCGACGAGAAGGGCCGGTTCGACCTGCAGAAGGCCAAGGCCCATTTCAAGGATCGCCTCGGCCTCGGTCAGGTCGGCCGGCCCAGCGACGCCGGCGGCGGCCGCAACGCCCGGGAGATGGCGGAACTGACCAACGACATTCAGAAGTTCTTCGTCGAGAACACCCGGCTGGGCATCCCGGTTGTCTTCCACGAGGAATGCCTGCACGGCCAGGCCGCTATCGACGCGACAAACTTCTCGCAACCGATCGGACTGGGCGCGACGTTCGATCCCGAACTCGTGCGACGCTTGTTCGAGATGACGGCGTCGGAAGCCCGCGCGCGAGGCACGCACCAGGCGCTGACGCCGGTCGTGGATGTGGCGCGCGAGCCGCGGTGGGGACGAGTCGAGGAGACCTTTGGCGAGGACCCCTATCTGGTCTCTCGCATGGGAATCGCGGCCGTGCAGGGATTCCAGGGCGACGCGACGTTCCAGGACAAAAAGCACGTCATCGCCACGCTCAAGCACTTCGCCGCCCACGGCCAGCCGGAGTCCGGGACGAACTGCGCCCCGGTGAACGTGTCGGAACGCATTCTGCGCGAGGTGTTCCTCTACCCGTTCAAGGAGGCCCTGCACAAGGGCGGCGCCCTCAGTGTGATGGCTTCCTACAACGAAATCGACGGCGTCCCCTCCCATGCCAGCAAGTGGCTGCTGCGGGACGTCCTCCGCAAGGAGTGGGGCTTCAAAGGATACGTCGTGTCGGACTATTTCGCGATTCGCGAGTTGCACGAGCGGCCGGAACTGTTCGGCAACCACCTGGCCGAAGACAGAAGCCAGGCGGCGGCG
>CAZDTD010000183.1:0-7165 GCA_964507995.1 uncultured Pirellulales bacterium | reverse complement strand
GCTCCCGGCGTCGGAATGGTCGCGTGCCAGTTGTTCGGGTCGTTGCCGTACCGGGAAGGGAACAGGCGGCTCAGCGAGGGGCCGTCGCCGTCGGCGGCGACCGGCCACGGATCGATCCCGTTGGGGAAGTTCTCGCCGTGAGAGCCGTCGCTGAAACAGACCCGATCCACCTCGATCCAGTATCGGATGCCCTTGTCGTCCACGTCGCCCGGTTTGAACAGTTGGAGCTTCTCGCCGCGATTGGCGAGCCGGATGGGACCCCAGTTGACGACGGCCACATCGGCCGGCACGCCGTAGCATTGCTGCACGGCGGTAAGGTCCTTCACCATGAGGATGCGCTCGTTGGGCTTGATGGTCAGAGGTACATCGGTAGGGAAGGAGCAGAAGATTCCCGATTCGCTCTCCAGTCGCCAGGGTTCGCCGCAGGCGTAGTCGAAGAGCGTGACGGCCGCTTCGCTGACGTTGAGCAGCTCGATGTATTCCGCGTCGCCGTCGGTCGCCGGGTGATACATGATCTCGTTGATCACAACCGGACCGATGCGCGGGTACGCGTTGGGCTGGCCGGGCGTCAACGCGCTCATCGTGACGAAATTGTACGTCCCGGTGCTCTTGAGGTGCCGGCCGAAGGAGTAGCTCGTCTCCGAGGGGCCGAACTGTTCCGAGATGAGGCATCCGGGGAAGTTGGGATCGTCGCCGGAGTAGAGGTAGGCGCCGTCGCCGTTTTCGCTGAAGGCGAACAGTTCCTTTACGCCGGGGTCGAGCGGATTGCCGAAAGTGAGCGTCTCGTAGAGGACGAGATATCCGCACGGATCGACAATCGTACCGGCGGGGATCGTGTACCGGTCCAGCTCGTTCTCCTTGTCGCTGAGCGTCCAGCCGCCGAGGTGGACGGGAATGCTGCTGACGTTGTAGAACTCGATCCAGTCGGAGGCCTCGGCGTGCGCGTGGGCGAGGATCTCGTTGATAACGATTGGGCAGCCCATCTGTTGCCACTGGTCGGAGAGCAGTGCCAGGTCCTGGTAGTCCACGAAACCGGAATCGTCGAGGTCTGTCGGGCTGTTCGAATCGGTCAGCCACGTCCGGGCGAACAGGACCAGGTCGTCGCCATCGACCCGGCAGTCACGGTTCAGGTCCCCCGGCGGGCAGTCCGCGTATGCGGCTGCGCAGAGGGCCCAAGGCAGGATCATCGCGATGAGTATAGCTTTCAACATTTGTCCCTTCTGTCTTTCCATGTGTTCCATTGGTCATTGCCCCGGTCCGGCCGCAGGAGCGGCGTTGACGCTGCCGGGCGTGGGTTCGGTCAGAGCGACGAAGTCGTACTCGCCGTCGCTCCTCGGCCAGCGGCCCAGCGAGACGCCGGTCTCCGAGGCATCGAACTTCTGTCGCTCACAATAGCCGATCAGGATGCCTTGGGAGCCCCCCTGGAGGCAGAGCGTTTCCCCGTTCTTGCTCAGGCCGAAGGGGACGCTGCAACCGGGGTCGTCCTGATTGCCGAAGTGCTGAATCTCCGACAGCACGAGGTACCCGCCCGCGGGGATGGAGGTCCCGAGGGCGATCTCGTACTTGACCGGCTCGTTGGCGTCGTCGCTGAGATACCAGCCGCCCAGGTCGATGGCGAGGGCGGTCATATTATACAGCTCGATCCAGTCGGACCCGCCACCGGCGGGATTGGCCATCAACTCATTGATCACGACGGAGCCGGGTTCGGGGACCTGCCCACGGTCGTCTGTGCCCGGCGAGCCGCCGGCACAGGCGCTCGGTCGCCATGCGCTTGCGTTGCTCAGATCGCCGGCGGATCGCGGATCGCGGACCGTCAGGGAAAAGCCCGAGCCGTCGGTGATGTCGAACCAGTCGTCTCTGTACTCGAAGCTCTGGATGATCCCGCCCGCCGCATCGACCAGCTCGATCGTCTCGCCTGCGTTGCTCAAGTTGCCTGCATACTGACCGACAACGGGCAGTGCGACGCCGTATCGGGTATCGAACGCTGCGAGGTCCCTGGCCAGCAGGCAATAGCCTTTCGCCGGCAGCTCGAAGCGGGGGAACGTGCAATCGATCCCGTTCGCGAAGCGGACGAGGTTCAGGTCGATGGTTTTGTCGCCGATGTTGGTCAGTTCGATGAACTCGGCGTTCGGATCGTTCGGGTCGTCCATATCCGCCGGATGGTACATGATCTCGCTGATTCGCAGGCTCTCCGCCACCGGCCCGACTGCGAAGACCGCGTCGTTGAGGGCGCTCCAGGTTCCGTTGACGAGCGTTCTGGACTTCACGCGCACGCTGCCGGCAAGGGACACCGGCCCGGCGTATCGGACTGCGCCGGATGTCGCGACGCCCACCGGCCCGTTGCCGGCGATCAACTCGACCGAGATCAGGAAGTCCGTGCTCGTCACGGCGTTGTTCAGGCCGTGGATGGCCAGCAGGTTCGCGCCGGCGCGGAGAACGCCGATGTGACCGCTCAGATCGAAGGACTGGAAGCTCATGGCCTCCGAATCCAAATGGCTGCTGTTCGCGGCGGAGTTCCACGCGGGTGTGCCGGTGAAGCCGACCCGTTGAACTTCGACGCCGTTGAGGTAGGCGATGAACCCGTCGTCGTACCGGACCTTCAAAGTCAGCGTGGTGAGGTCCTCCAGCGTCCCGGCGGCGACGACGAACGGAATGCGGATATAGCAGGTTGTGTTCTTCTGGTGCATCACGTCCTGGACGTCGAAGGTGAAGTAATCCTCGTAGCCTGTGTCGGAATCGAAGCCGACGCCGCCGAAGGCCAGTTGCCAGCCTGTGGCGATGAATGCAGGGTCCGTCTTCCACGCATCCTCGACCGGCCCGGTGGGTACGAGCACCTGCTTGAGGGCGTCCTCGGCCACCAGCGTGAAGGTCTCCGAAGACTGGGGGGATGTCCCTGGCACACGCGGATCGGTTCCATCCAGCGTGTACCAGATCTCGCCGGCAGGGGCGGTCATGGACAGCGATGCGCCGGTCGCGACGTGTCCGCCGTGCTGGGCGACGCCATCGATCCGGAATTCCGGGGCATCCACCGTCGGATAGAGGCCGGCGTTCTTGAGCCACTTCAGGACCTGAGCGCTTCGACCGGGGAAGAAGTTGGTCAGCCTGGAGTTCTGGGTGTTGAGCCAGTCCTGCCGTGTGTAGGGGATGTTCCGTCGGTTGTCGCCCCAGCGGGCGGATTCGCCCACGATGGCGCGGTCGATCTGATTCATCCGAGTTTCGTACAACTCCGCGGCGGCCGGATAGGTCAGCGGACCCTCGTGGAAGAAGCAGCGGTGGACGATGTCCGCGAACTTCATGCGGTATTCCGCACTGGCCGCCAGTTTGGCGTGCAGGTGGGAGGGACTCTCGCCGATATCGTTGCCGCCTTCGACGGTGTGCTCGGCATCCCACGAATGGAATCGCCACTTCCCATCGGGCGCGTTGCGGTGGGTGGCGTACCAGTTCTTGTCGGGCCAGTCGTGGTTGCTGGCATACCAGTTCGCCAGGAGGTAGGCGATGTAGTCGTCCACGTCGAGGAGGTTGCAGAGGGCCTGGTATTTCGCTATGTCGGTCGGATTCGAGGCGACCGCGTTGGCGGCGTTGAGCATGGCGTTATAGTTCGTCGTGGCGTTGCCGCCGGCGCCGCTGTTGACGATGCCATCGGCCTCGTGCTTGAGCGCATCGTACTCGGTTTCGTCGCCGCCGAAGACTTGGGCCGCCCAGGCGTGGTCGGGCCGCTCGTGGATGTAGTACATGCCCCAGTAGAGGCCGTTGATGTAGAGGTGTGCGTGGGCTCCGTGGGGGGAGTGGCCGCCGATCGCGTTGTGCAGGTCGGCGACATACTGGTCCTGGAAGTATGTCGCGGTCTGCTGCTGGTCCGAGCTTGCGTGCAGCCAGGAATGGTTGATCGCTGCGTCGAGCACGATGGTGTTGACCTGCTTGACGGGGGAATCTTTGAAGAACTTGAAGTCGAGTTTGGATGGGCCTCCGGTGGGGGTTCCATCGTCGATCTGGGTCTTGAACCGGGGACGCATCGAGAGCTTGAAGGTCTTCCAGCGGTCCAGGCTGGTGCCGCCGCCGGTGACGCCGCCCTGCATGGCGATGGCGCAGTTGACCTGCAGGGACTCCTGCGTGTTGGGATCGATGTACTCGAACGACGCGGCGCGTTCGGTGCCGTCCTGGGATTCGTTGATGTAGATGCCCTTGCTGCCGAACCAGTCGTCGATGTTCATCACCAGCGAGATCGTGGGGACAGCCTTCAGGTCGTCGCGGATCGTGTCTGCGTAGAGTCCGTCGAAGAGGTCCGTGCCGTTTTGGCCGACGACGTCGGGGTCCATCTGGTAGTCGCCGGTGACGGAGCCCCACGAAGTCGGGCAGCCGGCGGGTGTCACCTGGGCCTTCGTCTGCGGGTTCGTCGCCTGCTCGATGACCTCGTCCAGAAAGAGGTACGTGTGCGTGACCACACTCGTTGACAGGTAGTCGGATTTGCAGGCTGCGGCGCGGAGGCACGTGGTGACGCCGATGGGGATCGGGTCGGAGTACAGTGTGCCGGTCGGCGTGCCCAGTTGCAGGTCCAGGGGCGATGAGCCGTCGAGCGTATAGTAGATTGCCGCGTCGGGGGTCGGGCACGTCACGGTCACCGAGAATGGTTCCGTGTAGAATCCTCGCTCGTGGCTGAACGCAATGCCGGCCACCCGGCCCTCGTAGGTGACGAGATTTTTCGCCCCCGGCGTCGGAACGCCGAGATATTGCCACCGGTCGAGTTGATCCGGGTCCCGGCCGTAGGAGACGTCCGGGAGCTGGTCGCCGAATTCGACGCGGTCCAGGAGGGTCTTGCCGTCGGAGTCGAACAGAGCGATCCGGTCCCCTGCGGAGCTGAGACGGAAGTTCGCGTGAAAACCCGGGTCCTCCGCGTCGCCATCGAGCCAGATGAGCAGGTAGCCGCCCGGCGCGATGGCTGTCTCCTGCCGGCGGCCAAGCGGGATTCGCCATTTGGTCGGATTGTCCGGGTCGTCCGTCAGGTATTGGCCGCCGGTATCGATGGTGCTGTCTCCGGCGTTATAAAGCTCGATCCAGTCGTCATAATGGCCCTGAGGATCCTTGTTCGTCGTGCTATTGGAGGCCAGCACTTCGTTGATAAGCACATCCGACGCGGCGGCCGCTCTGATTGGCTCCTGGCGGGAGTTTCTGTTGTCTCCGGCGGCTGGCTGGACGGACAGCATGCACAAAAGGAGGACAAAAGCCAACAGAACCGACCACGATTTCATCAACGTCTCCGCCTTTCGACTGTGCCGCAGCCCCAGGACGATGAACGCGCATATTCTCCCGGCCGCACGTCGAGAGGCCGGACATCGTTGTCCTATTTTAACAGATTCGTGCCTTTGGGGCAACCAGGGACTGCCCATGTCGGCCCGGCGGGATGGCTGGAAACCGCTTTTTCCTGTGGCCCTTTCGGGTGGAGACAGATACAATGCCGGCTATATGGATGTCTCTCGGATTATCGGACACAGGCTTCGACCGAGGGTTTCGGGCATTGTCTCTGACCGTCTTCCGAGAAAAAGGTCTTGCAATCCCTTACTCCATGCAATAGAATCAGCAACTTTTCCGAGCGGTCCTGCTTAAGAAAGGATGAACAACGGCATGAGTCTTCAAACGTTCTTCAACCCGAAATCCGTCGCGATTATCGGGGCCTCCCGCCAAAAGGGCAAGGTGGGATACGAGATTCTGGTGAACCTGATCGCGGGCGGCTACCCCGGCAAGATCTATCCCATCAACCCCAAAGCAGACGAGATCGAAGGCATCAAGGTCTATCCGGACCTGGCCTCCATCGGCGAAACGCCGGAGCTGGTGGTCATCATTGTGCCAGCCCAGTTCGTGGCGGGCATGCTGGAGGAGTGTGCGAAGGTCAACGTCAAATCCGTCGTCATCATCACCGCGGGCTTCAAGGAAGTTGGTCCTGAGGGCAAGAAGCTCGAAGAGGAGATCGTGAAGATCGCCAAGCGGGCGGGCATCCGGTTCGTCGGTCCCAACTGCCTGGGCGTGATCTCTCCATCCCACAAGCTCAACGCCTGCTTCGGCGGCGACCTCCCGGTCCCCGGCGGCATCGCGTATATCTCCCAGTCCGGCGCTCTGCTGGCGGCGATTCTGGATACCGCCAACGCCAGCGGCATCGGCTTCAGCAGTCTGGTCAGCATCGGCAACAAGGCGGACGTCGACGAGCTGGACCTGGTCGAGGCGTTCGGCTCGCAGCGGGAGACGAAGGTCATCGCCGGGTATCTGGAGAGCATCACCGACGGCAACGCCTTCGTGCGGGAGGCCGAGCAGATTTCCCAGAAGAAGCCGATCCTGCTGATGAAGTCCGGTCGCACGGCCGCGGGCGCCAAGGCCGCATCCTCCCACACGGGCAGCCTGGCCGGCGGCGATGTCGCCTATGAGTCCGCCTTCACGCGGGCCGGCGTCATTCGCTGCGAATCGATCAAGCAGCAGTTCGATTTTGCCCAGGCGTTCGCGAATCAGCCGTTGCCCAAGGGCCCGAACGTGGTCGTCATCACGAACGCCGGCGGGCCCGGCATCATGGCCGCCGACGCCATCGAGCAGAAGGGGCTGACTTTCGCGAAGCTGACCGATGAAACGAAGAAGAAGCTGGCCGAGAAGCTGCCGGCCGCGGCCAACGTGCACAACCCGGTCGACGTGCTCGGCGACGCACTGGCCGACCGCTACGAATTCGCGTTCGACGTCGTGCTGGACGATCCGAATGTCGATGCTGCGATCGTGCTCCTGACGCCGCAGGCGATGACCCAGAGCAAAGAGACCGCGGAAGCCCTCGTGAAGGTCTGCAGCAAGAAAAAGAGCAAGCCCGTTCTGGCCTGCTTCCTCGGCGCCGCGAAGGTGGACCCTGGCATCCAGGTTCTGCGGAAGGGCGGGATCCCGCAATACGACTCTCCCGAGAGCGCTGTCGATACGCTGTATGTGATGGCCGAGTATGTGCGATGGAAGGCCCGGCCCAAGCGAGTGGTGCGTCTGTTCTCCGTCAACCGCCGCAAGGTCGAGACCATCCTGGAAAGACACCTGCGCCAGGGGCTGCTCGACATTGGCGAGGCCGAGGCCAAGGAAATCATCGAAGCGTACGGCTTCGCCACCCCGCGAGGTCAGGTCGCCACAACGGCCGACCAGGCAGCGAACATCG
>CAZDTD010000182.1:0-7216 GCA_964507995.1 uncultured Pirellulales bacterium | reverse complement strand
AACGGTCTACTTGGGCAGGGCCGCCTCCAGCTTGGCGAGGGTGTCGGCATCGACCGTCTCCGCGTGCAGATCGCCGAAGAGGACGCGGTATTCATTCTCGCCTGTCTTCCACCGCAGGAGCACGGCGGCCACATCGCCCGGCTGCACGACTTTGCCGTAGTAGGCGGGTTCCTTCTGCTCCTGCACCAGGGTCGCGTAGAAGCCGCCGAGCATCTGGACCGGCATCATCGCCTCCAACAGCACATTGCTCTTGTCCTCTGTGGTCTTCGCCTGCTCAAAGGCCTCTCGCAGCTTCTGTCCCTCGGGCGTCTGGCTGTCCCTGAAGTCCTTGACCTTCTGCATCAGGGTCATCATGTTCAGTTCCGCAGGGTACTCGCCGGTGAAGCCGGCGTAGAGTTTCAGTCCTTTGACGCCGGTTTCCTCGGTCATTGCGGGGATCTTCATCCCATCGCCCGGACCGGCGGTGAAGTCTTCGGGCAAAACCGGATTGAACTCCTCCGCACCGACCGGGACATCCCATTGGAAGTCGTGCAGGGTCCCTTCCATCTGCATCTGTTCGCCGACCTGAATCTTCATATCCATGCGGATCGGCAGTTGGGTCTGTACATCAACCCAGACCTTGACATCGACTTCGCCGAGGGCGTTGCCCGCATACGCCGGATCGGTCGTCTGGAACCCCTCGACTTCGACGCCATCGATGACGCTCCTGCCGAGTTCCTGGTACCGGCAATCCAGAATCTGTCGGATCAACATACGCGGATCGTTGTTCTGCTTGCGCATCTTTGCGAACATGGACTCATCCAGTTCCACCCGCGTGTATTTCTTCAGCTTGGGCATGACGATCATCATCAGCTTCCGCTGGGGCAGCATGTACATCTGTTGTTCCAGGTCCACGCCGCTGTTCGGATCGGTTGTGCTCATGTCCATCCGCATCCCGTGCTCGTTGGCGATCAGGACGGACCCGCTCACACTCGTATTCAACGGGATCGAGCCCTGGATCCGGCCCGTCATGTGCATCGTCATCTTGTACAGGAACGCCTGGACCTGCTCGACCTTCACCAGCACGTCGGCCAGGGCCACGCCCGACTGCGTGCCGCTCCAGATGGACCAGGCGCCCATCGCGACGAGCACGATGGCCGCCGCGACTGCGATCTTCACTACGGAACTTCTCATAGTCAGTCTCCTGATGCGAAGGCCCTCGCCGGTTTGTGCGGCCGACTTGAGCCTCGTGTTCTGTTCTCGAATGATTCGATTCATCACGTTGTCTTCGACGCTGTTTTGGGCCAGCGACTTGCCGTTGCCGATCAGACGTTCTCGAAGGGTCTGCAGCCCCTGGAGTTCCGCCCGGCAGGCCTCGCACGTATCCAGATGTTCCTTGACAGCCTGCTTCTGCGAATCGTTCAGCAGTCCCTCAAGGTTTGTCACCAACAGTTCCTTGCATTCTGTGCAGTTCATGCTCGCACCTCACTGGCAGTCTGTCGCTGCAAAGAGTCCCGCAGCAGGGTATAGGCCCGCGAAAGCGTTTTGGTGATCGTGCCCAGAGGCGCATCGAGTTTCTCCGCGATTTCACTGCACGACAGTCCGCCGTAGTATCGCAGCAGGATCACCGTTCGATGCGCCTCGGGCAGGGACGCGATCGCCGCTTCGAGAGCATAATCCTGGGAGAGTTCCGGTTGGGACGCCTCTTCACAGAACGCGCGGACGGACTCGCGCTTGCGGCGGATCAGCTCGGCTCGCTGCTGCTCCTTCGCCACGTTGTCGGCGATCCCGAGCAGCCAGGCGAGGAAGACTCCGGGCTTCTTGAGCTTGTCCATGTTGAAGTACGCCCGGACGAAAGCTTCCTGGGCAGCCTCCTCAGCCCGATCTCTCTGACCCAACTTGCCGGCAAGATGGGCCAGCAGGACCGGCTGGTATCGCCGGACCAGGTGGCGAAAGTCGTCCGGATGGCCATCCAGACATCGCTCGACATAGAATTCATCCGTTTCAGTCATCAGGCACCTCACCGCACTCTCGACGATTATGTTCTCGCTATATAGTGTACGTCCACGCGGTTTTGCGACAGAAAATCCGAATGCGCGCGGAAAACCGAGGGGGACGCACTCCGAATCGGATGGAGGCAACCAGATGTTCGCTTGTGCTGCGCCGGTGTCGGGAGGGGGTCGTAGCGACGCCGTCAGGCGTTATCCTTCGTACCCCTCGTCGGGCGGCAGGTCCTTGCTGGATGCGGCCTGTTTCGAGAGCGTATCGCAGATCTCGTTCCACCGATGGCCCGCGTGGCCTTTGACCCACACGAATTTCACCGTGTGTCGCTCGCAGGCCGTCAGCAGTCGCTGCCAGAGGTCCGGGTTGACGGCCTTGTCCGTCTTGTTGCGTCGCCAGCCCTTGGCCTTCCACCGCTCGACCCAGCCCAGGCTCATCGCATCGACGAGGTACTTCGAATCGCTGTGCAGCGCGACCGAGCAGGGGCTCTTGAGAGTCTCCAGGGCCACGATGGCGGCCATGATCTCCATGCGGTTGTTCGTGGTGAGTCGGAAGCCGCCCGAGAGCCGCTTCTCATGCTCGCCGTAGCGCAGCACCGCGCCGTATCCGCCGGGCCCGGGATTGCCCAGGCAGCCGCCGTCGGTATAGATATCGACGTTCTTTTTCTGATCTTGCATGACACACTCTTTCACAGGGCCTCGTCACAGTTAAACAGATATCCCGGCTTTCGTCCAGCCGGTTGAACGGAAGTTTGAGCGACCAGGGCCTATTGATTCCGGTTGAGTCGCGGTGGGGAACCACGTATAATCTGCCCCGGCGTGCAACGGAATGACGTGGAATCGGTGTGCAGCGTCACACCCTGCGAAAGAGCGGTGGACATGAGAGCATCATGTGGAAGAAGGATCGTCTTTTGCGGCCTGGCGATGCTGGTCATCCTCTCGGGCTGCAAGCAGAAACAAGAGGCGGAGTCGTCGGCGCCGATGGTCATCACGACCTCCAGCGGCATCGAGATGTCGCTGATCCCCGCCGGCTCATTCCAGATGGGCTCCAACGCGGGCTCGGAGGACGAAAAGCCCGTCCACGCGGTCCGGCTCAACTCCTTCTGGATCGACCGCTACGAGGTCGTGCAGGAGGAATTCCGGAAATACCAGATCTCCGACCCGTCCCACTTCAAGGGCGTCCGCCAGCCGCTGGAGCAGATCAACTGGACCGATGCGGCCCTCTACTGCAACGAGCGGTCGCTGGCCGAGGGTCTGACGCCGTGCTACGACGAGGAGACCTGGGCGTGCAGCGCCGACGCGAACGGCTACCGCCTGCCCACCGAGGCGGAATGGGAATACGCCTGCCGGGCCGGGACGACCGGCGACTACAGCTTCGGCAACGCAGGCGCGTTGGACGAGCACGCCTGGCATGCAGGCAATTCCGGCGGCACGACGCATCCCGTCGGCCAAAAGAAACCCAACCCCTGGGGCCTCTATGACATGCACGGCAACGTCGCCGAGTGGTGCAACGATCGCTACACCAAGGATTACTACCAAACAAGCGACGCTGCGAATCCGTGCGGGCCCGCCGAGGGACAAGAGCGAGTCCTTCGCGGCGGAGCATGGAATTCGAGTCCCGAGAGCTGCCGCTCGTCGTATCGGGCGAGCGATCCGGCCATCGACGACACGTGCCTGGCCAACGACGCCATCGGGTTTCGCTGCGTGAGGAACGGACCCACCGAGTCGCCGAAGAGCGTCGGCGCATCGGGAGTCGCGAAGGGCGCGACGCATCAGGCGAATGGAGGTGGAACCATGTCATCCGGACCGAAGTCCAAGACTGCGTTCGTCTACCACGACCTGTATCTGGCGCACAAGACCACGCCGGGACATCCGGAGTCGCCGCAGCGGCTCACCGCGATCGTCGAGCATCTCAAGGCCTGCGGACTGTACGAGAAGCTGGTTCCCTTGACGCCGCAGCCTGCATCGGAGAAGTGGCTTCGCAAGATTCACACCGCCGGATACGTGGAGCGAGCCCGTCGGGCCTGCGCCGAGGGCGACGACCGCCTCGACTCGGACGATGTCCCCATCTCGACGAAGTCCTACGATGCGGCGGTCCTGGCCGCCGGTGGCGTGTTGGCCGCGGTCGACGCGATCATGGCGGACCAGGTCACGAATGCCTTCTGTGCGGTCCGTCCGCCGGGACATCACGCACTCGACGACCGGGCGATGGGCTTTTGCATCTTCAACAACGTCGCCATCGGCGCGCGGTACGTCCAGGAGCAATACCATCTCGCCAGGGTCCTGATCGTCGATTGGGACGTCCACCACGGCAACGGCACGCAGGCCGCCTTCTACGAGGACCCGAGCGTGCTCTACTTCAGCGTGCATCAATACCCGTTCTATCCCGGCACCGGCGCCGAATCCGAGACCGGCCGGGGCGCAGGTCTGAACACGACGATCAACGTCCCGCTGCCCGCGGGCTCGGACGACAGCGATTTCCTCGACGCCTTCGAGCAGAAGCTGCGACCGGCAGCCGCCGCGTTCGCCCCGGACTTCGTCTTCGTCTCCGCGGGCTTCGATATCCACGAGGACGACACGCTCGGCGCCATGCGGGTCACCACGGACTGCTTCGGCGCGCTCACGGGCATCGTCAAGGACATCGCCGAGCGGTTCTGCAAGGGCCGTTTGGTCTCCGTGCTCGAGGGCGGCTACAACCTGAACGCGCTGGCCGCATCGGTCGAAACCCACATCCGCGTATTGATGAACTGAGATTCGAATGCTCTTCCAGACACTGCCGTTCCTTCTGTTCTTCGCAATCGTCTACAGCGGTTACCTGCTCATCAAAGGGACGCGACTGCGACTGCCCTGGCTGCTCGTGAGCTCGTATATCTTCTATGCCTGGCTCAGCCCGCTGTACCTGATCCCGCTGGCCTACGCGACCGTCGTGGACTACTTCGTGGCCGGACGGATCGAGCAGGGCTCTCGCAAGCGGGCCTGGCTGGCGGTGAGCATCGCCAACGACCTGGCCGTGCTGGGGTTCTTCAAGTACGCCGGCTTCGCAGCCCAGAACGTCAACGGGCTCCTCTCCGCGCTGCACGCGCCCTGGGCGATCCCGACGCCGGGATACCTCCTGCCGGCGGGCCTGTCCTTCTTCCTGCTGCAATCCATCGGCTACTCCATCGACGTCTATCGCGGCACGACGAAGCGGGAGACGAGCTTCCTCGCCTACGCCGCGTTCGTAGCGTTCTTCCCGAGGCTGCTGGCCGGTCCCATCGAGCGGGCAAATCATCTGCTGCCGCAACTGCACGGCGAAGGCCGCGTGACGCTGCGCGACTTCACGGACGGCCTGTCCATCTTCCTCGTCGGGTTCTTCAAGAAGGTGGCCCTCGCGGATTACCTGGCGATCTACGTCGCCCAGGTCTACGCTGCGCCGCAGCAGTATCAGGCCCCTGCACTGCTTCTGGCGACCTTCCTCTTCGCCTGGCAGATCTACTTCGACTTCAGCGGCTACACGGACATGGCGCGGGGCATCGCGCGGATGATGGGCATCCACCTCATGCTCAACTTCAACAATCCCTATCTGGCGCTGAGCATGGGCGATTTCTGGAAGCGGTGGCACATCAGCCTGTCCTCGTGGTTCCGCGATTACGTTTACATCCCGCTGGGCGGCAATCGCAAAGGCAAGCTCGCGACCTACCGGAACCTCTTCATCACGATGGTCCTCTCGGGCCTCTGGCACGGGGCCGCCTGGACCTTCGTCCTCTGGGGCGCGGTGCATGCAGTCGGCAACTTCGCCACCCGCGAGCTGGAGCGGACGCCCTTCTACGTCAACCGACTGCCGAAGATCGTCAAGCAGCTCTTCGTATTCGCGCTGGTCACGCTCGCCTGGGTCTTCTTCCGAGCCGGGAGCATCGGCGACGCCTGGACGATCCTCACGAGGATCTTCACCTCCGGCTGGTCCGATCCGAAGTGTCCCATCCTACCGCTGCTGCTGATCGGCGCCGTCTGGTGTTATCAATATCTGTTCGAATCGAGGCTTCGCGGCATCCTGGAGAATCGGCTCGTGCGGATCGTCCTGATGATCCTGTTGCTGGCGTACCTGGTCCTCAACGTGCCGGCCCAGGGCCAGCCGTTCATTTACATGCAGTTCTGAGGATGAAAACTTTCTGGAGATAACGGAAGATGCGAAATGACGATTTCGACTGTTCGCACGCCTTGCGGCTGTCGGGCGCGGACTGGGTGATTGTGGCCGCGGTCCTGCTGGCCTTGATCGGATTCGGGCCGACGGTCTGGGAGCGGTTCGAGACGTTCGAGCCGGACGCGGACTATCGCATCCCGTACGAGCTCGGCAGCGACTACTGGCTCTACAGTCGCTACTGCCGGGACTTGTGCGACGCGTCGAAGGTCCTCGTCGTCGGCGATTCCGTCGTCTGGGGGCACTACGTCCCGTCGAACGAGACGCTCTCGCACTACCTCGCCGAATTCTCCGGGCAGGGACAATTCACCAATCTCGGCCTGGACGGCACGCACCCTGCAGCCCTCGAAGGCCTGCTGCGATACTACGGCCCAGGCCTGCGACGCAAGACCATCCTGCTGCAGTTCAACCCGCTCTGGCTGACCTCCAGCAAGCACGATCTCCAGACCGACAAGGAGTTTCACTTCAACCATCCGGACCTCGTCTCGCAGTTCGCGGTCAAGATCCCCTGCTACAAGGCGCCGTTCTCGAAGCGTGCGAGAATCGCGTTGCGCCGGACGATCCCCTTCGCAAACTGGGTTACGCACGTGCGGACCGCGTACTACGACAGCCTGGACGTCCAGCACTGGACGCTTCAGAATCCCTATCGCTGCCCGCTGGCGAGACTGACCCGCGGCCTGCCCGAATCCGCCTCCGCACCGGAACCCACCGGCGGCACCTGGGTCCAGAAGGGCGCCAAGAAACAGAACCTCGCCTGGGTCTCGCTCGACAGCTCGCTGCAATGGCGGTTCTTCCGCCGGTCGATCGAGATGCTCCGCAGCCAGGGCAATACGGTATTCGTCCTCGTCGGGCCGTTCAACGAGCACATGCTCGACGACGCCGATGCAGTCGCGTACAACGCGATCAAGGCCCAGGCCGCCGCCTGGCTCGAAGAGAACGAGATTCCGCACTTCGTCCCGCAGACTTTGCCGGCCGAATACTACGTGGACGCCAGCCACCCCATCGGCGAAGGCTACGCCTTGCTGGCCCGCCAGATCCTGGACCAGCCGGCCTTCCGCGG
>CAZDTD010000181.1:0-7225 GCA_964507995.1 uncultured Pirellulales bacterium | reverse complement strand
CGCGAGAACCGGGATCTCATCGAGCGTCTCACGAATCGCATCGGCTACCATTTTCACCTGCAGCGCGTCTCGTACTCGCGCCGGATCGGGCAGGATGGCCTCGACCTGGAGCTAACCTGGATCAACCAGGGCGTCGCGCCGATCTACATTCCCTGTGTGGTGGCTATTGCATTATGGGACGACAGCGGCCGGCGGATGGCGACCGTGTGGCCGTGTGGATGCCGACCCGACGCGTGGATGCCGGATCGGCCGGTCGTCGAGAAAGTCCGCGTGCCGTTCCCCGATGTCCCGGCCGGTGCGTATCGACTCACGGTGTCGCTCACCCGCAACGCGGGCGATGTCACTCCCTATATCCGGCTGGGCGCCGACCTGCCCGTCCTCGACGGCTGGTACGTGCTCGGTGATGTGGAGATCGCGCGGTGAGGGCGAACTCCGGTCTTTTTCCAATCCCCGACGGGCAACTGTGGACAGTGGGCCGATCGGCGGGTAAGCTGGCGGTCATACGTGGCAACCGCAACATGGCAAGGTTGAGCATTAGGAGATCATCATGCGTAAGAGACAAACCCATCTGAGCCGGCGAGGCTTTTTGCGGACTGCGGCGCAGGCCGGCGCGTTGTTCGTCATGCCGCAGATCGTTCCCAGCACGGTCCTGGCCGGCAGCGGGAGCGTTCCCCCGAGCGAGAAGATTCGCCTGGCCGGCCTGGGGATCGGCGGTCGCGGCGGATACGTCCTCGGCTGCTTCCTCCACGAGCCGGACGTGCAGTGCGTCGCCATCTGCGACGTGAAGGCCGGCCGCCGCAAGGCGGTCAAAGACATGGTTGACGCCCGGTACGGAAACCAGGACTGCGTTACGTACATCGATATGCGCGAGATGCTCGCCCGCGACGACATCGACGCGGTGCTGATTGCCACCGGTCCGAACTGGCACGCGACCGCCGCGATTCAGACCGCCAACGCCGGCAAAGACGTCTACTGCGAGAAACCTTCGACGAAGAACATCATGCAGAGCCTGGCGTTGGCGGAGACCTTCCGTCGGACCGGACGGGTGTTCCAGGCAGGTACCCAACGCCGAAGCCTGCCCAACTTTATGTTTGCCATCGAGCTGGCTCGCACCGGCAAACTGGGCAAGCTCCAGACGCTGCACGCCCATCCCTGCGGCCTGGGGACCGGGATGAGCGGCTGGCTCCCGCCGGAGCCCGAACCCGCTCGGGACGAGGTCGATTGGGACATGTACCTTGGACCGGCCGCCTGGCGGCCCTTCAACCGCAAGCTGCTCGACGGCTTCAACTTCGAAAAAGGCGGCGGCATGACCGGCGGCGGCTGCCTTGAATGGGGCTCTCACTGCGTGGACCTGTGCCAGTGGGCCAACAGCGCCGACGACACCGCGCCGGTGGAATATGAGCCGGTGGGCAATCGGCTGCACGCGCGGTACGCCAACGGCGTCAAGCTGGTCCTTCGAGACGACGGCTGGCTGCCCCTGGGCTCGTGCCCGGTCCGGTTCGAAGGCGACGCCGGCTGGGTCGAGACCGGCGATGACGCCGAGATCAAGGCCAGTTCCGAGTCCCTGCTGGTCGGCAAGGGCAAAAAGATCGCCGGTTATCCGGCCGATTTTCACGTTCGCGATTTCCTCGATTGCGTCAAAACGCGCGCCCAGACCCGGGCCAACGCCGATGTCGCGTGCAATTCGCACATCGCCTGCCACGCGGCCAACATCGCCCTGTTCCTGGGTCGCAAGGTCACATACGATCCCGCGAAGCACGAATTCATCGGGGACGAAGAGGCCAATCGCCTGCGCGGCGAGGCGCTCCGCGAGCCGTGGAGACTGTAGGAAAACTGGATCGTGTTCCGTGATTCATATCCCGGGTCGCGGGCCACGGGTCACGGATCACTTACTCTAAGGATAAGTACGATGCCTAAGAATCGATATTCCACATGGTGTGTTGCCCTTGTCGCGGGCGTGATTTTTCTGATGGCGGCCGGTCCCGATTTTGCCGTCGCCCAGGATTCCGCGAAGGAAAAAGAACAGAAGTTGATCGCTGTGCTCCAATCCGATGCGCCGGCCGCCGAGAAGGCGATCACCTGCAAGCGGCTGGCGGTCTACGGTTCGCAGGATGCGGTCCCGGCGATCGCGCCGCTGCTGACGGATGCACAATTGACGTCGTGGGCGAGGATCGCCCTGGAAGCGATTCCCGGTCCGGCGTCCGACGCCGCCCTTCGCGATGCGATGGGCAAGGTGCAGGGCCGCGTCCTGATCGGCGTGATCAATTCAATCGGCGTTCGCAGGGATGCGCAGGCGGTCCCCGTTCTGGCGGAGAAGCTCAAGGACTCTGACGTGGGCGTAACCTCCGCGGCAGCGGTGGCCCTGGGTTGCATCGGCGGCGACGAGGCCGCCAAGGTCCTGGAACAGGCACTGGCCGAGGCTTCGCCCGCGGTCCGTCCCGGGGTTGCCGAGGGTTGTGTCCGCTGCGCGGAACACTATCTCGTCGATGGGAAAAATGCCCAGGCGAAGAAGCTGTACGACGCGGTCTGCCTGGCCGACGTGCCCAGGCAGCGGGTGCTCGAAGCGACCCGTGGTGCGATCCTGGCCCGTGGTTCGGCCGGGGTTTCGTATCTGGTGGAGCAACTCCGTTCGGCCGACAAAGGCCGGCTGGGCATTGGGTTGCGCACGGCTCGCGAACTCCCCGGCCAGGATGTGACCGAGGCCCTTGCGGCTGCGATCGGGGACTTGAGCCCGAATCGGCAGCCCCTGTTGCTGTTGGCCCTGGCGGATCGGACTGACTCTGCCGTGTTGCCTGCGGTGATCAAGGCGGCCAAGACGGGAAAGAAAGAACTGCGAATTGCTGCGATCGGCGTCTTGCCACGAATCGGCAACGTCTCCTGTGTGCCGGTGCTGTTGGATGCAGCCGCTGAGAACGACGCGGAGTTGTCGCAGGCTGCGAAGACGACCCTGACGAAGCTCCCTGGCAAGGACGTGGACTCCGACCTGCTGACGCGTCTGCCTCAGGCGACGGGCAAAACCCGCCAGGTCCTGGTTGAACTCGCAGGCGCCCGTCAGATCACAGGCGCGATCCCTGCGGTCGTGTCGAGCATCCAGGATGCCGATGCCGGCGTCCGCGGCGCTGCCGTGCAGACGCTTGGCGTTCTCGGCGGACTCGAGCAGGTGCCCAATCTCGTGGCGCTGGCCCAGAAGACCCAGAATGCCTCGGAGCGAGGCGATATCGAAAAGGCGCTTCTGGCAGTCAGCGGCCGCTCGGGCGTCGCCTGCGTGAAAGACCTGTTGCCGCTCATGAAGAGCAGCGACGGCAGTCTACGGATGGTTGGGCTCCATGCGCTGGCCATCGTCGGAGGCCCCGAGGCCCTGGCGGCGGTGAAGACCGCAATCGACGACAAGGACGAGGC
Organism: uncultured Pirellulales bacterium; assembly: GCA_964507995.1. Lineage (GTDB taxonomy): Bacteria > Planctomycetota > Phycisphaerae > Sedimentisphaerales > Anaerobacaceae > PLanc-01. Next base: position 3,826 of record CAZDTD010000181.1, on the reverse strand, counting down.
CGTGCAGGATGAGGCGGTTCGGACGCTGTCGACCTGGCCGAACAACTGGCCGAACGATGCCGCCGCGGCGGAAGTCCTGCTGGCCCTGGCGAAGACCGACAAGAAGGTTTCGCATCAGGTCCTGGGCGTTCGCGGCTACCTGCAGTATATCCGCGGGGCCGAAGCCCTCGCCGGCGATCAGAAGCTGGCCCGGGTCAAGGACCTGCTCTCGCGGATTCAGCGGCCGGAAGAAAAGCGTCTGGCGATTTCCGTCGTGGGTGGCGTGCCTGCTGCCGGAGCGTTCGACCTGCTGACGACGCTGTCGACGGACCCGGCCGTCACGGAAGAGGCGTGCTCCGCCATGCTGAACCTCGTGGGCAGGAACATCGACGGGGTCGGCAAAGAGCAGCGTCAGAAAGTGCTTCAGACGGTAATCGACAAGAGCAAGGACGCCGGAACCAGGAAGAAGGCCGAGGACATGCTCAAGAGCCTGTAAGTAGGTGAAAATTCAGTGGACCCGTGAAGCGTGAAGCGTCGTTCGTGGAGCGTCAGAGTCATTCGTCTGACGCTCTACGAGGCCCACTTCACGCTTCACGCACTTATGAAGGAGGCAAAAGATGGCTGCGCGTGAAGTCCGTTCGAACGTCGATTTTCGTGGCATCAGTCGCCGAGACCTTCTGACCGCCGGTTGTCTGGCGGCTTCTGCGGCGGGGGTTGGCCTACACGCCCGGCCGGCCGGGGGCGCCCAGGCGGCCGATATCCCCGATATCGACCCAGGCTACGTCGGACCCCAGTTCTTCGACAAGCGGGAAGAGAAGTCACTGCTGGATGTCCTGGAATCCGGGTCGCCCTTCCGCTACTGGGGACCGGGCAGGCCGGAGAAGGTGTTCCGCTTCGAGGAGGAGTTCGCCGGGCACATGGGAACGAAATTCGCGCTGGGCGTTACCTCCGGCACTGCGGCTCTCGATTGCGCCGTCACGGGCCTGGGAATCGGGCCGGGCGATGAAGTGATCGTCCCGGCGTATACCTGGTGGTCCGATTACACCTGCGTCGTGCACGCAGGGGCTCTGCCGGTCTTTGCGGATATCGACAGCACGTTCAATCTCGACCCGAAGGATTTCGAACGCAGGATCACGCCGCGGACGAAGGCGGTCATCGCGGTCCACCTGCTCGGCGGCCCCTGCGACATGGACCCCGTCCTCGAAATCGCGCGTAAGCATGGCATCGCGGTCCTGGAGGACGCAGCCCAGTGCGTCGGCGGCTCCTATCGCGGAAAGAAACTGGGCTCGCTCGGCAACGTGGGCATCTACAGTTTCCAGATCAACAAGATGATGACGTCGGGCGAAGGCGGCGCGGTGGTCACGAGCGATCCGATGGTTTATGAACGCGCGGTTCGTTTCCACGACACGGGCGTCATGCGCGGCGTGTTCACCGACCGCACCGGAGGCAGTCGGGGCGAGGAGTTCGCAGGCGAAAACTTCCGCATGAATGAGTTCACAGGCGCCGTGTTGGGAGCCCAGTTGACGAAGCTCGATTCCATGGTTTCGCAAATGCGAGGCAACGCCCAGGCGGTCTACGAAGGCATCAAGAATCTGCCTGGCATCCGACTGCGGCGACGGCCCGATCCGCAGGGCGACATCGGCTACTGCGTCGGCTGGGAGATGAAGGACCAGGCGGCTCGGAACCGCTGCATCGAAGAGCTGAGGTCGCGGAAAGTCCCGGCCTCCACGCTGACCGGCTCGGTCCTTCTGCCCATCGAGGAATCCGTGGTGAACAAACGGACCCGGCACGCCAATTGGCCGTCGTTCAACAGCGAGGAAGGCAAGAAGATCCAGTACGGCCCGGACTGCTGCCGACAGACGCTGGAGGTCTACGACCGGTTCGTCCTCGTTCGCATCGGGGCCAAGTACACACAGCGAATCGACGATTATCTCATCGATACGATCCGCCGGGTCTATCGCGACATCGCGTGACCTGCGTTCATCATGAATGGAGAGCATCATCTACTATGACGCAATGGAATCCTGTTTGGCACGGAGCCCGGTTGGCTGTTTTGCCCCTGGTGTTTCTGACTCTTCCCCTTCTTGCGGCCGGCGATCTGCCTTTTTCCGACCCAGCCAACCTGACCGCTCGTCCGACGGATGCGCTCGGATTCCCGTCTCGCGACGCTGATCTGGATGTGTTGCCGGGTTTCCAGGACCCGCCGGCCGGCTATGGCGAAGTGCCGTTCTGGTGGTGGACGGGTGATCCGCTCGACAAAGACCGCCTGCTCTGGCAGATCGAAGAGTTGCATCGCAAGGGCATCCCTGGCATGCAGATCAACTACGCTCACGAGGATTCGCCAGGCTGGCCGACCTATCCGGTCGAGCCGGAGATCTTCTCGGAAGGCTGGTGGGAGATATGGAACTGGATCGTCGGCGAGTGCCGCGAGCGGAAGATGGGCATTGGCCTGAGCGGCTACACGCTGGACTGGCCTGGCAAGGACAATCTCTTCGGCCGGCTCCTGTATCGCGATAAGGACCTCAACGGGTTCGACCTGGTCCTCGCTCAGAAGGTTCGCGCCGAGGCGGGAAAGGTTCTGACGCTGGACATCTCGAACGATGTCATGGCGGTCCGTGCCCATCGAATCGACGGCGACAAGATCGAGACCAAAAGCCTCGATCTCACGGACCATGTGAAGGAGGGGAAACTACAGTGGACGCCGGCGCAGGGTGCGTTCCAGGTGTATGTCTTCTGCGCCCGCGTAAAGCCCATGACGCTCAACCCTCTCCACCCGCAGGCGGGCCGGGAGGTGGTCAAACGGTTCTTCCAGCCGTGCGAGGATCGCGCACCGGGGAGTTCCTCGGCAGGGCTCAACTACTTCTTCCAGGACGAGTTGCAGTTTGGTGTCGGCGGTCGGATCTGGACGCCCGGCTTCGACGACGAGTTCCGTAGCCGTCAGGGATACGATCTGTTGCCGGTGATGGCGGGATTGTTCGAGGATATTGGCTCCATCACACCCAAAGTCCGCCTGGATTACGAGGATGTGAAGATCCAGCTTACGGAGGAGCGGTACTTCAAGCCGATCTTCGACTGGCACTGGCAACGCGGCCTGATCTACGGCTGCGATCCCGGCAGCCGCGGCCTGAATCCCGAGGAGTTCGGCGACTACTTCCGCTGCGTGCGATGGTACACCGCACCGGGCCACGACACGCCGGGCGGACACGCGGACCTGATCAAAGGCAAAGTCTCCAGCTCCATCTCACACCTCTACCAGCGTCCTCGCGTGTGGCTGGAAGGCTATCACAGTCTCGGCTGGGGCGCGACGCCTGCCACGCTGATGAAGGCGACCTGCGAAAACTACCTCTATGGCTGCACCCTGCTGAACCTGCACGGCCTGTACTACACGACCCACGGCAGCTTCTGGGAGTGGGCGCCGCCGTGCTATCACTTCCGCATGCCGTACTGGGACCACATGGGTGTCTTCCTGAACTACTTCGAGCGATTGTCCTACCTGCTCAGCCAGGGCGTGCACTGCTGCGACGTGGCGATGATGTACCCGGTGGCCCCGTTCCAGGCGGGCCTGAACGGCGGCGAAGCGACAGGCGTCGCCTTCGACACGGGCCGGCGTCTCATGGCCGCCGGCATCGACTGGGACTTCATGGACTTCCAGTCGCTGGCTCGGGCCGAGGTCCGCGATGGTCGGTTGTGTGTCTCCGGCGAGGCCTACCGCGTGTTGATCCTGCCTGCGATGCAGGCGGTCCGCTGGTCCACGCTGCAGAAGGCGGCCGAGTTCCGCCGGGCCGGCGGCATCGTGATCGCAGTCGGCGCGCTGCCGCGCGCCAGCGATCGCGCGGGCCGGGACGAT
>CAZDTD010000180.1:3453-7318 GCA_964507995.1 uncultured Pirellulales bacterium | reverse complement strand
CGGCCAGCAGCACCAGGGCCGGGACGGGAAGACGCGTGGCAACGTGACCATCGCGACGAACATGGCCGGCCGGGGCACGGATATCAAGCTTGGACCCGGCGTCGCGGAGATCGGCGGCCTGCACATCCTCGGCACCGAGCGGCACGAGGCTCGTCGCATCGATAACCAGTTGCGCGGCCGCGCCGGCCGGCAGGGCGACCGGGGCTCCAGCCAGTTCTTTCTGTGCTTCGACGACGACCTGATGCGGATCTTCGCGGGCGAGTGGACCGTCAAGGCGCTCTCCTGGATCGGCTGGGAGGAAGGCCAGCCCATCTACCACAAGCGGATCAGCAAGGGGATCGAGAAGGCGCAGAAGAAGGTGGAGGAGCGGAACTTCGAGATCCGCAAGAGCCTGCTCGAATACGATGAAGTGATGGACTACCAGCGGAAGATCTTCTACTCCCGTCGGCGGGACCTGCTGGGCGGCCGGGGCGTCAAGCCCTTGATCGAGGAGATGATCGACGCCGTGGTGACCAGGCAGACCAAGACCATGTTTGACCGGGAGTATCCGCTGCGGTGCATGGCGGAGTGGGTCCGCGCGAATTTCGACGTGGAACTCAAGCCCGGCGATGTTGCCGGGGCCGAGCCGAAGGATATCGAGGAACTGGTCAAGGGGCGCGCCAAGGACAGCGTCAGGAACGACATCTCCCTGTCGCTCGGCGAGTACATCGAGGACCAGGACGACCCGAGCACGTGGGATACGGCCGGCCTGTCGAAGTGGGCGATGAGTTCGTTCAAGGTGAACCTCAGCGTCAGCAAGATCAAGAGCCTCTCGTCGGAGGAGATCGAGGAGCAACTGGCCGAGGCAGCGGCCGAACAGGTGGAGAAAAAGGACTGTTCGGCTCTCGCGGAGTTCCTTCAGGAGGGCTTTGCGGTGACCCGCTTTGCGGAGTGGGCGAGGGCGAAGTTCGACCTCAAGATCGACGTGGAGCAGTTGAAGGGCTGCAACGCGGAACAGGTCCGACAGTTGGTGCTCTCGCAGACGGCCGAGAAATACCGGCGCCGCGAGGTGGAATACCCGGTCGAGTTCGGGATGAGTCTGGTCTCCGGTCAGGCGGGGGGCAACGTCTACGGTTTCGAGGACCTGGCCAACTGGGCGAACCGCAAGTTCAACGCCGGGTTTACTGCCGAGCATCTGCAGAACGCCAAGCCGCGAGAGATTCACGAGCAACTCCTGACGCTGAGCGAAGGCTATCACGATGGGAAGCTCGACGAGGAGCTGGATCGGCAGATCGCCAGTCTGGACCGGGCTGGGCTCGTCCAGTGGGCCAATCAGCGATTCAACGCATCCCTGTGCGAGGAGGATTTACCCGGCGACGGAGTCAAGCAGCGGTTGGCGGAGATCGGCCGGGAATTCCTCCGGGCCGAGCTGGCCCACCTCGAACGGTACGTGCTCTTGCAGATCTACGACAGCACCTGGAAGGACCATCTCTATGCGATGGACCACCTCAAGGACAGCATCTGGACCCGATCTCTGGCCGAGAAGGACCCGAAGGTCGAGTACAAGCGAGAAGGCTTCCGGATGTTCAACGAGATGCTCGAGTCCATCGACGACCGCGTGACGGATATCATCTTCCGCGTGCACATCGAGGCCGGAGCGCGGGCGCGAAACGTCTGGCGGGTGAGCCAGACCTCGCACGACCAGATGGGCCAGTTCGCCGCGGGCGAGCGGGATCGGGCGGCCGCCCAGACGCCGCAGCAGGGCGAGGTCCAGGTCAAACAGATCCGTCTCGACCAGCCGAAAGTCGGCCGCAACGATCTGTGCCCGTGCGGCAGCGGGAAGAAGTACAAAAAATGCTGCGGCCAGAAGAAATGAGAAGGAAGCTCCGAAGGTGTTGAGGAGAAAGCCGGATCAGTCTTTGCGTGTGCGCAAAAGAAAACATCGAGCAACATGGCGCTACCCGATGTTTTCCGGAGGGGAGAAAAATCTTCTCTTGAGCTTGTGCTGATATCGTCCGTCACGGATCAGCACTTGAGTTCCAATCTTGAGTTTTTGTCGTCCTATAAAAGATACGGCGGATCGTGCCGACAGTTCGGTGGTTTGCGCAGAATTTGCGGCGTTACGATGGACTTGTCGCATCCGTTTCCTCACGCGGTTTCGTCCTTGGCCTTCTCCCGACGGGCATCCCAATTCTAAATATAACCCCTTCGGATCGGTGCATTTTACGGTCTTGATATCACGTTCCTGCTTGACATCCATTCGCTTCGCTGGCATCGTAGAGAATGGATCGGCCGGTGGTTTGCGCGTTGGTCGTTCCTCGCAGGTATTGGGCTGGGTGGATGACGTGGGCTTTGGGGGAACAGCAGATCGTTTCCTTCGGCATGAATCGATGGTTGGACGGCATGCAGGGACGTGCGACGACAGATCAGATACCACCGGAGCGGGGGGCCGCAACGGGATTCGAGAGGGACTTCCCGCAGTCTGTTATTGACTCGCTGCCGTGCGGTTTTTTTGCACTCGATCGAGAGGGACGCTTCGTCCGCTGCAACGCCGGCTTTCTCGCCACGGTCGGGTATTCCGTTCTGGAAATTGGTTCAATGCGTGTGTTCGACATCGTCCTGGAGGGGAAGAGGGAAGACTTGGCGGAGGCGGTGAAACGGGTCTTTGACGGCGACACGGTTCATACAGATCTGGCCTGTCGTGCCAAGGGCGGCCGGGTGGTTTCGCTCGATGTAATCACCCGGCGCGTGATGATAGACGGCGCACCGTTTCTGATTGGGACCGAATGGGAAGCCATCCCTTGCAGACCCGCTGAACAGCCGCTGACCGCGGAAGCCTATCATGCGATCGTCGATCACTCGCTTCAGGGCCTGCTCGTCATCCAGGACCGGAAGGTGGTCTTCGCGAACAGTGCGATGGAGAGGATCGCCGGCTACAGCGCCCAAGAGATAAAGAGCGCGTCGGTAGATGCCATACGCGATTTCATCCATCCGCAGGATCGCGAGAAAGTATGGAGATCGCATGAGGAACGTCTGCGGGGCGAGACGCTGCCGGACCAGTATGAATTCCGGGTGATTCGCAAGGACGGCGCCGTTCGGTGGCTGCAGATCTATACCAGTCGCGTGGAGTATCAGGGCCGCCCGGCGATTCAAGCGGCCTTCATCGATACGACCGAGCGTCGTTGGGCCGAGGAGGCGCTCCGACGCAGTGAGAGCCGCAATCAGGCGCTGCTGGACGCCAATCCCGATCTGATGTTCCGCCTCAGCCAGGGCGGCGTGTTCCTCGACTGCAAACCTTCGAAGGACGACGAGGTATCCGTCTCCCCGTCGCAATTCATCGGCAAGCATCTGGAGGATGTGTATCCGGCGACGCTGACCCGGACTTTGATGCACTGCATTGAGGTGGCGGTTCGGACGGGCCGGGTGCAGACTGTGGAGTACACGCTGCCGGCCACGGAGGGCGAAGGGGCCTCGTTCGAATGTCGACTGGTTGCCTGTGCCGAGCAGGAGGTTCTGGCGATCGTTCGGGATGTCTCGGAGCGCAAGCGGGCGGAACATCTTGCGAAGCTCCAACGCGATCTGGCGATCAAGCTCAACAGCCTGTCGGATCTGAAGGAAGGACTTCAGTACTGCCTGGAGGCGGCGGTCAAAGCCTCCCAGATGGATTGCGGCGGCATCTACATGCTGGACGAGCATACCAGGGGCCTTCGACTGGATATCCACGTCGGATTGCCGCGGGAATTCGTAGACCAGGTAACTTTCTATCCCGCGGATTCCTTCCATACGCTCGCGGTCTGCAAGGGAGAGCCCATCTACGCGACCTATGACATACTGGGCATGTCCATCGAATGGGCTCACAAGGCCGAACGGCTCCAGGCAATCGGGA
>CAZDTD010000180.1:0-3353 GCA_964507995.1 uncultured Pirellulales bacterium | reverse complement strand
CTGGGCATGTCCATCGAATGGGCTCACAAGGCCGAACGGCTCCAGGCAATCGGGATCATTCCGGTGAAACATAACGAGCAGGTCATTGCCTGCCTGAACGTGGCTTCCCACACGAGCGCCGAGGTGCCGCCCTGGTCACGCGTCGTCCTGGAGACGATTGCCGGCCAGATCGGATGCGCCATCAATCGCCTGGAAACCCGCGATGCGATGCTGCGGGCCGAGCAGGAAAAAGCGGTGATTCTCAACACGATCCCCCAGATTGTGGTTTACCACGACCTGTCGCATCGGATTGTTTGGGCCAACCGGGCGGCCCTGGAAGCCCTGGGCAAACCGGCAGCTCAGATTGTCGGGCGTCCCTGCTACGAGGTGTGGGATGGCCGAGTGGAGCCCTGCGAAGGGTGTCCGGTCGACCTGGCATTGCGAAGCGAATTGCCACAGGAGGCGGAGATCATCGGTTACAACGACGGCAACTGGCTTGTGCGAGGGGAGCCGGTCCGGGATGAGAGAGGCCGCCTCCTGGGTGTGGTGGAGCACGCCCTCGACATTACGCACCGCAAACGGGATGAGGAAAAATTGCGGCGGCGATTGCAGTTCGAGGAACTGGTTGCGGGCATTTCTACCGACCTCGCCAATTTGCCGGTCAATGAGGTGGAGGCAGGCATCGAGCGGGCTTTGGCCGGCATCGGCCGGTTTACCGAGGCTGATCGCAGCCATGTCTACCTGTTTCATGACGACGGCGTCCTGGCGAGCAGAGCCCATGTCTGGTGCGCCAAGGGCGTCGATCCGGGACACCGGGGCGTCCTGGATATGGAGACCTGTCGCCCTCCTGTGGGGTTTGGGCAGTCTCAATACCTTGGCGTTCTGAATATCCCCTCCGTGCAGCAGCTTCAGGACTCGCTAACGGAGGCCCGGAAGATGCTGGAGTCGTTTGGAGTGAAATCCCTGCTCAGCGCGCCCATTGCGATCGGGGGAAAGCTCTTCGGCTATCTCGGGCTTTCCGCCGTGCGATGGGAGCGCACCTGGTCCGAGGATATCGTGCAGTTGCTGAAGGTCGCGGCCGAACTCCTCGCAAATGCCATGGAGCGAAAGCGCTCTGCCCAGTTGATGCAGGAGAAACTCGCCTTCGGGACTCTCCTGTCGGAGCTGTCGGCCGCCTTCATCAACCTGTCGGTGGAGGAGCTCGACAAGGAAATCGAGCGATGGCTGGCCCGGATCGGGCAATTCCTGGGAATCGATCGCGGGGCGATCATCCACATCTCCGGCGTCACGGCAACCGTCACTCACTCATGGGTTGCTGATGGCCTGGCTCCAGCCGTGCCGACGAGTGACGTGGGGCTCGACTGGAGCATCAAACAACTGCGTCAAGGCAACATCCTCGCGTACAGTCGCATCGAAGACGCTCCGCCGGAGGCAGAGTGGGAGAAGGAGTACTGTCGCCAGCACGGAATTCAGTCGATCTTCGCCATGTCGCTCGAAGTGGCGGGATCGATGCTGGGCATCATGATGTTGTCCTCGGTGCGGACGCAGCGGGATTGGCCCGGGGAGTTGATTCAGCAGCTTCGTCTGGTTGGACAAGTCTTCACCAACGCGATGCTGCGTTGTCGGACGGAACAGGCGTTGCGTGCCAGTGAGGCCCATCTGCGGAGTATCCTCCTCGCGACGCCGGCGGGCATTGGGCTGATCTCCAATCGGGTCCTGTTGGAGGTGAACGACCGCTTCTGTGAGGTGGTCGGTTACCGGCGTGAGGAACTCGTAAACAAGAACTTCAGGTTTCTGTATCCGACGCAGGAGGAGTACGAACTTGTTGGCCGCGAGAGCGCCCGCCAGATCCAAGAGCGAGGCGAAGGCGTGGTTGAAGCCCGCTGGAAACGCCGGGACGGGAGTATTATCGACGTTCTGTTCCATTCAGCCGCTCTGGATGCGGCCGACCTGTCCAAGGGGATCACGTTCGCCGTGTTGGACATCACCAGCCGTAAGAAGGCGGAAACGAGACTCCAGGAGAGCGAAACGCGTTTTCGCCAACTGGCGGAACTCCTGCCCCAGACGGTTTTCGAGATGGATCTGAAGGGGAACTTCACATTTGCCAACCGTGCCGGGCTGGAAGCTTTCGGCTACACGGAGGCGGAGGTCCTGCGCACCAATGTGCTCGATGTGATAGCCCCGTCCGACCACGAGCGGGCGTTGGAGAATATCCGCAAGAGATTGGCCGGTTTGAAGGAGGACAACGAGGAATACGCCGCCCATCGGAAGGACGGCTGCACGTTTCCCGTGTTGTTGTACAGCACGCCGATCCTTCGCGACGGCAAGCCGGCAGGGCTTCGCGGTCTGTTGATCGACATCACGGAGCGCAAACGTGCCGAGGCGGCGTTGCGGGAATCCGAGCAGAACTACCGGGAGATCTTCAACGCCAGCAACGATGCGATCTTCCTCCATGATACGGTTACCGGCGAGATTCTGGATATGAACAAAACGGCGTTCGAGCTGTTTGGGTACGGTCCGGAAGAGATGTCGCAGTTCGATTCGGAGGCGGCGGGCACCGGGGAATCGCCCTATATGCGGCGGGATGCCGTGAAGTGGATTCGGAAGACAGCCGAAGAGGGCCCGCAGTTGTTTGAATGGTTGACAAAGACGAGGAATGGCGATCTCCTCTGGGAGGAAGTCAGCCTCAGGCCCGTCGTGCTCGGCGGCCATCGCCGCGTGTTGGCCGTGGCGCGCAACATCACCGATCGCAAGAGGGCCGAGACGCAGGCGCAACAGCATCTTGCCGAGCTGACGCGAGCCTGGCACGCCAACATGCTCGGTGAGATGGCCTCGGGACTGGCGCATGAGTTGAATCAGCCGCTGTGCGCCATCGTCAACTACGCGAACGGGTGCTTGAGACTTACCCGTCGGCCCAACTACTCCATGGAGACCGTGAAGGATACGATCGAGCGGATCGCCCGCCAGTCGCAACGGGCCGCCGACATCGTCAAGCGGATTCGAAGTCTGATCGGACGACGCGAGCCTCAGCGGATGCTGCTGGACATGGAGAGTATTCTTGCCGACGCGGTGTACATGCTGAGAGAAGAGGCCCTGGCGCACAACGTTGTGATCGTCTCTCGACTCCAGACCGACCTTCCCAGAATCAAAGGCGACGACGTCGAGATCGAACAGGTGGTGCTCAACCTGATGAGAAACGCGATGGAGTCGATGAACGACCCGAAGATCGCTCACAGGAATCTCACGGTTTCGAGCTGTCTGACGGATCGCCGGGAGATCGAGATTGCCGTACAGGATACGGGCCGGGGGATTCCGCCCGAGTTGTCGGAGAAGGTCTTTGACTCGTTCTTCACCACCAAACCCGGCGGGCTTGG
>CAZDTD010000179.1:0-7506 GCA_964507995.1 uncultured Pirellulales bacterium | reverse complement strand
CATCCTGTCTTTTGCGACGTGGCCGGTGCACGAACTGCTCATGAGGTGGTTCCGCGGCCGGCGCAACCTGGCCGCCGGGGTGATGACCGCCCTGCTGTCGCTGGTGCTGATCATCCCGTTCCTGGTCGTGGGTCTGACGCTCACCGACGACGTCCGCGGCGCCATGGCGCAGTTCGACGCCTACCGGGAAACGGGCATCCCCGGCCCGCCCGCCTGGGTCGCGAAGATTCCCCTGATCGGTCAGAGGGTCAACGACCAGTGGCTCGAAACGATGGTGGACGCCAAGCCCGCCTTGGATTGGCTCAAGCCGCGGTTTCACGGCATCGGCCTGTGGCTGCTGAACCACAGTCTCGACTTCGCAAGAGGCGTCTTCCAGCTCGTGGTCAGCGTATTGATCGCGTTCTTCCTCTACCGGGACGGCGAGGGCCTCGTCGTCCGCCTGCGCGAAGGTTTCGAGCAGATCAGCGGCGAGTACGGCCGACACCTGATGGACGTGGTCAAGACCACGGTCCGAAGCGTCGTCTACGGCGTGATCGGAACCGGGCTGGCGCAGGGCCTCGTCGCCGGGATCGGTTTCACCATCGCCGGGGTGCCGTCGCCTGTGCTGCTGGCGGTGCTGACCTTCTTCTTCAGTTTCGTTCCCTTCGGCCCGCCAATCATCTGGATCGGTGCATCGATCTGGCTGTTCGTGCAGAATCACATCGGCTGGGGCATTTTCATGGTGGTCTACGGCGTGCTCGGCATCAGCAGCGTGGACAACGTGGTCAAGCCGATCATCATCAGCCGGGGCTCGAAGCTGCCGTTCATCGTAATGTTCATCGGCGTCCTTGGCGGTGTCGCAACCTTCGGATTCATCGGCATCTTCATCGGGCCGACCCTGCTGGCGGTGGGCTTCGGCCTGATCCAGGAGATTCTCGACAAACGCCGCAGAATGCCGACGATTCAGACCCCACCCCCATCGGGACCACCCGTTCCGGCCCCTGTTGCCGATGCGCCGACGGCCCAGAACGCCGACTCCGCATCAACAGCCTCGACACCGCCGACAGACAGCGTACGTCCGGTGCAGAGTTCTGAGTAGCGACCCGCTTCCGGGATTGTCATTCCCGCGCAGGCGGGAATCCACTTCGCCGGACACACCGCGCCCCACAGTCCCCGGATTCCTACGTGCGCAGGAATGACAACGTCGTTGCGCAAGTACCGGCAAACACAGGAGGACGAAGTCGGCTGCCTCATTCACAGCCGGACTTCTCGCCGAGAGAGCGATTGAGCTTCCGCTGGAGGTCCTTGAGACGGTTCACCTCGTCGAAGCCGAGGCGGATGATGGGGAAGGCGGTTTTGCTGTGCATTACATTCGGCCGGTACGGGTCATGTACTGGACACTACGGGTCGCCTACGTAAGCCCCGACAGCAGCAGGGCTTGCGAGTAGCAACCCGTACCATCCCGTAGGTGGGCGTACTAACTTTGACGCGGAACGGACCGTTCGTTTCCCGTTCAAAATTTGGCGAACGTCCGATCATAGCGCACAATTTATGTAGTCAAACGAAAGGAGCGGGTGATGGAAATCAGATTCAGCCAGACGGCCTGTGGCGAGCACTTTATCCAGACCACCGACGCGGACGGCACCAAAGCCGAGGTGTGCATCGCCGTGAACGAACTGTCTATCGACCAGATGCGCGAGCTCATCAACGGGCTGGGCAACATCCTGAGCAGCGTGTCGGCCGCGATGTTCAAGTACGGGGAGGGTGGGCGATGAGACTGACCAACGACATCGTCAAGACGCTGGGACCCGGCCTGCACCGAGACGACGACCTACCGGGCTGCTTCATCATCGTAGGGGCCAAGAAGCGTACGTGGTGGGTCCAGTACGACTGGGTGGAGGCCCTGACCCGCAAGCGGCACACGCGGCGGGTGAGGCTCGGCCACTGGCCAGCGGCCAGCGCGAGCGAAGCTCGTAAGCTGGCCGCTGTTGTATTGGCCTCCAAAGAGAAGCCCCCGCAGGATGGCCCCACCTTGCGTCAGGCTTGGGAGGACTACCGCGACTTGCACCTCGCCCCCAAGGTCCTCCTGGGCAAGCGGTCACAGAAGACAGTGGACAACTACGCCTACTTCCTGCTCCACCTCCTGGGCGAGTGGATGGACACGCCGTTGGACCTGCTGGCCCAGAAGAGGGACGTCGTCCGGCGGAAGTACGTCGAGCTCTGCGGGCGCAGCTTAGGGTCGGCGAAGAACGCCTTCGGCGCGCTCCGGGCGATCTACCGGTTCGCCCAGCAGCACTATCCGCCCGAGCAACTCACCCGGCCGAACCCGGTCTCCTTCCAACTGGACGGGCCGGAACCGCGACAATCCGGCATGGCTCCAGAGGAACTGGCCGACTGGTACGCCCGGTTACAGAAAGTGCCGTGTCCGATTCGCAGAGAATTTCACCTCTTCACGCTCCTCAGCGGGCTGCGCACCACCACAGTCGAAGAGGCCCGCTGGGCCGACCTTGACGTGAAGCGCCGCGCTCTCACCATCCCAGCGCCCAAGGGTGGCCGCCACAAGAAGTTTGACCTGCCGCTATCCCGGGAGATGCTGCGGTGCCTGTGGCGGGCGCGCAAGGAAGGCCGCATCCTGTGCCCAGGGGGCAGCGAGTGGATCTTCGCGAGCGCCGGCAGCGCAAGCGGCCACATCCAGGAGAACAAGCAGAAAGGCCTGGGCAAGAGCCGGGGTTGGTCTCTGGTGGGCCACGCCCTGCGGCACACGTGGCGGGACTGCACGCTGCCCGCCGGGGTGAGTGAACTCTCCGCTCGCCTCATCCTGAACCACGCGCGCAGGGACGCCTCGGAGTCGTACATCACCCGAGATGCCCTGTGGTCGTTTCTCCTCAGCGAGCAGGAGAAAATCAGCCGATTCATCATGCGGCATTGCCTGAGAGAAGCTGGACATACATCGCCTCAAGTTGTCCAGCTTCTGCGCGAACCGCAGCGTCTTGCGGCTGGTCTCTGAGGTAGCTCTTCAATGAGAACAGCTTCCGCTCGATGGTGGACAGGCGCGTCCTGAACTGCATCGCGCGGTTCATCTTGAGCAGCACTTCGGCTTCAGGAGGGCGCTGGGGGGTGTCGGTCGGCTGTAGTTTCCTGGGCTCGCGGCGGCCCAGGCGGTTCAGTCGAGCTATGCGTTGGTTGTACTCTTGCTGCACGTTCATGGGTTGCTCCTCTTGATGCGGCTATCCACAGCCGCTGTTCCTTTTTACGTTCAAGCTCTGCGCATCGCGTCGAACCGGGGCATCACTTCTCGATACCGGCGAACGCCTTCTCTTCTTTCTCCCCGGACCACTCCTTGATGAGCGGTTCGAGCGTGCTCTTCACCGTACCCTGGGCGAGGAGGACGCGCCGGCTGTGCAGGTCGATGTCCTTGAGAGTCGCGGTTTCCTCTGGAAACCAACTCTCTCTGGCCAAACCCAGGAGGGTGCTGTGCTGCTCGTCGGTCAGCCCAGAGAGGTAGGCCGGGCAGGAAAGAACGGCCGCCATCGTACGGCGGTCCTTCGCCTTGACGGCTGCGCCGAGGCTCACAAAGGCGTGCTCCTGCGCCTTCCAATGCGCCCTGATCTCGGCGGCGGCTGCGTCCGGCCGGGCGGGCGTGATCTCGTTGGTGAGCTTCGTCTCAATGTCCTTACGGAAGGAATCCATCATCCGGACCGCCTCCACGCAAGTGCTGTCCGCGTGGGAGACGACGCTCTGTGCGGCCCGAGCCAAACGCTTCTTGTCCGTTGTCACAAGTTCTGCGTCGCGGAGCTTGTGCCAACTCTCCCAGATCGTCTTGAGCGCCCACCGCGCCGAGTTCAGCGCGATCGCCGGGTTCTGCACGAGGTCCGGGTGGTTGTCGATAGCCAACTCCGGGATTCGCAGTTTCGTCATCATGTTTGGTTCTCCTTAAGAAGGTAGGCCGATCACTCGGCTACAGACTATTCTACTCTGCGTGAAAAACTGGAGACCGTAGCCCAGGGCGTCCAGGGCGTGGTCTCGGTTGTATTTCGGGTCGATGTCCTCTGCCCTGAGGGTACCTCTTGGGGCCTCTGGAAGAGTCTCCAAGAGGTAACGGCACTTGTCCGTGAACCAGATTCCGGTGGCTTCTGCACCGGATTTGCTGTTGAACAGCAACTGCCGAATCAGGTTCCACGTGCCGACGCGGTCTTTACGCGTCGGCTTGCGCGCGTTAAGACCACACTCCCTCATGATACCTACCACCGTGTCCCCGGTGAGCCCCCTTGCGTCGTCGATGACGAGATAGGGTGACTTTACGCCCTGTCTCGCCAGCATCTCGTGCACCATCTCGGCGACCGCCGCCGGGGGCTGACCAAAGCCGACCGAGAGGTCGCTTGGGTCAGCCGTGTTGACCTCGTCCAGCACGATGTAGTCGCCCTGGCGGAGTCTGCCCAGAGGTGCCAGCAGCTTCCCTATCAACAGGGCAACTGCGGGTGCTGCACTGCCCCAGTCCGCTCCCACGACGTAGCGCGCGTCCATGTAAGGCGGGGCCTTGATGATGTGCGTCGCCGGGTCGAACGCGTCGAACATGACGCCGCCGAGTACGGACCAATCTCCCTTGAGCCAGGCGTCCTCCATGGCCTTATCACCCCCGCACGACCTCGCCAGTTTGCGCCTATAATCGATCTGGTCGATGTGCGGGTTGTCTTCCAGGGAACTCGTCGTCCACAGCCAGAACTCACCAGCGCCGTCAACAAAGGGGCTCCAAGCCGGTGCCCGCGTGACGAACTCCTTGAAGATCGCGGTGTGGTTCCGGCCGTGCGGGTTCGCGGTCCAGTGGCAGTGCGTGCGCCGCCCAGGGGAGCACCGCAGATTTGACATGATGCGCTTCAAAAATGCGTAGCCGGTCGGCGGGTAGTTGCCCACCTCATCTGCGTAGAGCGCCGTGTAGGACTTACCCTGGTGCTTGGCGTAGGAGGTCTCGTCACCGACGTTCGTGAAGTTGACCACACCGCCCGTCGGCAGGCTGATCGTGCCGTCGTGCTTGTTGCGGGCGACGGTCGGCCCCCACGCGGCGACACACAGCTCGTAGATCGTGTCAATCAGCTCGATAAGGCCTGCGTGGCTCTCCCGCGTGACCAGCGGCCGGGCGGAATCTCCGAAGTCCACGCAGTGGCCCAGGAGGTCCAGCAGCATGGCGAAGCTCTTGCCGCTGCCGCGACCTCCTGCGTTCAGGATGTTGCAGTGGGCGCGCCACTCGAGTACGGCGGTCTGGAATCGCGTCGGGGCGATGGATCGGGCTTTCACGGCTTCACCTCTTTCGCTTCAACCCGCTTGCGAAACTCCTCGTCCGACATGGGGGCTGGGATCGTGATATTCACCTGAACGGCGTTGCCCGCCATCGGGTTGGTCGCCGGGCCTTGGTCACGCAGGCCCAGGAGGCTCTTGCAGGCGAAGATGCAGGCGGTGACGTTGCCCGACCTCACGTGCGTCATGAGGGTGCTGACGCACTCGTCCGCGAGCCGGGCCTTGCCGGTGTAGTACGCGTCGATCACCCGTTCGTCACCCTCGCCGTCACGGAGCAGCTTCGCGAAGGTCTTCCGGGACACGCCCAGGACGTTCGCGATGGTCGCCTCGGAGACGCCGTCGGCGGCCAACTTCGTCACCTGGGCCAGGCCCGCGTCGGTGACGGTGACAGCGCCGGAGGTCCGACGGACGAGCTGCTCAGCGCCTTCATCAGGTACGGCAGCCGCTGACCCCCCCATGATACTGATGCAGGGGGTATGGGGGCCTGGGACATCGACATCGTCTTGCGTATTCGTCATAGGGTTCTATTGCTCCTTGTGGATCACTGTGGAGTCCGTGGAGGTCCGATCGTCCTGGGTCCGCCCGGTAGGGGACGCCGCCGTGCCGACGGCGTTGCCCCTGTCCGGTACGGTGGTTCGTATGGCCCAGGGAGACGGCCACCCGCTGCGACGGGACGGGACGGGTGGCTGCATCGGGCGGTGGAGATAGCCGCCGTTCTCCACTGGGCCTTTTATCGGTCTGTAGAGTAACGCACCGTTCGAATGCCGTTCGGACCGGCCAAAAACCGCATTCTCTGATCCAAAAACTCCGACTACCGCCTAATCTTCCGTTAGTAGTCCGTCGAAGAACCCGGCAGGATCGGGGTCTTTTTGCGGGCGGGTGAACGGTGGTCGCGTGGCTTTCGGCCCAGGGGCACACTGGCCCAGGGGATAGAGGGGAAATGAGGGTTAGTTCCAAACCTTCCATATACATATCTCAAAAATCAGAAAACGTCTTAGTCAGGTTATGTAGCAAGCCCTATATACCCTCTATCCCCTGGCAACTTCCTAACCCAGTAGCTGAAGCTGCCGCAGACAGGGACGTCAGTCTGTTCGATCCGGAGCCCACCCCGAACTGTACCCCGATATCGCCGTATGTACGCAGCCAAGGACCTGGCCTGGCTGTTGCCGTCGAAGTCGTTGCGTGGTAGGTCTTCCGGCCAGATATTTGCCAGTATCAGGTCAATCGCCTTCTTCCGTGACTCGCCAAACTGGTCGTACCAAGCTTGGAGAAACTGCGTGAGAGCTTCACGGGTTTGGTCGTCGTTTTTGATGTCTTCCTGCGTTATGACTGGGTCAGGTAGGTCAGCGTATAGCAGCACCTGCCGTACGATGCCCCACGCCTCGAAGTTGCCCAAGGGCTGAACCGGCGGCAGTTCACCCAGGTGCTCCTGAGCGTATCGCAGCATGGTGAGACCGGCGACGACTGTTTCTGGCCGTTCGGCCAGCGCCTCTTGCACCGGGTCGAAGTCGAACTTCCGTAGCTCCGGGTTTTCCACGCCAGGATCGATCTTACACAGCACCGAGCGACGGCACATGTCCCGCGCCACCTTTACGTTGAGACCGGTGACCATGAAGAACGTTGTGTTTGGTATGCTGACGTTCTTTGAACTGCACAGGATGCGTACCGTGGAGATCGCTTCTGTCACAGCCGAGCACCAGAACTTCCCCGTGATCGGGTCTTCGACGTTGTCCACAACGACGACCGGTGCTCCTGAGAGCATCATGGAGCCGAGCCGTTTCTCCGTTTCGGTGGTATCGGGTCCCGGTGACATGGCAGGTACTCGGTGGCCGAGGATCGATGCGCTTACGGTCTGGGCAGCGAAGCTCTTTCCCGTGCCGAAGTCCGTCGCGGAGAAGATATGCACAGGCACGGCTGGTAAGGAGCTTCGGTACAGCCCGGTGAGTAGGGCCGAGTACATCACGGCCGCATATTTTGGCTCCACGGAGCCTTTCTCCACGTAGCCGCGAAAGTGACGCTTTACCTGCGCGAGCGCCTTGTCAAATTCTCCCTTTGTCGGGTGCAGTGGTATCGGCGGGAAGGTCACCCCCTGCGGGTCGTAGATGAGACCGCTTGCCGGGTCATATCCCGGCGTGTCTATGATCTGGCCGTTTGGCCGAAGCACTGGTGTGTGGACGATGCTAATACGACAGCGCTATGACGAATCCATCTGTTTGTTGGCTCGACGCTGAGTGC
>CAZDTD010000178.1:0-7601 GCA_964507995.1 uncultured Pirellulales bacterium | reverse complement strand
TGCGGCTTCGTCGACAACTTCCCCTGTTTCTACAAAGGGTGGGACTTTTTCCGAAGTCACCTGGCTTACCCCGGCGGGCCGGTCGAATACCTCGGTGCCTTGCTGGCCCAGTCGTTCTACTATCCCTGGCTCGGCGCCATCGTAATGACGGCCAAGGCCTGGGCGTTCTTTGCGTGCACGGATTGCATTCTGAAAGCTTGCGGCGTTTTCCACCTGCGAGCCCTGCGGTTCCTCGGTCCGCTCCTGCTGCTGGCGAGCTACTCTCAGTACGGATTCGCGTTCCTGACCGTCCTGGCCCTGCTGGCGGCCTTGCTTGGCGTGTGCCTCTATCTGAAGCTTGGATCGGGGAGTTCCGTTCGAACAACCGTCTCGTTTGTCGTTCTCTGCCTGTTGCTGTACGTCGCAGCGGCGGGGGCCTCCCTCGTGTTCGTGACGCTGTGTGGATTGTACGAGCTGCTTCTGCGACGCCGGGGACGCCTTGGCGTCTTCGAGTTGGCGTTCGGGATGCTGGCGCCATGTGGCCTTGGGGTCCTCGCCTATGGCGTGCGGCCTCTCGACGCCTATTGCCGCCTGCTTCCGCTATCCTGGGAGCAGACGAGTCACAGCGCGTTTCGGATCGCGATCAGCGAAACGTGGATTCTCTACCTGTCTCTTCCCTTCATCGTTCTCGCACTGGGGATGTGGCGGCTGCTCGCGGGAAAACGGGCCGGCGTCTCTGCCAGGCTGAAGGCGATCTCGGCTCGCATGGGGAAAATCCTGGACGATGACGCGAGAGGCAGGGCCGGCTTGAACCTGCCGACCCTGGCGCTCGTTGGCGCCACAGTCATTGTCCTGCTCTCCTATCGAGCGCCCGCGAGGAAGAACATCCTCCTTGCCGATTACTACTCCCGCCAGGGGCAGTGGGATCGGGTGCTCGAACTGGGCCGGCGCAGCCCCTATCGCTATACGATATGTCACGCTGTGAACCGGGCTTTGTGCCGGCTCGACAGGTTGGGCGATGAGATGTTCCGCTTTCCGCAGCGGCCCGAGGCGCTGCTGCTGACCGACCGCAGCGCGGAGCCCGTGTGGCAGAAATTCGACATCTGCCTGGACCTCGGTCTCATCAACCAGGCGGAGAATTCACTGCTGATGTGCACCGAGATCTATGGCGACCGGCCCCTGTTGTTGCATCGCCTGGCGACGGTCCACATGATCAAGGGCAACATCGCGACCGCCCGGCTCTATCTGGAGGCTTTGGCTAAGGTCCCATTCTGGGGGGCGACGGCGCATCGGGACCTGGCCCGCCTGCTGGCCGATCCCGATCTGTCCGACGACGAGCAGATTCGAAACTGGTGCAGCGCGATGCTCAAGGCCGATTCCGTGCGGGATGGGGACGTGCTGATCCAGTTGTTGATGGAGAACCCCATGAATCGGACGGCCTATCAGTATGTCATGGCCTCGCTGCTGTTGGCTAAGGATCTGGACGGGTTCGTGCGGATATTCGAGACCCGTCACCGGCTGAACTTCTCGCGGATTCCCAAGCACTATGAGGAGGCGCTGCTCTTGTCCCGTGCGATCAAGAGGCAGCCGCTCGACGTGCCTGGGCAGTCAATTTCGCCCGAGGCCAAGACGCAACTCCAGGAGTTTCTCCAGGCGTTCCAGCAGGCGGGCGGCGAGACAAGTCCCGCCCGGTCGGCGATCCGGAAGAAGTTCGCCGGCACGTATTATTGTTACTACTTTCTTGGCACGTGAAGGACCGCTTCGTGTACAGACGTCTGACAATCGGTTTGCTCATCCTCCTGCCGGCGGCCGGGCTGTTCCTCGGCGGCGTCCTGATGTTCCGGTCGGTCTCGCGGGCCATGATGGAGCAGGCCGAGCCGGTGGACCGCCCGGCCAGGATCCATCCCGACTACAGCGGGTCGGTCATTCCACCGAACATTGCGCCGCTCAATTTCGCAATCGAAGAGGCTGGAGCCGCGTTCTGCGCCAGGATCTCCTGCCAGGAAGGCGAGGCCATCGATGTCTTCACTCGTGACGGCGTCGTCGAGATCCCGCTGAAGCGATGGCGGAAGCTGCTGGAGGGCAACCGGGGCCGGAGGCTGTCCGTGGAGGTCTTCGCCCGGGACGAAGCCGGCCGGTGGAGCCGATTCCAGCCGATTACAAACCAGATTGCACAGGAGGACATCGACGATCACCTCGTGTATCGAAAGATGCGCCTGACCCACGTTCGCATCCGCAGCCGGATCGAGATTTGCAGCCGGGACCTGACTGGCTTCGACGAATCGGTCGTTCTCGCCAGCGACCGTTTTGAGGACGGCTGCCTGAACTGCCACAGTTTCCGCCGGAACCATTGGGACCGGATGGCGCTGGGTGTCCGGTCGGTCAAGTACGGCACCGCGACCCTCTTGGCCGAAGACGGCGAGGTCCGCAAGCTCGACACGAAGTTCGGTTATACCTCCTGGCATCCGAGCGGGCGGCTGGCGGTGTACGCCGTGACGAATATCCCCATCTTCTTCCACTCAACGCGGAACGAGGTGCGCGACACGGTCAACATAGACTCCATGTTGATGTTGTATCGTTCCGACCGGCGCCAGATTGCGGTGGAGCCCAAGCTGGCCCAGAAGGACCGGCTGGAGAACTGGCCCGTCTGGTCGGGAGACGGGAAATACCTCTATTTCTGCACGGCCCTCAGGCCCTGGCCGGCCGATGCGGGTACGCCGCCCGAGCAATACGACCGCATCAAATACGACCTGGTCCGCATCCCCTACGACGTGGAAACGGACACCTGGGGCCAGATCGAAACCGTGCTTTCCGCCCAGCGGACCGGCAAGAGCGTCGGCATGCCGAGGCTCAGTCCCGACGGTCGATTTCTCTCCTTCTGCATGTTCGACCACGACTACTTTCCAACCTGGAAGCAGGAGAGCGACCTATACCTGATCGATCTGGAGGCTCCCAGAGAGGATGGGCAGTTCGCGTATCGGCCCATGGAGATCAACAGCGATCAGAGCGAGTCCTGGCAGACGTGGTCGAGCAATGGCCGATGGATCGTCTTCAGCAGCAAGCGGCTCCAGGGCGTCTTCACCCGCCTGTTTCTCAGCTACGTCGATTCGACGGGCAAGGCCCACAAGCCCATCGTTCTGCCGCAGAAGGACCCGAGATTCTACGACTCGTGTCTGTGGGTGTTCAACACGCCGGAACTCGTCATCGGTCCGGCCCCGGTGGCCGGCGAGTCGCTGGCGAGCGTCTTCCGCAGCCACGAGGCGACTTCGGTCGCGATGCCCGTCACGATGGCGACGCCGACAGTCGGCCGAGCCCCTGCCCCGGTTCCCTCCGGAATCCCGCACGAGTAGTCAACCCGGGGGCTATGGGAGGGCAAACACAGAGTCGCGTGACGGCATCGCTTGGGATGTCATTGTGAGCGAAGCGAAGCAATCTCCCATGTCGGGAGTTGAGATTGCTTCGTCGCGGCGCTCCTCGCAATGACATTCGTGAGATCTGCCCAGCGGTTTTGCGTTTGTCGTAGGGGGCACGGGAAATGGGCTTGACGAGGGTTGCTGCAGGGGGATAAGCTGGTCTCGTGCGCTGCTCGGGCAGGGCGTGTGCCGAGATGGAACGGCACGTACAGTATCCGAAATCGGGAGAGGAGTGACCTGGGATCGGGTTCGGAGGTGTGACGGTATGAACAGAATGAAAGCGATTGCTGCAATCCTGCTGTTGTTCGTGACACTTGGCGCCGGCTCGTGCGCGAGGCATTGTCCATGCCGGACCTTCCTGTTCGCCCGCACAGGCGACGATCTGCTCTCGACCGGTCTGGTCGGCTGGCAGCAGATCGGCGGCAGTCAGGACTCGTGGCACTTCCAGGACGGCATCCTCTACACCGAGGGCGAAAACGGCGGGTGGCTGGCGACGGTTCGTCCATACGACGATTTCCAACTCTCGCTGGAGTTCCGCGTCCCGCCGGGAGGCAACAGCGGCGTCTTCATCCGCTCGCCCCTGGAGGGCGACCCGGCCTACACAGGCATGGAGATCCAGATCCTCGACGACTACGCGGAACAGTACCGGAGCTTGAATCCCTATCAGTACACCGGCAGCCTCTACGGCGTCCAGGCTCCTTCCGAACGGGTGACGAAGCAGGCGGGGCAGTGGCAGAAGATGGTCGTCACCGCTCGTGGGCCGCGGATCAAGGTTGTCCTGAACGGCCACAAGATCATTGATACGAAGACGACATACTATCAGTACAAGACCGACTCGCATCCCGGCCTGACTTGCGACGGCGGGTACATCGGTCTGCAAAACCACGGCAGCCGGGTCGAGTTTCGCAACATCCGAATCCAGGTTCCGTAAGAACGTTGACAAACCAGAATGACAGGGGGCTTGTATGGTCGCAGGCAAGGTTTCTCGTCGTGATCTTCTCAAGGCATCGGCCGTGTCCGTGGCGGCAATGGGGGTGACCAGCCGGATGTATGCGGCGGGCTCCGATACGATCCGCGTCGGGCTCATCGGCTGCGGGGGGCAGGGCACTCGCGATCTCATCAGTTGCGTCAAAAGTTCGCCGGGCGTCGAAATCGTCGCGATGGGCGATCTGTTCGCGGATCGGCTCAAGGAGTCGCTCGATAAGCTGGGCAAGGAAGTACCCGACGCCCTGAAGGTCACGCCGGAAAAGAGATTTGTTGGATTCGACGCGCACAAACAGGTGCTCGCGACCGACGTGCAGATGGTCCTGCTCGTGGCCCCGCCGCACTGGCGGGCGCAGCATTTCCAGGCGGCCGTCGAGGCGGGCAAGCACGTGTTCATGGAGAAGCCGGGGGGAGTGGACCCCAAGGGCATTCGCTCGCTGATCCAGACCTCGGAACTGGCGAAACAGAAGGGGCTTTCCGTCGTCGCGGGCACCCAGCGCCGGCACAGCAAAAAATACCAGGAGATTATCCGCCGGATTCACGACGGCCAGATCGGCCGGATCGTCTCGGCCCAGGCCTACTGGAACGGCGGCGACATGCTCGGCTACTGGAAATGGTGGGAGAAGGGAAACCTCTCCGATATGGAGTGGCAGTGCCGGAGTTGGCCGTGGTTCACCTGGACCAGCGGCGACCACATTGTCGAGCAGCACGTCCACAACCTCGACGTGATCAACTGGGCCTTGGAGGGACATCCCGAGCAGTGCATGGGCATGGGTGGTCGGGCCGTCCGCAACCTGGGCAATATCTACGATCATTTCGCGGTCGAATACGAGTACGCCGGCGGCGTGCGGGTCGCGAGCTACTGCCGCCAGATCAACGGGAGCACCGACCGGATCGCCGAACGCATCGTGGGCACGAAGGGCGTCGCCGACGTTGATCGCGGCGTCATCACAGGCGAGAAGTCGTTCCAATACGAGGGTCCCGATCCGGACCACTACGTCCAGGAGATGGCGGATCTGATCCAGAGCATTCGCGAGGACAAGCCGTTCAATGAGGGCAAGAACGTCGCCGAGAGCACGATGAACGCGGTCATGGGACGCATGAGCGCGTACACCGGCCGGGCATTGAAGTGGGACTGGGCGATGAACGCGTCGAAGCAGGACCTGAGGCCGCCGAAGTATGACTGGATCGATCTGCCGGTCGAGCCGGTCGCCGTACCCGGCAAGACGCAGCTCGTTTGAATTGATGAAGGATGATTGTTGATTGATGATTGACTCGCAACAGCAGCGAGACCGCGGCCTTCGAGGCTACAGTCGGGCATGGTTGTTTTGCGGGCATGTGTTATAATGATTCTGGCCGGGCGGTGGTTATGGGGTCGGACCGGCCGGATTGCGCAAGAATGATCCGTGCCTTCACCGGCACGCCGATCAGGTAACGGCGGTTCGTCGGAATCAGCGACTAACATGAGGGCCGGCGAATCGCTGAAAGCACCCCGACCTCCATTAGGGGTTGGATAAACATAGATACGCGTCATGCTTTGAAGCGGGCACGGGCGATCCGCCCGTGCGCATCCGAACATCTCATCGCGCGGGGACGTAGATATCTCCAACAATGTGCCCTCCGTGACAGGTAAAACCCGCGGTTCCTGAGGGAGAGGTTCTACACGATGGTTGGCTGTCCGAAGGGGGATTCGACAGTTGTGTCTGTTTCGAACCCGTGTTCTTTTAGGGAGGTGTTTCGGATGTGTTCAAGTACTGCAAAGCAGTCGTTCCTCAGGAATGTGACAGTTCACCGTGTGTTCTTCGTCGCCCTCCTCGGATTGGCCGTTCCGGGTCTGGCGCAGAGCAAGACGGAAGCGGCCAAAGAATTGTCGAAGGCTTTCTCTTCCGCAGCCAAGGCCGCCATGCCCGCGGTGGTGTCTGTGAAGGTGGAGAAGACGGTTCAGGTGAATCCCATGTCGGGACCGGGCGGGGGATTCGGTTTGAACGAACGGTTTAGTCCGTTTGGCGATGATTTCTTCCGCAGGTTCTTCGGAGACCGGGCTCCCCAGTGGCAGCAGACGCCTCGGAAGTATTCTCAGAAGGGCCAGGGATCGGGCTTCATCATCAGCGAAGATGGTTACATCCTCACCAATAACCATGTGGTCGGCGATGTGGACAAGATCACGGTGGAACTCCAGGATGGACGCGTCTTCAACGACGCCAGACTCATCGGGACGGACCCCGATTCCGAGGTGGCCCTGATCAAGATCGAAGGCAAGGACTTCCCGGTGCTGCCTCTGGGCGACTCGGACAAAATGGAAATCGGGGACTGGGTCATCGCGATCGGCAACCCGTTCGGCCTGAGCGAGACCGTGACCGTGGGCGTCGTCAGCGCGGTGGGGCGCAGCAACGTGCACATCGCGGCGTATGAGAACTTCATCCAGACCGACGCTGCGATCAACCCCGGCAACTCGGGCGGCCCGCTCATCAATCTCGACGGCAAAGTCATCGGCATCAACACGGCCATCGTCAGCCAGAGCGGCGGGTACATGGGCATCGGCTTCGCCATTCCGATCAACATGGCAAAGGCCATCGAAGAACAGTTGCGCGACAGCGGCAGGGTCAGTCGCGGCTTCCTCGGGCTCTACGCCCAGGACGTGACGCCGGAAATGGCGGAGCCGCTGGGCATGAAGGAAGCCGGCGGCGTGGTTGTCGCTCGGATCGAGAAGGGCTCTCCGGCCGAGAAGGGGGGACTCGAAGTGCAGGACATCATCCTGGAACTCAACGGCAAGAAGGTCGAGTCATACGACACCTTCCGCAACGAGATTGCAGCCATGAGGCCCGGCGAGAAGGCCCGCCTTGCCATTTCACGCGACGGAAAGTCCGAAGACATCGCCGTGACGCTCGGCGAGCGGCCCTCGACCGCTGTCGCGAAAGAACAGCCGACCCAGGAATCGACGGAGGTCCTCGGCATCGAGGTCCAGGACCTGACCAAGGAACTGGCCGAGCAGTTCGGGTACCAGTTGGGCGAGGGCGTGATCGTCTCCGGCGTGGCGCCGGGCGGCCCTGCGGCCGAAGAAGGCATCGAAGCGGGCGATCTGATCGCGTCGGTAGACCGCAAGAGCGTCTCATCGGTCGATGAGTTCAAGTCCGCGGTCAAGAAGGCCAGAAAGAACGGCAAGGTGCTCTTCCTGGTCAAACGCGGCGAGATATCGCAGTTCGTGGTCGTGAAGTTTGAATAACC
>CAZDTD010000177.1:0-7656 GCA_964507995.1 uncultured Pirellulales bacterium | reverse complement strand
AACGCGCGGAACCAGCCGCCATCCAGGGAAGGTTGCGCGTCCGAGCGAATCTGGATGCGGCATAGGAACCCGGCGAGCTTCTCCTCGGCGCGTTGGGCGGCGTTGTCCCCGACCGCCGCCGCCTCGTGCAGCCCGAGAAAGGCGAAATTCGTCGTGTAGAGCAGGTCGCTCACGGGATCGCCATTTCGCTGGATCAGCGAGGCCTCATGTCCGCCGTAATCTTCGTTCGAGGAGGGCGGCGGATACATGCCCTTGCCCGGAAGTCCGAGTTCCTCCCGAATAGCGCCGCAGGGCTCCTGCAGCGCCACGAACCCATCCACGGCCGTGCGCAGCCAGGCGCGGTGTTCCGGCGTGTCCTTCACGCGGACCAGCCACGCCAGCGGCAGCAGGATGCGGGCTTTCTCCTGGGCCAGCCCATTGGTCCAACGCCAGCCGTTCGGATACTGCGCCATGGTCATGCGCAGCGCGTTCTCCGCGCGTTCATAGAATAGCTCGTATCCCGTCTGTTGGTATGCCCACAGGAAACAGGCCCAGAGGTACGCCTCCATGTGCGGTGAGTAGCTGACGATGTCCCGCTGGAAGAAAGGTTGCCAGCCCTGCAACGAGAGAGCAGGAATGTCGATTCGGTCGTCGCGGAAGCCCAGGCGCCCCGTCGTGCGCAGGTTGGCCAGCAGGCACCTCATCATGGCTTCGTCCCACCGATTCTCGCCCAGCAACGCGGCAGTTGCGGCGGCGCCCAGCAACAGCCGCGCGTTGTCGTCACCGTAGTTGGCTGTGTAGAATGCAGGCGACGTGATTCCCCACGCGACCAGTCCGTAGGCGCCGTGCCTGGGGTTTCCTCGTTCGTTCTTTCGCGCGTCCGAGGTGAAAAGGTAGTAGTCCAGGAGATTGCACGCAACCTTCGCGTTCAACACCCCAGCGCCCGTCCGAGCACCGAACGCGAGCGCCATGGCGGATTCGCCGTGGCAATCGCCACGTCGCGCGATGCTCTGCATCTGGCTGCCGTCGGCGAGGACGATCGAGAGCGGCGCTTCGAGAATGCCGAGCGAGCCGTCGCCCACCAGCGCATCCGGCGGCGGCGTGGGAAGCAACCCGTCCGTACGCTCCGCTTGGCCTGCTTCATCGAGTCGGGAGGGATGCAGAAGCAACTTCGAACGGTGGAACCATTCCGTGCCACGTCGGATCGCCTGCCATTCTGCGTCAGCGGGCAACGGCTCTTCCCGCCCATAGCTCGGGCGGACCGAGGGTGTCCAGACCAACGAGGGCCGTTCTCCCTCCGGACAAAGCCACGCGAGCACCCCAGCCCACAGCGCCTGCCATGCGTCCTGAGGCGCATAGCGACCGGTGACGAAGTGGCTGAGCTTGGTCGTGGCCACAAGCACACGTCGCCCGGGAAGCTCGAACAGGATCGGAACCGAATCTTTCGGGAGACCGAACACCGCTGAGTCGAAACCCGCCACGCGCGCCGCCACGACATGCGAGGCTTCGGACTTCGCCTGCACAAAGTGCAGCCCGTTGATCGCCAGGATTCGGAGCGGATCGAGGGACGGGCCGAAGAGGTCCGAATTCACAACGGCCCGCTCCCATCGTGCGGCCTTGGGCGGGCCGATTTCCACGCCCGGCAAGGCAGCGGGATATTCGACATAGAGACGCAGATTCTTATGCGCGGCCACGTCCAGTACACCGGGCTCGATCCTGGTCACCGCTGCCGGATAGTCGTCCGCCAGGATCAGTACCGCCCCGCCTTCTGCGGCGAGCTCGACCGCTTCGCGGTTGGAGTCCACACGCTGGCACGCGTAGCCGGACGCGGTCAGCACGCGGAACAAATCGTTCTCCCCGCCGCAACAGAGTGTCAGACGTGGAGCCTCAGCCTCCGCTACGGAAACTGCAACCGCCAGTCCTGCCGCAATCACGATTTTCCGCAACCAGTCCACGATCGTCAGTCCTTGTTCTTTCGGGAAGACACCTCACTTGTCTTGGCGATGGTATTCTGCCAGAAAGGGAGGAACCAATCAAGTGAAGAACTGTGCGGATACCGCAATCTCGGCGCGGTCAATGAGATGCGGAACGCCGATGCGCCCACCTTGGGGCGAGCGGTGGAGGACAGACTGCGAATCGTTAAGCCCCGGAGCGGTTCCTTTCTTTCTTGAAGAACCATACCCCCGTCGACTACATTGAGAACCGGTAATGAACTCAGGCTGACTGCCGTGCGCGACGCACACCGAGCGGTGCATCAGAGACAGCGCGTATGCCGTGGCAAGGGGTTCCCAGAGGTTGGATAATGAGCATGCAAAATACAGCCATCACACTTCGCACATCGTCCTTTCTCATCGTGATCCTGCTGACTGCGTGCGCCCACGTCCCACGCGATCCAGTGACGGCCCTTCACATCACGCGTCTGAGCGAACCTCTCCACGTGGACGGCCGTCTGGATGAACCCGGCTATCAGCGTGTGACTCCAGTGGCAGATTTCAAGGTCGCTTCCCAGCCGGGCGCAGAGGCCCAGCCCACCCGGGCATGGCTCCAGTGGAACGAAGCGGGACTCTGGTTCGCCTTTGCCGCTCAGGATGCGACCATTGTGGCCGCACCGCCGACCGAAGACGAACATGCGGTCGATTCGCAGGATCGCGTGGAGATCTTCCTATGGCCGGAGAACTCGCGGAGATATTTCTGCATCGAGATCGCACCTGACGGCGCAGTCCATGACTATGCAGCACGCATCTACCGGCGGTTCGATGATTCATGGACATCCTCGGGCACGAGATTGGCCGCCCAACGCACGGCGGATGGCTACGCCGTGGAGGGTTTTGTCCCAGTCACCGCCCTGCAGGCAATGGGTGTGCGCTGCTGGAGACCCGGTACCGGGTTCCAAGTCGGGCTGTACCGCGCAGACTTCCGCCCCGAGGCGCCGAACGACCCGATCTGGCTCACATGGGTGGAACCTGACCTGCCGAAGCCCGATTTCCATGTCCGCGCCACGTTTGCCCGCGTCGGTCTGGCACGCTGACACTCGTCGACCAGGGCGGCAAGTCCGCGACTCCTGGATCGGTGGGCACATGTGCTCTTGATCTCGTTACGCGGGATCTTGTGGCCTGCGGAAGTCTCGTAGTCCGTTTCCATAGTCATCCACAGGCGGTTCGCCATACTGCCTGACGTAATCGGCGTCCATATATACCGCAAACGACGTGACATGGCGAATTCCGCGGTCGGCATAGGCGGCGAGATCCTCCAGGAACACGGCTCTCTGCCAGGGCAGTTTCTTCTTGGCGTCTCGCTTCCAGGAGCTGAACAGCGACACATCCAGCCAGTACTCCAGGACCTGCGCATCGTCTTTGCCAAATACGGCCAGGTTGGAATCCAACCAATCCAGATACCGCCCGTGCTGCCCGTCTTTGGCTTCGCGACGGCGGATCGGTTCACTCCAGGTTCGGCCAATGGGTGCAAACTCAAGGAAGATGCCCGATGCGGGCTTGACTTGAACGGGCGGCTCCATTGTCCGCGCATAGGCCAAATGCGCCAGAGTGGCCCGTGCGTCCACCCGCCGCAACGCCCGCAGCATTTCGTTCTCCAGGATCAGCGCTTGCTCGCTATCCGAATAGAGGCGGCAACGCGAGCATTGGCACATGGGCCTGCCATCGTCGATCCAGTAGAAGTAACGGCTCGTGGTGGGCCTCAGGATCTTGGCATATTTGACGACGTTTTCACAGACCACCTCGATCGCGTTGGAGGAATGAACGCAGCAATTGAAATCAGGACTGCGCTGCCCTTGTTCATTCACGCGGTACATCGAGGGGTCTTTCTCGAAGAGGGCCCGCGGGAGCAGATCGCTCATGGCATGCAACTCATGCTCCACTGCAATTCCGCACTCTCTGCACCGCGCCACAAATTCACGGCCCCTCTCGGTTTGAATGAACTCTGATACCTCGCTTGGCGTTACGTGTGTGCCAATCGTCGTCAGCCCGGCGCGGGCAGCCCGTTGAGGCCAGTCCAAGGTCAAGAGATCGGGGGTTGTCACAACCACGCCGCGCGTCGTGAAGAACGGCACTTGCCCCTCTGGGTTACGCCCTGCAGAGGCCGGCCGGCTGAAGGCCACCGGCAGAGAAGCAGCAACCTGTAAACCAGTGAACAGGAACTGGCGACGTGATCGATCGTTCTCCGACGACGGTGTTTTGGTCTTTTCAGTCATTGTGTCCGTACTCCTTGCCTAACCGTGGCCTGCGACCCAGAGTGAGGGGTGACAGAGCCAGTCCTGATTTTGCCTCAGTCACTCCTTTCACAAGGAGGATGTTCTTGACGGTAGTCTCCCGATCCTATGCCCTACGTCATCTGCGATGCAGCACGGCCTGAACAATCGCATCGGCAAGGGCCTTCATTCCCCGGTCGCCAGGGTGGGCGGCAACACCGTCATGGATAAATGATCGTTCTGAACGGGCAATGTTGGCTTCCTCACATCCAATGGGGCCCGCATCGACGAATATGGCATCTGCCTCCTGGCAGGCGATTCGGAGCACTTCATCTTTGGCGGGGTCGGCCCAAAAAGAACTCCGCACCACCACAAGCGGATGACGTTTGGCCAGAGCGCATCCCAGGATCTTCATCACCCCGGCCTTGAATTGTGCTTTGGCGTCCTCCGATCCCAGCGCCGGCACATTCTCGCCGATGGCCAGAACCACCAGGTCGGGATCGAATGCGAAGAAGTCCTTCATTTGCGATTCCACGTCGTAATTTGCGTAGTTGCGCTCAAAATCCGCAATGTTTCGAATCATCATCTCAGGCATGGAACCGGTATGTTGAGCGATGGCGCCGGTGACGAGATGGACATAATCTTTGTCTTCGGAACTGGCTGCCATACCCCAGTTTCCGGCCCAGCCGATATCCGCTTTGGGGCCGTGCAGGGTGATGCTGTTGCCCAGAAAGAGAATCCGGCGAATGGCGGATGGCTTGACCTGGGGTTCTGCAGTGACGGGGAACATCGAGATCCGGAACCTGGTGCAACCATACGGGATGAGCGTAACGGACTGGGCCGGTTTCGACCTGGTGGCCGGCAGAAGAGGCAGCCGAGGAGCTTGGGGATCGGGATTCCAGGCAATCTCATGCACATTGACACGCAATGTCAGCGGCGAGGCCAGCGGCCAATCCCATCGGGACGGCATCTTGCCGCGTTGCACCGTCAATCCGGGTTCCTGAACATCCAACGCGAACTTCCATCGAGCCTTCGGGTCCGGCGTATTGGCGTTTTCTGTGTCGGGGATCGGCAGCGCAAAGAGCAGTGGACCGTAGGAGACCGAAGCGTAAGGCACACCCTGCGTGCTCCTGTCATCCGGGATTGTCACCCGCGTGACCCGATGCGCTCCATCGTAGGGCGGACCCGATGCGGCGTCGCGCCCTCGCTGCACGACGGCGGTCATCGGAAACCGCAATTGGACGAGATCGCCCGGTTTCCAGGTTCGGTTGACACGCAGGAACCCCCTGGCGCTGCGGTCGGCCGCAACGGAAGAGCCGTTCACGGTCAGGGTCGGATTTGTACACCATCCGGGAATGCGAAAGTCGATCGGGAAAGCCGCTTCCCGCGCCGGCTGCACGGAGATATCGATGATCTCATTGAAGGGATAATCGGTCCTGCAATCCATCGTGACCGGCACGCGGTCCGCAGCCAATGCTGTCACTTTGCAGGGACCATAGCAGGTCGCCGCCAAGCCGTTGTCATAAGTCGCCATCCACATATGGGTAACGTACCACGGCACAATACGGTTCAGCGCGGCGGTGCAGCAGAGTGGACTGTGCTTGGGCGCGTAGACGCCTCCTTCGGCCATGGGACCATGAGGGAAGTTCGGCGAAAGGTTGGCGAACCGATTGGGGCTCTGGAAGTAGACATGGGTCTTGAAATCCCGCGATACGGTGGCTGGTCCTGCGTTAAAGAATGCCCGTTCGAGCCGATCCCCCATTCGGCCTTCGCCGGTCACGGCAAGAAGACAGACCTGGCTCCAGATATATCCCGCCACGTCACAGGTTTCACTTCCCCGAAAGGCGCCGGTGGGTCCATACCACTCGTCGGAGACCGGTACTCCATAGGGTTGCATGGCGATGCGTTCCAGCAGGTCGTGCCAACCGACGGCTGCCTGGAGATAGTGCACATCACCCGTCCACAGATAGCCCACGGCCCATGGCGTGGTGCTCTCGATGAATTCGACCACATGAGCGTTATCCACAGTCGTGCCCGGCTTCAAGTCCGGCGTCTTTCGATACCGGCTCAGATTCGGCAAGAGACTTCCGCCTTCCTCCTTGAACATGGCATCCAGCGCATCGGCGATATTCTTGTTGCCTGTCCAGCAGTAGGCGTCGAATGCCGGCCACAGATTCGACACATTGCCTGTGATGGATCGCAGACAATCAGGATCTCCGGAGTACGCCTTTTCGAGCGCATCCAGGATGTGTTCGTCACCCGATCCCATATAGAATCCCGTCATGGCGCGTCCCAACAAGCCGCAGGCCCAAAGCGGCCAGCCCTCCAACGCGGCGGCAACGGCCTTGCGGTCGTCGGGATTGTTCCGGTCGAGCCACCAGAGAAAGAGCAGACCGTCGGTGTTCATGTGGTCGGCCACAGCGTACAGCCGCCTTTTTGCCTGCTGGATCATCGCTTCGTCGTGCAGAGCGAAACCCAGGCGGGCCAGGCCATCGAACCAGTACCCTCCCCCTTCGTAAGGCCAGGCGCCTTTGTACCAGAGCAGCCTGTCACCGGTCATCCTGTGATCCTGAGCCCAGGCCCGCTTGAACTCGTCATCGTATTCGTCCATGTGACCGGTGAACCCGTCCCTCGCAGCCAGGCACCAGTCTCGCAACCAACCGCTGGGTTCGACCGCGCCGGGAGGCAGCGGGATCAACGCCGGTCGCGTCGGCGGCTCAAAGGGACGTGCGTAATTGACCCGAACCGGAGTGGCCGAGTTTGTTGGTAAGTCGGCTGCCCGCGTGTCCAAGGAAACAGATTCAATGAGAGCCGAGAGAAGAGCCAAATTCAGGAGTATCGTTTTCATGGTAACGACTCATTTCTTGGAGAATACTGAATGTGTTGTTTCGCCATTCATGCTTATTGAACGTCATAACAGGTGCTCCTGCGCCAGGCGGTCAATAATACCAGAATCGGTGTCTCCAGTTCAAGTACCTCAAGGAGCAGGTCCGGGTCTTGAAGGAACAGCAGGAGAAGGACAAACACATCCTGTTGAATGACGCACAGAGGACCAGGCTGGCCACGAAGGCCAAACGCCTGACGCCAGAACTCCTGGAGGCAACGACCGTCCTGTTCACGCCCGACACCATCCTGATCCTCTTCTCCGAAGAGCAACTGCGGTACGTCCTGACCGAGGATCTCAAGCACTATCATCACAAGAGGATACACCAGGGCATCATTGCGACGGATTCCAGGGGCTACATGCCCCCTGCCCTCCCCTCGCAGCCCTCATCTTTCTCGCCGGTTTTGAGGTTAACAGCCAGAAATGTCATAAGTTACGCGCCGATGAATATTTGTACCCTACGCGAATTGCTACATTCTTGCTACAGTCCCCGCTGCGCAAAAATAAAGGACAGACATAACTGTCTGTCCCTGTGCGACTTACGCAATAGCGGGGGGAGGATTCGAACCTCCGACCTCCGGGTTATGGG
>CAZDTD010000176.1:0-7685 GCA_964507995.1 uncultured Pirellulales bacterium | reverse complement strand
GCCCAGTGCAGGACGTTCTTGGGCCAGCCGTACACGATGCCGGGCATCATGCCGAACAGGTTCTTCATCGACAGGGTCACGCCGACCCAGTGATGCGTCTTCATCTTGGGCATCGAGACGACCCAATCGACCTGGTCCAGGGTGGCCGGCAGCGTGAGGGTGGTCAGGTTCGTCCGGCCGCCGGCGTTGGGTCGCACGATCAGATCGTCGTTGTTGAGATCGATGAACCGCAGCTTCTGCTCGACGAGCGATTCGGCCAGACCGACCTCCTCGATGATTCGGGTCGCGTCCGGGCAGTGGCCGGGCCCTTCACCGATGAGGACGCTGGCCGCACCGAGCTTGCGGAACGCCTCGGCGGCCCCGAAGATCAGCTCCGGCTGCGTGCAGACGTGGATCGTGCCGCGGAAGGTCTCCACGAAATTGGGCTTGAGCAGGATGCTCTTGCCGCGAACTTCAGCCGGACCGATGCCGAGCTGACGCAATCCCGCTTCCACGACGGAGGCCAGGTCCACGCGGTAGGAAGGGGCCTTGCCGATGAAGACCGGGACTCTCCTGCGCCAGCGGCGGAACTGGTCGAGTCCCAACGCGCCCGCGACGCCCACACCGGTTGCAGCCAGGGTATCGACGAGCAGCGTTCGCCTGGATATCTTCCTCGACGACGGATTGTCCGGATGCGGATCGCTCATGTCTGATCCTGCGAATCAGGGTGCTCGAAGAGATCGACCAGGCCGGTCCTGCAATGCCACGCGAGGACCAGCAGGCTCAAAGAGACCGTATCATATGGCCCGAACTTCTCCTGCCGGGCGAGGCTCTGGAGGATGCGCTCCTGTGGTCGGTCCACAATCTCGCCCCAGGCATGGAGCCCGAGAATCGCCCAAGCCAGGGACATCGGCGCGTGCAGCATCGCTGCCTCCGACTGCATGTAGGCGATGCTGTTTGCCACGGCGTCTTTCGACGTCAATCCCGCGAGGGCCTGAAGGGCCACGCCGGTGGTTTCCGCTGTGGGACGCGACTCTGTGCCGAACGTGAAGGTATTGCCGCAGTTCCAGCCACCGGAGGGGAGCTGGCGGTCGAGGAGCAGGCGGGTCCCGTCCTGGGCGCGGGGGTGAGCCATCTGTCCGCAGGCCCGAATTGCGAGGATCGCATAGGCGGTCGGCTCGACCCAGGGATGCGTCCTGGCGATCCACGGCCAGCCTTTGATCGTCGTGTCGTGTCCCCCCGGCGCCTCCGAGGGAGCCACGGTGTTGACCTCGTCGAATTCGAGCAGGAATCGAAGGGCCTTGGCCTGGGGTTCCTGGTATTGCGGCGAGCCGTGCCACGCCAGCACGGCCAGCGCGGTTGGCCAGTAGGCGTCCGGATTGTTCGACGTCACAGGCACACGGCCATCCTGCGTCTGTGCACTGGCGAGGAGCTGTCTTGCGTTCTCGATCGCGCGGCCGTCGCCGCCGGCGGCCCGCAGCGCCAGGATCGTCCAGCAGGCGGCGTCGGGCCGGAAGTTTCCGCCCGGCCGATTGACCACCCCGACCCCTGCAACGTACCGTTCTTCCAGGGCCTTCAGGTGCGATTTGTCATCTGGGTCGAGCAGCATTCCGGAACCTTCCATCCGTTCATTCTACCAGATTCTATGGGATTTGTGCAGCTTTTGTTCCTCCCGGGCACGCCGGTGAAAAGACGGACAGGCGGATTTGAATTCTCGGGCGTATTCTGGTAAATTGACGGCTTCGGATTCTTTAGGAGCAACAGAGCATGGGCAAGACCCTGATCCATAAGATACTGGAAGCACACTTAGTCGAGGGCCGGATGACGCCGGGCGAGCAGATCGGCATTCGGATCGACCAGACCCTGACGCAGGACGCCACCGGCACGACCGCGTTTCTGCTCTTCGAGTCGATGGGCGTCGGGCGGGTGAAGACGGACCTGTCCGTCTCCTACGTCGATCACAACATGGCCGGCTTCGGGCCGGAGAATCACAACGACCACCTGTACCTCCAGACGGTCGCGGCCAAGAGCGGCGTCCACCATTCCCGCGCCGGCAACGGCATCTGCCACCAGGTCCACCTGGAGCGGTTCGGCAAGCCCGGCGCGACCCTGCTGGGCAGCGATTCGCATACCCCGACCGGCGGCGGGCTCGGCATGGCCGCCATCGGCGCCGGCGGGCTCGACGTCGCGGTCGCCATGGGCGGCGGGACCTTCTACCTGCAGTGCCCCAAAGTCGTCGGCGTCAAACTGACAGGCAAGCTCAACGACTGGGTGGCCGCCAAGGACGTGATCCTCAAGCTGCTGAGCATTCTCACGACGAAGGGCAACGTCGGATGGGTCGCGGAGTATTTCGGTCCCGGCGTCAAGAACCTCACCGTCCCGCAGCGGGCGACCATCACGAACATGGGCGCCGAACTGGGCGTGACCACGAGCCTCTTCCCGAGCGACGAGCAGACCAGGCGGTTCCTGGCGGCGCAGAAACGCGAGGGAGACTATCAGCCTTTGGCGGCCGACAAGGACGTGGTCTACGACCGGGTGATCGAGATCGATCTGTCGTCGCTGGAGCCGATGGCGGCGTGCCCCTCCTCGCCGGACAACGTCAAGACGATCCGCGAGATCGCCGGCAAGAAGGTGAGCCAGATCGCGGTCGGCAGTTGCACGAACTCGAGCTTCGCCGACCTGATGATGACCGCCAGGGCGCTCAAAGGCCGGCGGATCGACCCGATGGTCGAGTTCGCGGTCGCGCCGGGCAGTCGGGAGGTGCTCAACATGCTCGCGGACAACGGGGCCCTCGCGGATCTGATCGCGGCGGGCGCCCGCGTCCTGGAATCCGCCTGCGGGCCGTGCATTGGGCAGGGTTTCTCGCCTGCCGACGGGACCGTGAGCCTGCGGACGTTCAATCGGAACTTTGCCGGCCGCAGCGGGACCAAGGGCGACCAGGTGTACTTAGTCAGCCCGGAGACGGCGGTCGCCTCTGTCCTGACGGGCAAGATCACCGATCCGCGAGACCTGCCGCAACTGCTGGGCGTCGAGTATCCGAAGATCAAGATGCCGCGAGAGTTCGCCATCGACGACAGCATGATCGAGCGGCCCCTGGACCCCGAGGCGGCCAAGACCGCCCAGGTCGTGCGAGGCAGGACGATCGTTGTGCCCGAGGCCCCCAGGCTGCTGCCGGCTACGCTCGTCGGCCAGGTCCTGCTCAAGTGCGGCGACAAGATCACGACGGACCACATCATGCCCGCCGGCACGTATTTGAAGCTCCGCTCGAACGTGCCGGAGTATGCGAAGGTCGTGTTCAACTGTTTCAACGAGCCGGGCAAGCCGACGTTTGCCGAGCGGGCGCTGGCCCTCAAGAGCAAGGGCGTCGGCGGCATCGTCGTCGCAGGCGAAAGCTACGGCCAGGGCTCCTCGCGCGAGCACGCGGCCCTGTGCCCGATGTATCTCGGCGTGCGCGCGGTCATCGCGCGGAGCATTGAGCGAATCCACCGGGCGAACCTGATCAATTTCTGCATCGTCCCGATCCGGCTGGCCGACGTGGCCGACTACGACAGGCTCCAGGCGGGCGACGAGCTGGTGATCGACGAACTGCTCGGCGCGATCCGCAGCAGCGAGCAGGTGAAGATCAAGAAGGCCGACGGCTCGTTCGAGTTCACAGGCAGGCTGGAGCTGTCCACGCGGGACAGGGACATCCTGCTGGCCGGCGGGCTGCTGAGCTACACGCGCGGGAAGGCCCATGGATGAGATCGTAGTCAGTGTGTTTGGGACTGGCCGGGTCCGCCCGGGCGAACCCGTGTATAGGTTCGCCGAGCAGGTGGGCCGGGCCCTGGCCGAGGCGGGCTTCGCCATCGCCAACGGCGGCTATCGCGGCGTCATGGAGGCCTCGGCCAAAGGCGCCGCCGAGGCGGGCGGCACGGTCATCGGCGTGACGTGCTCGGCGTTCAAGAAGAGCGTCGCCAACGGGTATGTCACCCGCGAGGTCGTGACCGGCTCGCTCGACGAGCGGCTGGAGACGCTCGTGCGACTGGGCCGGGCGTACGTCGTCCTGCCCGGCGGGACCGGCACGCTCCTGGAACTGGCGACGGTCTGGGAGCTCAAGAACAAGCGGTTTCTGGACCAGGGCAAGCCGATTGTCCTGGCGGGCGAATTCTGGCGGCCGCTGGTGGACCTCGTCACCTGCGACGACCCGTCCTGCGCGAAGGCGGTCGCCTTCGCCGAGACGGCGGACGAGGTGGCGGAATCGATTGGACGAGGATTGAGACCATGAGAAACAGATGGATCGTTGGCGCCGCAATGGCGATTGTGCTGGCATTGGCCAGTGCGGGATTCTGCGAGCCGCTGGTTGTCGCCAAGCCCCTGGCTGAGGCGACGATACTCAACAACGTCGACGGCAAGCTCGTTCACGCGGACGCCAACGATGCATGGTGGTTCGAGTTCACGGCCTCTGTGAAGGACGACAAGTATGAAATCCCCGCCGGGACGCGGATGAGACTGTTGCCCTCGGGCGTGCTGGGACTGCTGATTACCGACGTGAACGACCGGTACGCGCCGTTGTACAGGCTCTCGGCCCAGGTCACGCGGTACCAGGGGATCAATTTCCTGCTGGCGACGTATTTCCTGCCGTTGAGCAAGTTCAAGGGCGATGAGACGGTTCCGGCGGGAGAGGGGAAGCCTGAGATGGGCGTCGCCAATCCGCCGGTGGACCCGGAGTTGAGGATTCCGCCGGAGATCGTGGAGAGATTGAAGGCCTCCCGGCCCATTCACGCCGCGTTACGCAAACCGGAAGATCCGAACCAGGGGGCCCAAGCCACCCCTCGCGACTACGTCGGCCGCATGCTCGTGAATCAGGTGGGTCTGCTCCAGACCGCGGACCCCAGCCTGGAAGCAGACTGCGTTTATGGCCTTTTCGTTCCCTACGCGCTGGGCTGGAACGTCAACGGCACGCGATATGAATTGCTGCCCTGTTCTGCGCTCGAAGAGGCCCGGCGATTACAGCGTGCCTCGATAGAGCCCATCCGTTTCAACGTGGCCGGCCTGGTCACGCAGTTTGGTGGCAGGCAGTATCTGCTGCTCCGGCGGGCCGCGCCCGTCTACAACTATGGCAACTTCGGCAGGTGAGGACCTATGAACGAATCGTTGCGGGACATCCTGCTTTCATCGCGTGACACGGGTTTCGAGGCTCGGTTCGTCCAGTTGCGATCCGACATGCTGCAGTTCGCGAGGCTCGCGGGCGCGGATAGCGCCGAGAGCCGGACCGTGGCGAAGGTCCTGGGCGAAGTGGCTGGGCAGGGGGATCAGGCCGTTACGAAGCACACGAAGGAATTCGACCGTGTCGATCTGCGCCCCGACGAATTCCGTGTCCTGCCCGAGGATCTCGCCAGGGCGCACGCATTGATCGACAGCGATCTCCTGGTCTCGCTTCGCAAGGCCATTGCCAACGTGAAGCAGTATCAGGAGAGGATCTTCATCGGCGGCCGGTCGGAACTTGCGCACGGGACCGGGATTCGATACACCCCGATCCGGCGGGTGGGCGTCTGCGTGCCCGGAGCGGCGGCCCCGCTGCCTTCCACGGTGATTATGACGGCTGTGCCGGCCCAGGTGGCGGGCGTGAAGGAGATCGCGGTGGTCTCGCCCCCCCGGTGCAAAGGGAGCATTCATCCGGTCATTCTGGCGGTCTGTCACGAGCTGGGGATCGGCGAGGTCTACCGGATCGGAGGCGTCCAGGCGGTTGGCGCGTTGGCCTACGGCACGCAGACTATCGCCAAGGTTGATAAGATCGTCGGACCAGGCAACAAGTGGGTCCAGGCCGCCAAGCGTTACGTCGCAGGGGACTACGTCGCCATCGACTCGATCGCAGGGCCCAGCGAGGTGCTGGTCGTCGCCAACGACCAGGCGAATCCCATCTGGGTTGCGGTCGATATGCTCAGCCAGGCCGAACACGGCACGGACAGCAGCGCGGTCGTGCTCACCGATTCGCAGCCGCTGGCCGATGCGATCCTGGAACAACTGGCCAGGCAGCTTGAGACGCTGCCTCGCGCCGCGGAAGCCAGGCAGTCGCTGACGCGGTTCAGCCGGGTCATCGTGGTTTCGGACATGGACGAGGCGATCCGGCTGGCCGATGAATTCGCTGCCGAGCACCTGGAGGTCCAGTGTGGCGACCGCAGCCGCCAGATCGCGGAACGGATCACAAACGCCGGTGCGATCTTCATCGGTCCGAACACGCCGGTGGCGGTGGGCGACTACTGGGCGGGACCGAGCCATACACTGCCCACAGGCAGTCGGGCGAAGTTCTCCAGCGCCGTGACGAGCAACGACTTTGTCAAATCGATCAGCCTGATCGAATACAGCGCCGAGCAACTCGCCATCGCGGCGGGCGACATCATCCGCATGGCCGATACGGAAGGCCTGACCGCCCACGCTCGCAGCATTGCCATCCGCCGGCAGGGCTGACGCTCAGATTCCCCAGTCGAGCCGGTCGCGGTGTCGCCAGTAGAATCGTCCCAGGACGTGGGCGAAGAGGAACGAACCGTAGGCGCCGAGCACGAGACTGGCAAGGCCGAACGCTCCGATTGCCCCCGCAGGCGGCGCCGGTCGAAACAACGCCGGGAGAAGGATGAGCAGGCCTGCCATCCCGATCAGGCAGGTCACCAACCCCAGGTAGGGCAGGAATACGCGAGCGATTGAGCCGACCAGGAAGAACGGGTTGAGGGCGGAAACAGAGTCGTTGATGACCATGGCCAGCAGGCCAATGGGGAACAGGAGCACGGCCCAGGCCGCCAAGGCCCAGAAGATTGCGTCGAGGCGCTGCATGATCAGGACGTAGATGAGAACCGGCAGCCCGTAGATGAGGTACACCGCCAGCAGGTACGAAACGCGAGACCACAGGCTGCCCAGACTGGTGTCCGCGTCCATGACGTCCGGCGCCCGCGTGCCACCCTTGGCGCTGTCGTACACGCACTCCGCAAGGTACCAGCCCAGGTAGAGGGCCAGGATGGAGCCGATGATCAGGGAGAGGAAGCCTCGATACGGCATGAAAGGAGGGATGACTGCCCCCAACAGGGCTCTGACCAGGGGAAAGCCGATGATCACGCCGAGAGTCACCAGACCGGTGCCGCTGAAGGGATACACCAGGATGTCGAAGAGCCAGAAGAACTGTCGTTCGCCTGTGCGCTCGGGGACCGGCAGGGGGCCGAGCGACTCCAGCACTTCCTGGTCCCGGCGGCGCGTCTCCGCTTCCTGGGCCCGGTGCGACGAGGCAATCCAGCCGGATGGCGGTGCGGCGTCGGGCTCCAGGGACTTTTGCGCCGGTGTCGCGTTCGGCTCTCGTACGAGGGTCAGTTCCTCCGCCGACGCCGGCGGAACCACGACTTTGTTCCCGCACTGGGGACACCGCCCGGCCTTTCCCGCGTCGGCCTCGGGGACCTTGAACGCTCGTCCGCAATGTCCGCACTCAAAGTGAATCACGACGCCACCGCCGAAAGAACAAATGAGGACCCGAATTCAGCCACTCAAAGACACAGACGCATGGCGGCCGCATTTCTTCGCTGCATCCGGACAACAAATCGCGGTCTTATTGCGGATTCTGCGGTTTGGAACTATCCGCCAATTGCGGTCTGGATCATCTCGTTGGCCTTGGCGAGTGCCTCGTCGATTTTCGCGGGGTCTTTGCCGCCGGCCTGGGCCATTTGGGGCCTTCCGCCGCCGCCGCC
>CAZDTD010000175.1:0-7696 GCA_964507995.1 uncultured Pirellulales bacterium | reverse complement strand
CCGCTCTCCTATCATGCTATTGGCGCAAAGCGGAAAATCGCGGGGTCTGGGGCGGCGCCCCAGGAACTATCGAAGTACGTTGAAACCGGATGAGCCAGAAAACAAGTGTTCTTTGTAGGGTGCGTACCACGCACCAACTCTTGCGTCTCCGCGGGGGCAATGGTGCGTGATGCACACCCTGCGAGGGGATCAGTCGATGTCTTCGTTCTGGAGGAGTTGGATGATCTCGGCCTTGGAGGGCAGGGCTTCGAGGGCGCCGAATTTCGTGCAGGCCAGCGCCCCGGCGGCGCCGGCGAATTTGACCGCCTCACGGAGGTCGTATTTCGCGGCGCAATAGGCGGCCAGCGCCCCAGCGAAGGCGTCGCCGCTGCCGGTCCGATCCACCCAATCCACCTCGAAACCTGGGAAGTGATCGGCGCCGCTGCGGTCCACGACGACGCAGCCGCGACGGCCCATCGTGATCACGGCGCAGCGCGTCCCGCGGGCCACCAGGTCGGAGCCGATCATCTTGGCGGTGCGCACGTCCGCGCCCACCTGGTCCGCAATCTCCGCGGCCTTCTCCAGGTTGGCCACGAGACAATCCGCCGCGAAGTACTCGGAGGGCAGGTCCGCGCCAGGCCGGTCCGTCTGTTCGATCGGCCGGGCCGGATTGAGGATGACGCGCGTTCCGTGAAGGCTCGCGCAGTGAATGGCCGCCGCAATCGCCTCCTGAGGCAGGCAGCCGTGGATCAGGCAGATGTCCGCTTCCGCGATGCGCTCCTCGGCCAACTGGATGTCCGCCGGCTGCAGGGCGCAGTTGGCGCCGGTATAGCGGCACACGGCGTTCTCGCCCTCGCTGTTGACCAGCGTGACGACGACGCCGGTGGTCTTGGCCTCCGCGAAGAACACGTACTCGGTATCGACCTTATACTCCGCGAGGCTCTTGAGCGCCATCTGGGCGAAGGCGTCGCCGCCGACTTTGCTCAGGAGGGAGACTTCGCACCGGCACAGGGCCGCCTGGACCGCCTGCATCGGGCCGGGACCGGCCAGGGTGCACGACAGCGCCGAGCCGCTGACTGCCTGGCCCGGCAAAGGGATATCGCAGCACTTGACCGCCAGATCGATGTAGGTGCCGCCAATAACGACGATTTTGGGCTTCCGTTCCGTCATGTACCACCCCGTCAGGAAGATCTGCCATTCACGAT
Organism: uncultured Pirellulales bacterium; assembly: GCA_964507995.1. Lineage (GTDB taxonomy): Bacteria > Planctomycetota > Phycisphaerae > Sedimentisphaerales > Anaerobacaceae > PLanc-01. Next base: position 6,512 of record CAZDTD010000175.1, on the reverse strand, counting down.
TCACAGCTTGCGATCCGGACCCGTTGCGGCGGGCCTGAATGGCAGATTGCCAATAGTCAACGAGAACTATAGTGTCGCGACTCCATTCCGGCAACGGTTTTTTCCGGACGCAGTGGCCGGAGTCGTCCGACTTACAGGAGCGAGTCGCCCTGCTGGCTCTGGAGCCACCGTCGGATAACAGCCACTACGTATTCGATTTCTCGGTCAGATAATGCGTGACCTTTAGGAATCCGGTGCCATTTCTCTAAGCAGCCGCGACAGCAGGTGGCCGTCGCGTGCTGGGCGATGAAGACCGGGTGGTTCCTCATGGGCGTCTGTTTGCCGTCGTGGGCCGGTTCTGCAGGCGCGAGCCGCTGCTCGATGAAGTCCTTCGCGTGCGCCAGGATGGCGTCCAGGCCCTTTTGCTGGAGGTAGGCCGCCTCCCGGCCCCGCAGTCGGAACCGGCTGCGGAACTCGGACCGCTTCAACACTTCAAAGAGCTCGTCCAGATCCCGCATGGCCGCTCACGCCGGGACGCCGACGACCGACATGTAGACGACGCTTTCCTCCGTGCCGTCCACTTCGATCAGCTTGTTCACCTCGTCGTCGAACAGGGCCCCGACCTGGCACGAGCCGAGATTCAGACTCACCGCAGCCAAGGCAACGTTCTCCGCGGCATGCCCGGCGTCCAGATAGACGTAGCGATAGGCCCGCTCGCCATACTTGCATTTGGCGCGAGCAAAGATAGCGGTCCAGATGAGCACGGCCGGGGCCGTGGCGCAAATCGCCTGGCCGAGGGCCGCCGCAGCGATCTGCCGCCGGGTGTCGCCGGCCTTGATCTGCTCCAGCTCGTGGTTGCGGACGCCGTAATGGTACACCCCCGGCTCCAGGTCGCGGACCTCGTTGGCGACGATATACGTCTCGATTGGGTACAGCGCTCCGGCCGACGGCGCCGTGCGGAACTCGAACCCCTGCTCGGTCCGCGAAATCCCGCTCGATGCCCAGAGCAGATAGCTCAAGTGGGCAAGCGACAAGGGCGTCGGCCGGTAGTCGCGGACGCTCTTTCGCCTGCGCAGCGTCTCATCCAGCGTCATCGGCTCGTCCGGATCGAACGTGGGCAGGACGATCTTGTCGCTGTCCGGATAGGTTTTGTACGGCTCCGGTCGCAGCTTCCACTGCAATCCCTCGCTGTTCATCGCATCGGGCCGATACTTCGTCTGCTGCTGAAACTCATCGCCAACGCCGCACATCGTATCCCCTTCCCAGTAGGACCATCGCCAAACGCAACTTCTATCTTCGCGTGGCTGCTCACAGTCAGCCGGCAGGCCCCATCATCGCACGAACGCGGCCCGGTGCAAGCCCAAAAACAGGCACACGCCCCCACGGTTTTGCAAGAAACCAACCTTGCTCGTGCAAAGAATGCATAGGCGCGGCCTCCGTCGGTCGATATACTATTTGTGCAATCTATGCAGTTGAGGGGCTGCACGTTCTCGGGCATCACGGGTGTGTTCTGTCGTTCGCAAGCGGTGGAACCGAAGGAACACTCATTTTGGAGGTGCACCATGTCTCAGAGAATGCTTTCAGGAGTTCTGCTGGTCGCCCTGCTGCTGATTGCCCCGACCGCTTGGGCCCAACCACCCGCCGGCACCGTCGTACCCGGCCGTTTCATTTGCCTGGTGGATGATTCCGACGATGCCTTTGCCATCGGTCAAGCGGCGGCCACCGCCACGGGCGGCACACTCAGCTTTGTCTACAGCCACGCCGTCAACGGCTTCGCTATCCAAGTGCCGCCTGGGATTGTCGTAGCCAACCTGCGGGCCCAACCCGGCGTTATCCACGTCGAGCCCGACTTGGTCATGCACAATTGCGTCACGATTCCCACCGGAGTTGACCGCATCGATGCCGAGGGAGTGCTCGGTCAGAGCCCGCCCATCGATTGCAGCACGGCTGCGATCGCAATCATCGATTCGGGCATTGACGCCGATCACCCCGACCTCAGCGTTATTGGCGGTGTACGCTTCTTCTCGGAAGGCAGCGGCCCTCCCTGGAAACGTCCCGTGTCCCACGACGGCAACTTCGACGACGACAACGGTCACGGCACCCATTGTGCCGGTATTGCCGCGGCCAAAGGGGGAATTGTTGGCGTCGCTCCAGGAGCCAGGCTGTACGCGATCAAGGTGCTGGATTCCAGCGGGTCGGCCTACATGTCCGTGATCGTCGCTGGCGTCGATTGGCTGCAGGATCCCGCTTTCAAAGAGCTCGGGATCGATATCAGGATCGCGAACATGAGCCTGGGCGGCCAGGGAGGTTACGGAGAAAGCGCGGATACGGACTTGCTACGAGCGTCGGTCCGGACGATTCGTTCGCCAGTTTCAGCAACTACAGTGACGCAGGTGTGATCAACTACATTCTGCCTGGTGTCATGATCGAATCCACCTACATGGGCGGCGGCTATGAGACAATGAGCGGAACCAGCATGGCGGCGCCCCATGCGGCAGGTCTGTTGGCCCTGAAGCAGACAGGCGGGGCTTTCACCTCTTATCCTCAGTCTGATGCGACCTGCGGTTTGAAGTATCTCTACGGCGACCTTTACGGCGACCCCGACAACAAAGCCGAGCCATTGGGCTATTCGGAATACGGTGTCGATGGAAGTGTGAATATGCCTCCGAAGGCGTCCTTTTCCTGGAGTTCGACCGGTCTTGATGTGGTGTTTGCCGATACGAGTATTGACTTGGATGGAACGGTAAACGCCTGGTCTTGGGACTTTGGCGATGAAGCCACGTCTGGAGAACAGAATCCAATCCACGCGTACGCTGCTGCGGGCGCCTACATCGTGATGCTCACAGTCACGGACAATGAGGGCGCAATCGGCAGCTTCAGCCAGAGCGTGACTGTCAGCGACTCCGGCAGCGGCGATGCGATCCTCTTGGATCTGATCAGCAGCGTCTCCTGGGTCAATTCGCAGAAGTGGGCCGCGACCGTCACGGCAACAGTCACAGACGGAGACAGCGCCCCCCTGGAAGGTGTCACAGTCGCGGGGAACTGGGTGGAACTCGGCATCTTCGCCAGCAAGCTGACCGACTCCGCCGGCGTTTGCACGTTCTACTCCGGCAACATCAGCAAGAAGACTGCGTCGGTCACATTCAAAGCCGATGCCACCTATGGAGACGCAAACAGCACGAAGTCGATCGTGATCGAGCGACCATAGCAGCGCGCGTTACGAATGAGAAGCGACGAATCGTTGGATGTCCGTTACATCGACCGGCGTCGCAGCAACCGGCGGCAACAGCCCAGACCAATGGCGCCGAGCACCAGGGCGCCGGGCACAGGCACCGGTGCGCCGACTACGGACAGATCGGTGATGTGGAGGAATACATAATTCCCGGTGCCGCCAGTCGGATAATCGAACAGCAACACGCTCTCGTCGACAAGCAGGCGTTCCAGCACAATCTCAGGGTCCGGCAGGGCGAGGCTGTCCCAGGCCGTCCCTGTCTTGTCTGTTCGAGCGACCAGCCACCCATGCGCACTATAGGCGGCAAATGCGCCCGTCTGTCCGCCTGAGCCGAACGGGATCTCATCGAAGCCCACCGCGTATATATCGAACGTGCCCATACCGGTGACGACGGTATCATTGTGCACCATAATCATTCCCTCGTCCGTACTCAGCGAGGAGCCATCGGCGAAGGCAACAGACACTGCAATCGGCAGATACCATGCGAGAGTACCGGGGGGGTCCACGTGAGGGACAAGGGTATCGTCGTAGGTATAGAGGCCCGTGACGAGGGAGCCGGTCTCGATGCTGTCGAAGCTCGAATCGTCCACGACCCCGGTGACCTGGACCGAAACGGGACCGGCCCAGACTGTGGAGACGACCCCCAACACGACACAAGCCAACACAAGCCCCCGTTGAATACGTGATCGAACAGACATAACCATCTCCTCTACTGTTTAACAAGTAGACCAGCCAATGTCAGATGTCCGTTACATCGTTCTGCGTCGCAGCAGCCGGCGGCAACAGCCCAGACCGATGGCGCCGAGCATCAGGGCGCCGGGCACCGGTACCGGCGCGGGAACGACCGACAGATCCGTCACGTGGAAATTGATGGACCCAGTGACGCCGTAGCTCTCCTCGAAGAAGTAGATGTTGCTGGAGTCGATGGGCAGTCGATCCAGAATGGTCTCCGGGTCCGGCAGGGTGATGTCGTCCCAGGCCGATGCCGTTGGATCGTGCCGGAGCATTGCGGCCAGCGCATAATCCCAGTCCGGTCCGACAAACGCGCCGCTCCACGTGCCAAGGCCGCGGCTGGCGTCGATGAACACGCCGTACTCGTCGCCCATGCTGTGGTTGTTGACCAGGAGAAGGCCTGCATTTGAACCTATCGAGGAACCATCGGCAAAGTACAAACGCATGCTAACCGGGCCGTAATTCGCGAGGGTGCCGTAGGGGTGGACGTCCACATCGGGGACCAGGCTATCATCGTAGGCATACAAGCCCGTGACCAGGCTGCCAACGCCAATCGTCGCGAAGTTCGACTGCGTCACCTCCCCGGTAACCTGGACCGAAACGGGACCGGCCCAGGCGGTGGAGACGACCCCCAACACGACACAAGCCAACACAAGCCCCTGCTGAATACGTGATCGAACAGACGTAGCCATTTTCTCGACCCTCCAAAAAGCGGATCCGCCAATGATCGGAGAATCACGCCACGGAACCGTATTCCGTTTCGGCACGAACTTACGAACACGTCTCCCTCGCCGCCGCCGGCAACTGCCCTCATGCAGCCCGCCCACTCCTCCATTCCATAAAGGTACCATTATCCACCCGGATTGTCAATACAGATAGAAGAAAATGACACCGCATTCGGCGAGAGAGTGTGTGTGTGCATGCTCCTACCCCGGGTCGTTACCGCCGCAGGAACCGGCGAAACCAGGCGGGCTGCGACTCGTGCACGCTGACGTAGACCGTATTCAAATCGTCGTCGATGGCCAGCCAGACGCTGGCGTTGCTCCGGCTGATGTGATACATGCGGCCGTTTACCGAGGTATCCCAGTGCATCCAGGCCGGGCTCTTGGGCCCATAGTGCAGCGTCCGCATCGGCGCCGGTTCATTCGCCGGGTCATGCCTGTGCCTGCGTGTCTTTATCACACGCGTCGTGCTCCGCCTTCTGCCAGGGCCGAAAGAGCAGACCGATCAGCAGGATGGGGGCCGCCCAGACGATCATGAACAGGCGCAGCAGGCGGCCGGGCAGGGACACGTTGCGTGACCAGAGCTGCCGCCACATCTGGCCCCAGATCTGCGTCTTCCAGGGAATGCTTTCGAAGGGCAGGTAGGTCGTAAACCGCCCTGTCGCCTCGCCGCAGTACGGGCAATAGTGGAAGATGGGCTCGACCGGTCGCAGGCAGTGCAGACACACCGGCGTCGGCGGCTCCTGATTCTCAACTTCGTCGATTCCGACATCATCCTCGGCCATTGTCTCAGACTCCTCATGTTGGCAGACTACTCCTGCACCCGCTGGAACGGGATCGGCTCGCCTGCGCCTTCCTTCACCTGGAGCCGGCCCCCGTCGTCGAGCTCGGCAGTGACGGTCTCATTCTCGCTGGTGATCGTGATCTGGTTGCCCTGGAGCTGCCACTTCGCCTCCCAGCTCTTCTGGCCTTCCGTCAGGACAGCCCGTCCGTCCGGGTCGATCTGAATGCCGAGCTGGCCCTCCGTGGGATGCGCCAGGACCCACTTGCCGATGAATCCCGCCGGGCCGCTTTCCACCCGGACAACGCTTTTGACATCCTCGACCACCGGCGTCCTCATCGCGGGCGACGGCGCCGCTGTGCTCTTGGCCGTCGGCTCGGGTCGCAGCTTGGGCGACCTGAACTCCCGCTCGCTATTGAGCCAGACCTGGCCCGTGACCGTATCGACGAGATACGCATTATTCTGGGAGCAGCTTACCTGAAATCTCCCGACCGGCCCGAGCAGCTCGTTCCGGGCCGCGCCGGCCAGCAGACACAACCCGATTCCCAGTCCGACGCCCAACACCGTGTTCTTGCTCTCCACACGCCATTTCATTGCGAAGGTCCTCCCTTGTTTGCTGACTGCCATTCCATGGGCATGCAGCGCATGCCCGATCGTGTTTCCATCATACTCGATTTCGGCTTGTGCATGCTATGCTCGACCGGCACAACGGACCCGACAAAGGGATCCACCACAGAGACACAGAGAACTCAGAGCAGAATGAAGGATGCGTGTTCTTTGTAGGGTGCGTACCACGCACCATCTCTTGTCCCTTCGAGGCTCAATGGTGCGTGGTACGCACCCTACCCCCGCCCGCTGACCATCTCTCTTCTCGGTGTTCTCTGTGTCTCTGTGGTGAAAGATTCTACGCTTCCGGCGTGTTCATCGGCCGGCCACAGTTGTCGCAGAACTTCGCGTCGGGGTCGTTCCGTTCGTTGCAGGCGGGGCACGGCTGGGTCTTGCCGAGCGAGACCCCGCACTGGCTGCAGAACTTGGATTCGGGCACATTGGCGTGATTGCACTTGTG
>CAZDTD010000174.1:6528-7778 GCA_964507995.1 uncultured Pirellulales bacterium | reverse complement strand
GTCGTGCGAGGACGCACGACCTACGAAGAATGACCTTCCCGATCTGCCCGCCAGATTAACATGGACGGCGTACTACAGAGAATCATGCATAGCCCGCGGCGCGTAGGGTGCATATCACGCACCGGCTTCCTCCTTGTCATCCTGAGCGTCAGCGAAGGATCTGGGCCGGGCAAGAGAACCAATCCTATTTGCGTTCGTTGCCTGGATGTTTCACTTCGTTCAGCATGACAATCCCGCTGCGGACGCCACAGAATCTGGTCACAGCCCGTGCCGTTGCCCGAGCGAGCTTGACCTGGGTCGCTCATCCCCGTAGAATGACCGGTGGCGTCGGTTGTCCCCTCGATTGGCGGGGTGGCGGACGAGAACGGTAATCCAGACGACGATATGAGAGCGACACGCGATGTGCTTAGCGATACCGGCACGGATTGTTGAACTGGACGAGGACCGGGCGGTTGTGGATGCGATGGGCAACTGCTGGAAGGCCAAGACCACGCTGCTGCCTGGCGCCAAGCTCGGCGATGTCGTGCTCGTGCACGCGGGATTCGCCATTTCGCTCGTGGACGAGGAGGAAGCGAAGAAGACGTGGGAGCTTTTCGCCGAGATCGAGAGCTTCGAGAATACGCCGAACAGGGTTTCCGGATAGCCTGCATGTTGGACCGAATCGCCCACGCACAACACGCCATTGACGACGCCTGCCGGAAGTTCGAACGGCCGATCACGATCATGGAGGTCTGCGGGACGCACACGGTTTCGATTTTCCGCAGCGGGGTTCGGTCGATTCTGCCCGAGAGGGTCAAGCTGTTGTCGGGGCCGGGATGTCCGGTCTGCGTGACGGACCAGGGCTACATCGATGCGGTGATGCAGTTGGCCGACCGCGACGAGTGCCTGATCGCCACCTATGGCGACATGATCCGCGTGCCCGGCAGCAACGGCTCGCTGGAGACACGTGCGCCGAAAGGCAACGTGCGGGTGGTTCTCAGCAGCGAGGACGCGCTGCAGTTGGCTCGTGAGAGGCCGGACAAGACCGTGGTGTTCATCGCGGTTGGCTTCGAGACGACGGCCCCTGCGACGGCTGTCGTCGTCAAAGAAGCGGCGACCGAGGGAATCAAGAACTTCTGCATCCTCAGCGGACACAAACTGGTCCTTCCCGCCATGCGGGCGCTGCTCGGCGGCATGAACGACCGCATCGATGCATTCCTGTGTCCCGGACACGTCAGCGTCATCATCGGCTCGGGCGCGTTTGCCGAGAT
>CAZDTD010000174.1:0-6428 GCA_964507995.1 uncultured Pirellulales bacterium | reverse complement strand
CTGTTCGGGACGCGGTGTACGCCGGCCAAGCCCATCGGGCCGTGCATGGTCAGTTCGGAAGGGACTTGTGCTGCGTGGTTCAAATACGGTCGCAGGGGATGATACGACAGATGACAACCGAACCGGAGAGAATCCTGCTCGCCCACGGCGGTGGCGGCCAGCTCACGAGCCAGCTCATTCGCGAACGCATCGTGCCCAGGTTGCGCAACGATACGCTGTCGACGCTCGCTGATTCCGCGTCTCTGACGCTGGCCTCCAATGCGATCTGCTTCACGACGGACAGTTACGTGGTCAAGCCGCTGTTCTTTTCCGGCGGAGACATCGGCAAGCTCGCTGTCTGTGGGACGGTGAACGATCTGGCCGTATGCGGTTCGAAACCGCTGGCTCTATCGCTGGCGTTGATTATCGAAGAGGGCTTCGAAGTCTCGATACTGGAGCGGATTCTCGACAGCATCGGCGAAGCGGCAAACCAAAACGACGTGAGCATCGTCACAGGCGACACGAAGACGGTCGAGCGGGGCTCGGCCGACGGCATCTTCATCAACACGGCGGGCATCGGCGTCAAGCTGCCCAACGTGGAGTCCGGCGTGGACAGGATTCAGATCGGAGACAAGATCCTCCTGAGCGGAACGATTGGAGATCACGGCATGACCATCGTCTCGCAACGCGAGGGAATCCGCTTCGAGTCCCAGTTGACGAGCGACTGCGCTGGACTTGCGGAACTGACGTGCGGCCTGTTTGCGAATGTGCCTGGGGTTCGATTCATGAGGGACCCGACCCGCGGTGGCCTGGCCGCGACGCTCAATGAGATCGTCGAGGGCAGTCGTCTGAGCGTCGAGATTCGGGAACGGGAGATTCCCATACGGCCCGAAGTGCAGGCGGCCGCCGATATGCTGGGTTTCGACGTGCTGAACGCCGCGAATGAGGGCAAGTTTGTGGCGGTCGTCGCTCCCGAAGCGGCCGATGAATGTCTGCGAATCTGCCGAAGCCATTCATTGGGCAAGGATGCCAGGGTCATCGGCGAGATCGTTGAGACGCGAGACAAGCCGCTCGTGGAACTGCAAACGAAGATCGGGGGCCGCCGGATCGTGCAGATGCCCTACGGTCGAGAGCTGCCGAGGATCTGCTGATGCACGAGGCTGCGGTAGCGCAAGGTCTGATCGAGGCGATCCTGCAGGAGGCCCGGAAGCATCGCGCCAGGCCGGTCCGTGCGAAGATGAGCTGTGGAGAATTGAACAAGGTCAACGACGACGTGCTCTCGTTCGCGTTCGAGGCCGTCGCCAAGGGTACGTTGTGCGAGGGGGTGACGCTGCAGATCGAGCACAAACCTCTGCAGGCGAAGTGCAAAACGTGCGGCGGGGCGTTCGCCGTCGATGTTTCCAGCACGCAGTGCCCGGCCTGCGGCAGTGGCGACTTTGAGTTGTTGCCCGATGCGCCGCTGGTCCTGGACGAGATCGAATTTGAAAGAGCAGATGATGGACAAGGTGAACGTCGGTAAGAGAATCCTCAACGCCAATGAGACGTGCGCGTTGAAGAACCGCCAGCTTCTGGCGCGATACGGCAAGCCCTGCTTCAACATGATCTCGTCGCCCGGTTCGGGCAAGACGACGCTGCTGGTGCGAACGATCAACGACCTCGCACAGTCGCTTCGCATCGGCGTCATCGAAGGCGATCTTCAGACGGACATCGATGCCGAGAGGATCCGGGCGACGAAGGCCCCTGCGATCCAGATCAACACCGAGGGCGCGTGTCATCTGTCCGCTTCGCAGGTGAATCAGGCGCTGGAGAAGCTGCCGGTCGGGAGTCTCGACGTGGTGATTATTGAGAATGTCGGCAATCTTGTGTGTCCCTCGGCCTTTGAACTGGGCGAAGATGGGAAGATTGTCGTGTTGTCCGTCGCCGAGGGCGATGACAAGCCGGTGAAGTACCCAGGCATTTTTGCCAAGTCGAAGGTCATGCTCGTCAACAAGGTCGATCTGCTGAGAGGATCGCTCGTCGAATTCGACCTCGACCGCGCCGGCGCGGACGCCCGGCGGCTCAACAAGTCCATCGAGATCTTCCCGGTGTCCGCCAAAACGGGCGAGGGCATGCAGAACTGGTACGATTGGCTTGCCTCGCAGGTCCGCGCGAGATGAGATTCGCTGCGGAAGATCGTGACTACAGGTAGAGATTGTGCTCGCGAATGTACGCGATCACGTCCGGATGAAGCATCTCGCTCACCTCTTCGCCGGTCGCCAGTCGTCTGCGCACTTCCGTGCTGCTGACGTCGATCAGCGGGGTCTGCACCACGTTTCGTTTCAATTTCGCAATGCGTTGTGCGCCCCACAAGGGTTCAAACTGATCGAAGTCCGGCGGAGCATAACCCGCTCGTTGCATCGTGGTCAGATTGCATTCGTCGATCAGCTCCTCGATCTTATACCAGTGTACGAGGTCCTTGATGCTGTCGGCGCCGAGCAGCCAGTGGATGGCGGTGTCTTCGCCGCACTCTCGTCGGAACAGACGCACCGTGTCGAGCGTGAAGCTGGGAGTGACCCGCTGCAGCTCGCAATCGCTCACGGTGAATGATTCGTCATCTGCCGTTGCCAGAGTCACCATTTTCAACCGTTCGTTATCTCGTGCGTGGGGCCAGAAGCTCTTTAACGGCGAACATTTGGCCGGGATGAAGATCGTTCTTTCGGCGCCGATCTGCCGCGATGCGGCCCTGACGACCGTCGTGTGACCGAGATGAATCGGGTCAAACGAGCCACCAAAGAGTGCAATAGTTCTTCGTATCATGCAATTGTTAACAGCGAATCTGTGTGTTTTGCGATCGCGTTCCATCTAAGTTTCGCATGCTCGACCAGGACATAAAGAACACTTTCGCAGAACAAAAGTCAAGCGAGTGTTTCACTTCACAACACACGATCGCGAGGTGTCACGATGCTGTGTCCTTCCGCGGTCGCCGAGCCTTGCGTTACAGGGGCGACCTGCGTGGAAACACCGTGAATTGCCGCGTTTTTTCATGGTTGTTGTGCCTCGCTGATTCTGTGACACGCAGACGAAAGCATTGCGAACGAGGTTCTCGATCCGATGGTTCTTGTGCTGCATGACAGACCTCGCGACATCGTCCCAGAAAATTTTTATGAAGGATTGCGAAATCCTTGGACGATAAAGAACATGACGATTGTCAGGATCGCAAGGACAATCGGGTTGACAACCACTTGGCCTGATTTTTAGTGTTAGTCAGTATTGTACATACGGAAATAAGTCATTCGTTGGTCAATTCAATCAAGAAGGAGAAAAGGTAATGGCCAAGAAGAAGGTAGCCAAGAAGAAGGTAGCCAAGAAGAAAGTCGCCAAGAAGAAAGTCGCCAAGAAGAAGGTCGCCAAGAAGGCAACGAAGAAGACAGTCAAGAAGAAGGCGAAGAAGTAAGGCAACGTTGGTCAAAGGCTTGTCCGCCTTGCACCGTGATCGGCGAAATTCAATCCCGGCGGCAGATCGCCGGAGTTCGTTCGGGACATCCTGAACGGGCGGAATCGCAAGGAGCCGGCAGGTTGCGGCAGGCTTTCGGGGAATGGAAGGTCCTCCAGATAGACGGGAGTGCCTTCCATTTCTCTTTTTCTGAGGTCATTCGCGGCATGGGGGGATGAGGCCTCGTCTTTTCTCGCATCGCACGCCGCATATCGCTGCTCCTTGTAATTGGGCGGGATTCGTCTATACTGTTCAGCAATGCCGGTGCGGCAGAGTCGAATCGTGAAATGTGGCCTTTGGAGAGATTCCGTTCATGGATTTGTTTCGTTACAGCGGCGGCAGGCTGCTCGCAGAAGGTGTGGACGTCGAACGCATCGCGGCGCAGGTGGGGACGCCTGTCTACATCTATAGCCGGGGCACATTCGAAGAGCATCTTGCCAAGATGCTGAACGCGTATCGCGAACTCGACCCGATGATCTGCTTTTCAGTGAAGGCGTGCGGCAACCTGCACGTGCTCAAGTTGATGGCCGCGCGGGGCAGCGGATTCGATATCGTCAGCGGTGGCGAATTGTATCGCGTCCTCCAGGCGGGCGGCGACCCGTCAAAAGTCGTCTACGCAGGCGTGGGAAAGACCGACGAGGAGATCGTTCAGGCCATCCAGGCCGGCATTGGGTATTTCAACGTCGAGTCGGAGGAGGAATTGGAGAATCTCATCCGGCTTGCGGAGCGACACGCGGGGCCCGAGACCATCTTGAAGGCAGCTCTGCGTGTGAATCCCGATGTGGACTACCGCAGCCACGCGTATCTCGAGACGGGAAAGAAAGAGACCAAGTTTGGGGTCGATATCGAGAGGGCGGTCTCGGTCTTCGACAGGTATGGCGGCTCCTCCAAGGTCCGCCTGTGCGCCATCCACGTCCATCTGGGCACGGGCGGCAAGACCATCGATCCGTTCGTCGATGCGGTGAGAAAGATCCTTCCGCTGATCGATCGGCTTCGTGAGAAGGGGCACGTGGTCGAAGCGCTCGATCTCGGCGGCGGATACGGCGCTGATTACGAGACGGAGACGGTCCCCTCGGCGGAACAGTATGCGGCCGGGCTCGTGCCGTTGCTCAAGGGCAAGGGGCTCCGACTCATCATGGAACCGGGCAAAAGCATCTGCGCCAACGCCGCTATCCTTCTGACGCGGGTGCTCTACACCAAGCAGGGTGGCAGCAAGAAGTTCATCATCGTGGACGCCGGCATGAACGATTTGATTCGTCCCTCGCTGTACGGCGCGTTCCATTTCATCTGGCCTGTACGAGTGGACGCCCGCTTCGTTCCGAGCGTGCGCAGCAAGGACCTGCATGCGGATGGGAGCGAGATTGTCGATATCGTCGGGCCTATCTGCGAAGGCGCGGATTTCCTAGCCAAGGACCGGGCCATTCCTCCCGTCCAACGCGGAGATCTGCTCGCGGTCTTCACCGCGGGCGCCTACGGTTTCACCATGAGCAGTAATTACAACGCGCGTGGTCGCGCGGCCGAAGTTCTCGTTGAGGGCGACAACTTCCGTGTGATTCGCAGACGCGAGACCTACGAGGACCTGGTGGCTCTGGAGAAGTGAAGCGTCGGTTCGGAGTTTTGCTGCCGCGTGGGCGCGACCTGACGGACGGAGTTTATCCCTCTCCGCAGGGCGGGTAAGACCGGCTGGAAATTCGCGTCAGAGATTCCGCTCGACGAAGCCTGTGTCCACCTTGCCTTTGACGAACAGGTTGTGCGAGAGGATCTCGAGGCAGGCGGGAATCGTCGTCTTGATCGGACAAATGACGAACTCCTGGAGCGCCCGCCGCATCGTGGCGATGGCCTCGGCCCGCGTTTTCTGGTGTACGATCAACTTGGCGATCAGGGAATCGTAGGTCGGCGAAACCGTCCAGCCCTGGTGGGCGTGCGTATCCACTCGCACGCCGAAGCCCCCCGGGGCGATGTACTGCGTGATCGTGCCGGGGCAGGGGGAAAAGTTGTTGGCTGGATCCTCCGCGTTGATGCGGCACTCGATTGCCACACCCTGGTGCCTGATGTTCTTCTGCTTCAACCGGATCGGCTGGCCGCTGGCGATTCGAATCTGCCACTTGATGAGATCCTGGCCGGTGACCATCTCGGTGACCGGGTGCTCGACCTGAATGCGGGTGTTGACCTCGATGAAATAGAATTTGTTGTCCTTGTCCAGGAGGAATTCGACCGTTGCGGCGTTGACGTACTTCGCCTCTTTGATCAGGCGAATCGCGCAATCCGCCAGACGCTGGCGATCCCGGTCTTCCAGCACAGGGCAGGGCGACTCCTCGATCATCTTCTGGTGGCGTCGCTGGATGGAGCAATCCCGCTCGAAGAAGTGAACGACGTTGCCCTCCTGGTCGGCCATGACCTGGACCTCCACGTGGCGGGGCTCGACGATGAACTTCTCCATATAGACGGCGCCTTCGCCGAACGCGGCTTCCGCCTCGGTGCGGGCTGCGTTGAACGCGGCTCGCAGGCTGATGTCGTTGTGCACGACGCGCATACCGCGACCGCCGCCACCGGCGACGGCCTTGATGATGACCGGGTAGCCGATCTGGTTGGCCAGCTTCATCGCCTCCGTCTCGTTGGGAATGACTCCCTCGGAGCCCGGAACGATGGGCACTTTCGCCTTCTTGGCGAGCTTGCGGGCCTCCACCTTGTCACCGAGCAGCTTCATCGCCGCGACCGGCGGTCCGATAAACCCGATGCCGCAGTCGTTGCAGATCTCGGCAAAATTGATGTTCTCTGCGAGGAAGCCGTAACCGGGATGGATCGCGTCGACGTTGGTGATCTCGGCGGCACTGATGATTCGGGGGATGTTCAGATAGCTCTGGCTGCATTCCGCCGGCCCGATGCAGATCGATTCATCGGCCAGTTTGAGGTAGGACGCGCCGCGGTCGGCCTCGGAATAAACGGCCACCGATGCGATGCCCATCTCGCGGCAGGC
>CAZDTD010000173.1:0-7786 GCA_964507995.1 uncultured Pirellulales bacterium | reverse complement strand
AACGCGTTTTTCGCATTGGGGGTACCAGCGGAGAACGGAGGGCTCAGGCGAATCCAGAACCTCTCCGCTGGCGCTCTGCAAAGCGATAAACGCTCTTGGTTGGCGGCCGAAGGGAAAAAGGCAGGTCGGGCCTACTTTGAGGGGGAAAAATCTCTTGTCTCGATTTTTCCCCCTCAAACCCCGGTCGCGCGTCGCAAGCCCGGTCACTCCCATTCTTCAACGAACCGGCCCCGGAGGGGCCCTCCGGGCCCAGGCCCGGAGATTTCGTTGAAGAATATAGGCCCGACCTGCCCTTTTCCCTCCGCGGCGGGAGTTTGCCGCATTGGAGCCACCAGCAGCAGGCGGGCTTCGCACAGCCGAAAGCGAGCGTCTCGCTCGCGTACACGCCGGAGGCCCCAAAACGCAAAACTCCCCATGCAGTCTTCGTAGGGTGCGTACTACGCACCATCTTTCCACACACCCGATGGTTGATTGGTGCGTGATACGCACCCTACTCGCTGCGCAGCGACGGCGGGTCTCGCGGGATCGCGACCGTCGGACAGGCCGGCTGCTCCCGGCACGCCGGACAACCTGCCCTGCCAGGCGAGAACCGGTCGTGGGGTGTTGTGCAACCACAGAAGTACCCAAAACCGGATGATCCCTATTTTCTCGCGCCGGCGCGCAAGATTCCCAAGAAATGGAGTATTCATAAGCGGATGAGGTCAATGAGGCGCCAGGGAGCCTCGTGCTTGACTGGTGGCCTCATGGTTTCAGGTAGACCGTTCGGAGTCGCTTGTCCGCAGAATACGTGATCGTACGGATCGAATTGGCCCTTCATGAGTGGCGAGGGCTCCGTCCTGTATATCCTCTGCGACCCCAACGACGAGATGACGACTTGGACTTATAAAACGCCGATCCTCCCTGTCGTGGACTTCAACGTGGACGGCAAGGTGGATATCGAGGATTAGAAGGCCTTCATCGCCGAGTGGGAGAAGGCCAACTCAATGAATTCGCGGGATGATCGCTGAGCAGGTCGTGCTCACAGATCACGCCGCCTGGCAAGGGAACGCAAGGATTGTCTTGGGCAGAAGGGAAGAGAGAAAGGAGACACTATGGGCGTTTAGTTGCTGCGTGTTTTTCAATTCAACCCCTCACATCCGAAAGGGAAAATCATGATGACTGAAAAGACACAAGTCGCACGATGGGGCATGGCTGTACTGGGATTTACAATTGCAGTTGGGTTTGCAGCAACCGCAGCGCAGGCCAACGTGATCAATGTGCCGATGGATCAGCCCACCATCCAAGACGCAGTTGACGCCGCGGTTTCCGGCGACACCATCCTGGTGGAGCCTGGGGACTATGCGGGCGCCTGGATCGAGAAAACGGTTACGATCATCGGCAGTGGACCCGACACGCGAATTACAACGGGTACCCCCCCGTGGGGCGATGGTTTCGATGTCTATGGCATTGACGCTGCCGGCACTGAAATAAGCAACCTCGCAATCGAGGTGCTCGGCTCCAGTACTGGCGGCGTTGTTCTCGGGGCATTGCCAATAGGCACAGATTGGAAAGGCCCAGATAATTGCACAGTCAAAGACCTGAAAGTAACGGCGAGTTGGTGTGGTATCTATAGCGAGCTCTCTGACAACGTTATTGTCACCGGCAACAATGTCTCAGGAACTTTCGAATACGGCATCTGGGCACAGGGGGTGAATAGCGCCTCAATTACCAACAACACAATACAGGGAGAGATGTATCGCGCCATCGCGTTGAACTGGGCGTATGATTCCGTCATCAGCGACAACATGATGGACAGGGTGCTCTCTCCCCCATCGCACCCCTGGTGGAACGGCGCGATTGACATCGATAACGGTGCGAACAACATTGTGAGAAGTAATCAGATTCTGGGGGGAGGCAGAAGCGCGATTCATTTGTACCGGACGTACAACAATTCGATTCTCGATAACGACTGCTCGGGTTATACCTGCAAATGGCCAGGGCAGAGTTGGAATGTCTGCCAGTTCTGGGATTCTGGATATTCCTCTGGCAATACCGTCTCCGGCAACACCTGGGGACCGGTAGCTCCTGAGTCAACACTGGCAACCGTCGTGATTGCTTTCCGTAACGGTGCATCCCCAACAGACGACAATATCCTGGACAATGACTATCGACAGTATAACAATGTGCCGGGGTGGACGGAAGCCGACCCGGACGGGCCAGGTTGTGTCCTGCTTACGGAAGGGACGGAGAACAACTTCGTGTTTGAATCGGGGCATTTCCCGCGCGGCACGAATGCCAAGTCACAAGTCATGGACCTCGGCAGCAACAACAGGGTAGTCGGGCATGAGGCCGACAACGTGATCTCGCCTGGAATCGGACAGCGACTGAAAGCGATACGGGCGCAAATCGATGCACTGCCTTCCGAAGAAGTGGAAGACACAAAAAGGCCGTGATCCGGTCGGAGTCTCGTGTGATATACAGCCACACCGAACCGGCGCGTAAGAGCGGGAATGAAGGAGGTAAAAGAAGATGGAATCGCAAACACGACAATTCAATCGGGCGAAGACGAGCTCATTCTTGGTTCTCGGAGCGCTGGCCCTGGTGGCACTCCTTGCCCCTGTTTGCCTGGGGCAGTACTATGGTTATGTCACAAACGCCGGCGGGGACATGGGCTCGCACATCAAGGGCAGCGTGTCGATGATCGATCTGGCCACCAACGCGGTCGTCGCCACCGTGCCGGTGGGCGAGTATCCACAGGGGGTGGCGGTCAATCCCACAGGCACGGCGGTCTACGTCGCCAACAGCGACAGCAATGAGGTGACGGTGATCGATGCGGCTACGCTTGCGACCACGACCATTCCCGTCGGAGACAATCCGGTCGGGATCGCCGTACACCCGGATGGCACGCGGATCTACGTGGCGAACACGGACGAGACCGTCGATACCGTCTGGGTCATCGACCGGGCCGCCAACACGGTCATCGACAAGATCCCGTGCGGCATCGGCTCCATCGCCCTGGCGGTCCATCCGGACGGCAGTGTCGTCTACGTGTCGAATGTCATGGGCGGCACGGTCGCAGTCTTGGACGCCAAGACGCACCAGGTGGTCGATACGATCGAACTGGCGCCGGCCGCAAACGATGAGGGGTGGGGTTCCTATCCGGTGCCGATGGTCCTTCATCCGGATGGGACATATCTCTACGTGGCGAACCGGCTGGGTTCCACCCTCTGGGCGATCAATACGGCGACCCATGAGTACCTCACCCGGACCTTTGCTCAAAATCATTGCGGTATCGCCCTCAACCAGGCCGGAACCATCCTGTACCTGCCCGACTTCGGCGCCTGGCCCATGCCCCCGACAGGCACGACAATGGATGTGATCGATGCCAGAACACTCGAACCGATCACGACGGTCGAAGGTCTGGCCGGACCGCTGTATGTCTCCGTGCATCCGGAGGGCACGCGACTCTACATCACGAACGTCCTGAGCGACAAGGTCTCCGTCCTCGATGCCGCCACGTATGAAGTGATTGCGGAGATCCCGGTCGGGAAGTATCCGCATGGGTTCGGCAACTTCATCGGTCCCGGCGTGCCGCGTTTGCTCATGGACGATGCGGCGGCCCGGCTCGGGGCGGTCAAAGACGCGGTGGCCGCAGGGGCAGAAGGAGTCAACAGTCCGCAGCAGGCCTTGGAGTCCCTGGAGACCGCCCTGACGGCAGCGACGGGCTATCGCGGGGTGGCGTTCTGGTCGGTTGGGGCTGATGGCGCCGAGGACCCCCGCCGCCTGCATCGGGTTCAAGGGGTGGCTGTCTTCGCGTCCGAGCGGAAGATGGTGGAAGCCATTCTTGATGCGATTCGACGTGGCTGGATCGTGAATCCCGAACTCGAGACGGAATTGCTGGCCATCGTGGACGAGATCGTTCGTGCCGATCGGGTTCTGGCAGCGGTCGTCCTTGACGATGCGATCGTGGCCCAGGCGGACGCCGCAGGCCTCGACCAGGCACAGAAGCTGTTGAAAGAGGCGGATGCCCTGGCCAAAGAAGCCGTGGTCTGGCCGCAACTCGACAAGAAGGCCATTCTGTTTCATGACGCGATTGGCCAGTACGAGCAGACGTGGGAAGAGACGCTCAAGCTGGCGCCATAGCGTCCAAGACCCATCTACAAAAGGACAAGGGGCCCGGCGGACGATGGAGCCGTCGGGCCCCTCCTGTTCGCTACGTGCGGGCAGAAAGGAAGGTATGAGATGAAACTGTTTCAGATTCCGATGGTCGTAACGTCTCTGGCGGGCCTGTGCTTCCTCGCAGGCCTCGGTGTGCCGGCCGCACACGCCGATTTCACCTTCGGTGCGCCTGTGAACGTGAAATCAACCATCCCGGTTCTCGACCCAGCGATCGAGAGTATCGAGTGTTTCTCCTATGATGGTCTGGAGATATATATCAGTTCGTACAACCGGGAAGGGGGATACGGGGAGCATGATTTGTGGGTCCTGAAGCGTGCCTCGATCAATGAGGATTGGGGCCCACCGGAGAACCTGGGCCCCACGGTCAACAGTCCGAATCCTGACGGGTTTGCGTCTATCTCGGCAGATGGACTCACGCTCTATTTCGACTCAAACTGCCCCGGCGGATATGGCGGCTGGGACATCTACATAACAACGCGCGCCACAAAGAACGACCCCTGGGGCGACGCGGTGGTCGCGCCCAAACCAATCAACAGAACAGGTAATGCCGCCGATCTTGAACCCTGGATTTCTCCCGACGGACTTGAGATCTATTTCACAGCGGATCGAGCTGGGGGATACGGCAATATGGACATATGGGTGGCCAGACGAACGACAGAGGCTGCCCAATGGAAGACGCCGGTGAATCTCGGTCCCGTCGTAAACAGTGAGTATCAGGAGCAGTATCTGTCTCTTTCGCCGGATGGTCTCTTACTCCTCTTCTGCGACTGGTGTGGTCTATCGGACACACCCCGTCCCGGTGGCTGTGGCGGCGGTGACATGTGGATGAGCAGACGGGCAACTGCCTCCGATCCTTGGCAGACGCCGGTGAACCTCGGGCCGACGGTCAACACGCCCGGATTTGAATATGCTCCTCGCATCTCCGCGGATGGTTCCATGCTGCACTTCGCCAGCGTGCAGAGCGACGATCTCACCACATGGGAGAACTGGCAGGCGCCGATCCTCCCCATCGTGGACTTCAACGCCGATGAAGCCGTCGATCTGGCGGACCTTGTGCTCCTGATCGACAACTGGGGCACGGACAACTCGCTCTATGACATCGGGCCCTATGCCTGGGGCGATGGCGTGGTGGGCATCGAAGATCTGAAGGTCTTCATCGCCGAGTGGGAGAAGGCCACCTCCATGAATTCGCAGGATGATCGCTGAGTAGGTTGTGCGCACAGACCACGACGCCTGGCAAGGGAACGCAAGGACTGTCCTGGGCAGGAGGGAAGAGAGAAAGGAAGCACTATGGGCGGAACGTGCGGCTTGTTGTGGTGAGCCGGTGCGATGGTTCCGTCGTTCGCGGCTCACGCGATGAACGAAAGTCAGGAGTGTATTTGTCAATGGAGGTCAACAACCATGAGACTGTCAAAAACAACGCAGGGAGAAATCGTCTGTCTGTGCATCGCGGCCATGTTGCGTATCCCGACGCCGGCCACAGCAATTACCTGGGGCTGGCCGGACGGTGAGCTCCACCGGAACGTCGGGGCCATGGTGCTCTACGATTCCATCAGTGGGCAATGGTTCCAGGGATGTTCCGGCACGCTGATCCACCCGTACATCTTCCTGACGGCCGGTCACTGCGCGGCCTGGGCAGAAAGCTTCAACACCATGGATATCCGGGTCAACTTCGCCGAAGACGCCTTGGATTTCACGAATTCCCAGACGTGGCGCGATGTGGAGTTCGTCATCACGCACCCGGATTATGCCTGGTTGGCCCGCTCCAACATCCATGATGTGGGCGTGCTGATCCTGAAGGAGCCCGTGTGGGACAGGGAGCCGGCCACCTTGCCGGAACTGGGTCTGCTCGATGACCTCAAGAGCCAGAAGAAACTGCGTCAAGGCTCCGACGAAGAGGACTTCATCGTGGTCGGATATGGGGCGACCCTGCACTGGCCGCCGTCGCCGCCCAATCCGAAGCACACGTACGACCATTGCCGCCAGTTCGCCGAATCGGAATACCAGGCCCTGCTGCCTGCGTGGCTGCGCATGTCCCAGAACAACGCCACCGGGGACGGAGGCTCGTCTTACGGCGATTCCGGCGGACCGGCGTTCTGGATCGACTGGACGGATCCGGAGTATCCCAATGGCCGGGAAATCCTCGTGGGGATCACGTCCTGGGGCGATGTCCCCTGCGTGGCGACCGGTTTTGACTACCGCACGGACATCCCCGAGACGCAGGACTTCTTGTGCGACGTGGGCGAGTTCGTGCAAGCGTGGCTGGCCGAACCCTGATGGGGAATCGGCGAATCGCTGCAAACGAGAAAGGAGGTGTCGGGCCTCCTTGTGCACGGAGGGCGGGCAATCCACGCGGTCGCCCGCCCTCCGCACGGTCCGTTCCATGACGAGACGACCAGTGACGTCAACATAACCAACAAATGGAGGTGCACAACTATGAAAGCCACAAGAGACGTTCTGATTCTGGCATGTGTTGTTGTGACGCTCTGCGCCACGTCTAACGTGAAGGCCGATTTCACCTTCGGCAAACCCGTAAACCTTGGGCCCACGATCAACAGTTCGATGCGCGATATCAGCCCCTGCGTGTCGTATGATGGCTTGGAGCTTTACTTCAGCTCAGATCGAGGGGGCGGAATTGGCGGGTTGGACCTGTGGGTCTCGACACGTCCTGCCGTGGAGGATGACTGGGGGCCGCCCAGAAACCTGGGTTCGCCTGTCAACAGCTCCTCTCCGGACTTGAGCCCGTCCATCTCTGCCGATGGCCTCGAATTGTACTTCCACGCGAACGACCGGCCGGGCGGCTTTGGTGCGGGCGACATATGGGTAACTCGACGTACAGCGAAGGACCTACCCTGGAGCACACCGGAGAACCTGGGGGCACCGATCAACACGCCCTACTGGGACTACAATCCAAGCATCTCCGCAGACGGCCTCGCCTTGTACTTCGCTCCAGATTCGGTTCTGAGCGTGGCCAGGCGCGCCACGAAAGACTCTCCCTGGGAGGCACCCGTGCCTCTGAATGATCTGGTCAACAACTGGGAATGTCAGGATACGCCGTCGATCTCAAGCGATGATCTGGTCTTGGCGTATACCGACAACGTAGGTTGCACGTCGCGCCCGAGCGGCTTGGGAGGAACAGATATCTGGCTCACACGCCGAGCGAACCCGGACGCGGATTGGGAGGCGCCCGTGAACGTGGGGCCCCCTGTCAATACAGCATACCACGAGGATTTCTCGATGATCTGCCCCGATGGTTCCGCACTCTACTTCGAATCGACGCGGCCGGGTGGATCCGGAAACCGTGACCTCTGGCAGGCGCCCATCATTCCGGTGGTGGACTTCAACGCCGATGAAGCCGTGGACGTCAACGATCTTACGCTGCTGGTCGACAACTGGGGCACGGACAACTCGCTCTATGATATCGGTCCCATGCCGTGGGGCGATGGCGTCGTGGACATCCAGGACCTCAAGGTGCTTGCCAACTCCATCGGCGCGGAGGTTGATGATCCGACGCTGGTCGCCCATTGGGCGTTGGACGAAACCGAGGGCACGACCGTACACGACAGCGCAGGCGACCACGATGCCGCGATTCTGGGCGCTCCCCTGTGGCGGCCGGAGGGCGGCAGGA
>CAZDTD010000172.1:0-7805 GCA_964507995.1 uncultured Pirellulales bacterium | reverse complement strand
TTGGCCCCCATGGGCACCTGCACATGGTCCATCGCGATCTTGACGGTCAGCATTCTCGCGGCGGGATCGTAGTGAACCACCCACCGTCCGGGGGTAAAGACGGCCTGCCCGCCGGCCTGGGTGGGAACTGTAGCGGTCTGGCCGGGGACGATCCTGACGCGGCCGAAGCCGATGATTGCCGAGGCGACGCGGCCGTCCGGCGTGAGGACCAATTCCCAACCCTGCTGATCCGATACCCATCGACCCGCCAGGGAAGCGGGGAACGGAGAGCCGTCTTCCGTGACCGATGTCACGGACTCGGCGCCCTGGCTCTTACCCTCGGACCCGGCGCACCCGCCCAGGACCAGCGTCATCGCACACATCGCCACACAGAATCCAATGGTCTTCATACACCATGCCCCTTTCAGCAATCGGAATCGATACCAACCGACCGAGGGCATTGTACTGTCTGTCGCACGCGAGGGCAAAAAAACAGAGGCAGGCCCGAAGACCTGCCTCTGTGTGGGATTTACGGTTCAGCCGCTGCGTCAGGGCAGCAGATTCCCGCCGCAATCGGCGACCACGCCGGCGCCGTTCGGCGATTCCTTGATGAGCCAGTTGGCCACGAGGATGTTCAGGTCCGTGACGCCGACCCGGTAGTACCCGGTGACGCCGTTGCCGTCCTGGTCGTGGGCGAAGTCGGCGCAGATGCCGTTGGAAATCGAGGCGATGCCCGGCCCGAACGGCGGCTCTTTCACTTCCCAGGCCGCAACCAGCAGGTTGAGGTCCTGGAGACCGACGTAGGAGGAACCGGCCTCGGAGGCCTCCTTCCGACCGTCCGCGTCGCCGTGACACTGGCGGGGATAGGCCCAGCAGGCGGGCTTTCCGACGGCCACCCATTCGACATAATCCGGATGAGTCTCGGGGAGCAGGTCCCCGCTCTCCACCAGGCCGGCGCTGGAGATCGAAACCGCTGTGGCCTGATTCAGGTTCACCTCGGCTTCGACGTCGGGGTCGGTCAGGACGATGCCGCCGCGGGCCTCGTTCAATGCGACAGTCACGTTGGCCGCCTCGCTGAGCGTCAGCTTGCAGAGCAATCCGCTGTTCAGCGGGGCGTTCGCCGAAGCGTCGTCCGTCGGATAGTACAGGGAGCCCATCTCGATCGTGACGCCGCTGGTGCCCAGACCACCCAGAGCGCTCGGGTCGCAGGGATCGGCCACAGGGGTATACCCGTTCGGGTCCCAGCTTGCCACTTCGCCGGTGTCCGCATCGACGGTGATGTAGCGGGCGAAATTGCCGGGGAAGATGCCATAGCCCGGAATGGCGGCGGTGCTTTCGCCGCGGATGAAGTCCGAGATGCCGTCGATCGTGCCTTTGTCCACGGTGATGTCCAGAGCGAAAGCCCTCACCTTCTCGCCGTCAGTTGCATACTTGATCGCGGCGGTGGACCCCTCGGATTCGACAATGATGCGGACGGCCGCCATCGCCGGAGTGGTCCAGAGAAGCGCTGCCACAAACAAGCTCAGCTTCCTCATCGTGTTACCTTCCTTTCTGATTTCTCGTTATCTTCTGCGCCCGCCAATAGGCGAAACCGCGTGCGATGCTCCGACGCGCACGCCATCCGGAGACTCTGACACTGTACTTCTCCCAAATTACCAAAACCACACAAGGAAATCAAGCCCAAAACACAAGAATCGCCCGGTGAAAGGCAAAAGCAGGCTCCCTATCGGATTCCGGGGCCTTCTCATGTACCGGAATACGCCAATATGGTATTCTCTTGCCATGCGTAACTTCTTTCGGGGACGGCTGTTATTCGTGCGGATCTGTCTGCTGGCCAGCGTAGCGATGTTGCTGCTGGTCGGGGTCCTGACGATCTACGCCGTGGGCAATCCGCTGGAGTCGAGTCCGGCCGTGGACAAGGACATCGTGGAATTGGCCGGGCTCTGGAGAAAGCAACTGTTTTTCATCGTCCTGGCCCTGTTCGGTTTCGTCGCGGCCAACGTGGTCGATTACCGGGCGCTCGGAAGGGCCAGCTACGCGATCTATGGGGTCGTCCTGGGGCTCCTGGCATACCTCGTGTTCAGTCGGTACGTCGTTCAGCTTCCGTTTGCAGCGCCCGGCCGGGACGGCGTGCACCGCTGGATCGTGTTCCACTCTTCGATTCCCCGCATCCAGCCCTCGGAGTTCTGCAAGCTCGCCTATGTCCTGGCGTTGGCGTGGTATCTGCGTTATCGGAGCAATTACCGCAGTCTCAAGTCGCTGCTCGGCCCGTTCGCTCTAACCCTGCTGCCGACGGTATTGATCCTGGTCGAACCGGACCTCGGAACCACGTTGCTGATGATGCCTGTCTTCTTCACGATGCTGTTCATCGCCGGGGCGAGGGTCAAACATCTCGTGCTCATCATGCTGGCGGCCCTGCTCATCAGTCCGTTGATGTACCTCAAGATGCAGGGCTACCAGCGTCAGCGGATCAGCAGTGTGCTGCTGCAAAGCCCCTGGATTCGCCAGAAGGCCGAGCAGAGCCCACGACTGGCCGAACTCCTCGTCGGCGGCAAGTTCACGGAACGTCGCTGGCAGAACGACTGGGGTTACCACCTCATCCGTTCGAAATTCGCCATCGCCTCCGGCGGGCTCACCGGCCGAGGGTACGGACGCGGGCCATTCATCAAGTACGATTTCCTGTCCGAGCGGCACAACGATTTCATCTTCGCGGTGGTCGCGCACCAGTGGGGATTCCTGGGAAGCCTTGCGTTTCTCGGGTTGTACATCATCATCGTCCTGTGCGGCCTGGAGATCGCGGCGAACAACATCGATCCGTTCGCCCGCCTGGCGGCCCTGGGAATCGTCGCGATGTTCGCAGTCCAGGTGCTCGTGAACGTGGGCATGACGCTCGGCCTCATGCCCATCACCGGCCTGACGCTGCCGTTCGTCAGTTATGGTGGCTCGAGTCTGCTCGTCAACCTGATGGCCGTCGGCCTGTTGAACAACATCGGCCGCTGCCGTCCGTTCAGCGTGGCGCCGAGGAAATAGGATGTCACGCCGCCGGGAATGTCACTCCATTTGTGAGAGGCACGCTTGATCAAAGGATTCCGACAGATCGTTGTTCTGACCGCCCTGAGCCGAGTCCTCGGCATGGTGCGTGACATGCTCTTCGCTTACTTCCTCGGCGCCGGCGGCATGATGGATGCCTGGGCCATCGCCTTCAAGATCCCCAACCTGGCGCGCCGACTCTTCGGCGAGGGCACCGCCGCGGCAGCGGTCATCCCGGTATACAGCGAGCAGTTGCATCGCGACCCGCGTCAGGCGAAGCGACTGGCCCTGTCCGTCGTAACAGCCGTCTTCGCGCTGCTGGCAATCGTGACCTTGCTCGGCGAGGCGTTCATCTGGCTGTACTACCATCTCGCAACGCCCCCAAGCGGTGCCCGACTGAAACTCGCCTTGACCGGCGTGATGCTTCCCTACATGGTCCTGATCTGCGTCGTGGCGATCCTGGGAGGCATCCTGAACAGCCATCGGCACTTCGCCGCTCCGGCGGCCGCCCCGGTCGTACTCAACGTGTTCCTGATCGCGGCGCTGTGCATCGGCAGTTGGGGACTCGGGCTTCCGCAGCGCACCCAGGTGTTTGCCGCGTCGGCTGCGGTCGTCCTCGCGGGACTGGCCCAGTTGGCGATGCAGTTGCCTCCCCTGTCGAAACACGGCATTCTCCTGCGTCCAGCGTGGGACTTCCGATCCGAGCCCTTCCGGCGGATCGTTATCCTGATAGGCCCCATGATCCTCGGGCTGACCGCCACGCAGATCAGCACGCTCATCAACGACTTCACCGCGCTGTGGCTCTCCGGCTCGGTCGAGAAGGGACAGTCCTTCACCCTGCTCGGCCATGTCGTGCGGTATCCGCTCTGGGAGGGAGCGGTTTCGCACCTGTTCTACGCCCAGCGGCTCTACCAGCTTCCCCTGGGCGTGTTCGGCGCATCGCTGGCCACCGCCATCTTTCCCCAGATGAGCATCGACGCGGCCCAACGCGACTTCGCCGCCCTTCGCCAATCCATCTCCTCCGGCATGCGGGGGACGGTCTTCGTGGCGCTGCCTGCCACCGTGGGGTTGCTGCTGATCAGCCGGCCGGTCATCGCGGTGATCCTGGAGCGGGGCGAATTCCACCCCTCCGACACGGCGAAGACCGCTGTGGCGCTCGCATTCTACACGCTGGGACTGACCGGCTATTTCGCCCAACAGGTCCTGGCGAGGGCCTTCTACGCACTCCAGGAACCGGGCGTGCCTGCGAGGACCGCCGTCGTCGCGGTGCTTGCCGGCCTGGTCCTGAACCTGCTCCTGGTCTGGCCCCTCGGCAGCGGCGGCCTGGCAGCCGCCACGGCCATCAGCTCGTATCTCCAGGTGGCAATGCTGGTTGTCGCTCTGCGGCGTCGCCTCGGACCGGGTGTGCTCGCCGGCTTGAGACGGGCCCTGCGGGACACCACAATCGCCACGGTCGCCATGGCCGCGACGGTCGCAAGCGTAGGACACCTGACGAGCCGCTGCACAGACCTCGTCGGGCTCGTGCTGGCGGTCGCCACCGGCACAACCGTCTACCTGATCGCCGCCAAGTTGCTCCACATCGAGATGCTCTCGCTGTTCACAGGCAAAGGCAGGCACACTTCGGCCCTCTCCGCCGACAGAACCTTATAGGACGCGACAGCGTCGAAATGCTTGTGCAGCATACCTCTTGGGACGATAATGCCTAAAGCAGGCGTGAGCTTCACCCGACATATCTTTTGGCACGGCCATTTTCTGCGAGGAGTTTAAGGAGAAACAGATGCTTGAGAGCAGGTCGATCGCGGTGTTTCTGGCGACGGTCCTGTTTGCTGCGCCCGCGTGGTCGCAGACCTCCCTCCTTCCGGCGCCTTCGGGTTCCGGGGTAGCCCTTCCCATTCCATCGCCCCAGTCATTATCGGCCCCTGCGGCGGCACAGCGGTTCCTGGAGATCGGAACGGAACTGGCGAACTCCACGACAATTACCGGACCGCAGGCCGAACAGGCAATCATCCTCCTGACAGCCGCAAGGAGTTTGGATCGCACGGCGTCAGACATCGATCCCCTGCTTCTGAGATTGGCCATTCACCATGCCGAGCAGGACTACTCCGATCAGATCGTCCCCTGGCTCCAGAACTACGTCAGCGGGTCGGCGGATTGTGCGGTCATCATGGACGCCATCCGCTATCTCCTGCAGCGTCAGACCACGATCGAACAACGAAGAACGACCCTGGAAGCCCTGGCGACCCGAATCGGCAACCGCAACCCTGCGATCGATTCGGAAATCGCGACGTTGCTCGGCTCACTGATGATCGAGAAAGACAACAAGGACGCCGCCAAGTTCTACCTGTCCCAGGCCTATAGCAACAACAGGTACAACAAGACGGCTTTCAACAAGCTGGCCGAGCTGGCGCCCAACGAAATCAGCTCCGCGGTCTACCTCGAGCACCTTCGTTTGGTGCTGCGTGAGAACCCGCTGAACCTCAACTCGGCCGCCGCCTTCGCCCAGTACGCAGAGCGGCTCCAGCTCTACGACCTCTCGGCCATGTCGTACCAATACTGCGCGGAGCTGTTCCGATACCTGTATCCATCGGAATCGCTGCCGCCGCACGTCTACCTGCCCTGGGCCATCAGTTGCTACAACAGCCGCCAGAGGCAACCGATGTGCATGCAAATCGCCCAAACCGTTCGCAACGGGGGCCAGTTCGACATCCTCCTGGAGGCGATCGCCGCCAAGGCCGCGACGAAACTGGGCAAATCCCAAGAAGCCGCGAACATCCTCCGCCAGGCCGAACAGAAGGCCGAAGAGATGCTCCCGAACGGCACAGTCCAGATGCCGCAATCACAGGCGGATGCGTCAACCGCCGTCAGGCAGATCAACGCCAAACAGGTCGCCTGGTTCTACTGTTTTGGCAGTCCCGACTCGACGAAAGCGATGTACTGGGCCCATCAGGCCTACGCGGCCGAGCCGAACTCGCCTTCAGCCGGGGCGCTGCTGGCCTACGCCCTGAGCATGAACAACCAACTGGAGTGGGCAAAGCCCCTGCTGGCGTCTACGGAGCGAACTCAGATCGCCGACTTGGTTCAGGCGAAAATCGAGCTGGCTGAGGAGAACAAGACCGCAGCGATCCAGACGCTCAGGACCGCCATCGCGAAGGACCCCGGTTCGTTCGCCGCCGAGACAGGCAAGGACCTGCTCGGAAAGTTGGGTGTCAACTATGTCTGTCCCATCGATGGCGAGGCCGTGCTGACCTATCTGTCCCAGAGTCTCGGCAAGACCGTCACGCCGCAGTTCCTCCCGCCGGACAGGATGATCGAGGTGCAATTCAGCATCCGAGGCACGGATTTCTCGTATGGCAACGAGTTGGAAGGCGCCATCGGGGTCGTCAACCGAGGGGTCGAACCTCTCATCATCACGCAAGACAGCATGTTCCAGGGGAATCTTCGGGTCAGCGCCCGCGTCAGCGGCGACGTCAAGAAGGAGATCCCGAACCTCGTGTCGCGAACAGTCCGCACAGACTTGGCCGTGCCGCCGGGCAGGAGCTTCGCCTACTCGGTCCGACTGTCCACAGGTGAACTCCGCCACATACTGGAAACCTATCCGCAGGCCTCTCTCGACATCGAGTTCACGTTGTACCTCGATCCGGTGGCCACGCCGAGCGGAGCGATCAGCAACCGGCTGGTCGATGTAAAACCCGTTACGATTTCGGTCAAGCGCCCCGCCGCCCAGATCACGAGAAGCTACGTGCGGGGGCGGTACAACACCCTCTCTTCGGGGCAGCAAAACCAACGCATCCAGACGGCCCGGCTCTTCACCGGGCTGCTGAAAGAGCGACAGGCCATGGCCAAGCACGGCACGCTTTACGCCTATCGCTACGAGGAATGGGTAGGCGAGCTGCTCCGTTCCTCCCTGCTGAGTCCGTCAGGGCTCTTGCTCAGTCCGGCGCCGGACGATTGGGTGGTGAAGGTCAACACGATGGCCGACATGCTCTCCATGCCACTCGACCAGGAGCTGGCCACCGCGGTCGCCAAGAACCTCAATCACGCCTATTGGCCGGTGCGTCTGATGACGGTCTACCTCCTGGCGAACAGCTCGACCGACAACATCCAGCCGGTCTTGGACTGGGTCGCGAAACAGGACACGGACGAGTTGGTCCGAAGCCTGGCCAGATCGCTCCAGGCAGGCACGGCCTCGGCCTTTCCCCTGAACTCGGCGTCTGAAGAGATCCCAATCGTTCGGCCGTGATCCCCTTCGATCCACTGGGTACTCCCATCGTTTGGCATTCCAAGATCCAGAACGACCCTGCACGATCCGCAGCGTAATCCAAGCCGGTTTGACGCATTTTTGCAACCGGACAGAGAATTTGGGGTTGTATTTACGTGCGATTTCGCTATGATGTTGCTTTCTTGGTACATTGACGTAATTGCTATTTGAAAGGGTTGCTGGATGCCGGCAGAAGTCAACAAGGATAAATGCACCGGGTGCGAATCTTGCGTCAGCGAGTGCCCGAGCAGTGCGATCAGCATGGTCGGCGGCAAGGCACAGGTCAACGCGGACAACTGCGTCGATTGCGGCGTCTGCGTCGACACTTGCCCCGCGGAAGCCATAAGCCTGTAAGGATTGATAATTGATTATGGATGATTGATGATTGGGTCCCGCGCTTCGCCGCCTCGGTCAATCATCCTTGAACAATCATCAATAATCAATCTGAGCGTGGCCCCATCGTCTAGGTAGGTCTAGGACACCGGGTTTTCAACCCGGCGACAGGGGTTCAAATCCCCTTGGGGCTATTCGAAGCGAC
>CAZDTD010000171.1:0-7826 GCA_964507995.1 uncultured Pirellulales bacterium | reverse complement strand
TCTTGTCGAGCAGGTTGTTCAGAGCCGCCAGGTAGGCGTCTCGTTTTACCTGGGTCTCCTTGCTGGCCAGAGGCATCTGGATCTCGAATCGCGTGTTGCCCAGGGGACGCCAGCCGAGGTTCTGGATGTTGGCCGGGTCGATACGCCGCCGCACGACGGTGATCATCCTCTGAGCCAGGCCTTTCTCCTCCGAACTACTCAATCCCTGCGTATCGATGGCGTAAATCAGGCTTGTTCCGCCGGCGAGGTCGATGCCGGGCTTCAGCGATTTGCTGGGGGGGTACAGGCTTAGAACAGCCGCTACCACCAGAATGAGAATGAGAATGATCTTCGGTACCAGGTTCCTGCTCATAATGCTTTCCCGTTAGAAGTTTCCATTTACGATTTATGATTTACTATGGGGCGCCGCGGCGCCGGACATTTTCGTCACTGCTGCCTATCCCATCGGCCGGGGGGCTTGCGAAGCCAAATAGTAAATTGTCAATAATCCGTCGCGGACCGCTATTCTTTCCCGTCTTGCGAGAGGTTTTTGCCGATAGCACTAGTGCTGACTTTGATCTTCGTGTTGTTCTGTTCGTCCACCTTGAGAACGACCTCGTCGCCTCGAATATCCACGATGGTCCCAAAAATACCGCCGATAGTACGCACGCGGTCGTTCTTCTTGAGGGACTGCACCATCTGCTTGTGCTGCTGCTGTTGCTTGCGGGGCCCGCGGAACATCAGGACGTACATGACCACCATGATGAGAATGAAAGGCAACAGGGTCGTCAGCAGCGAAGGGGGTTTGGTCGGGGCGGTCTGTGGTGCGTCTGGAGAGGAATCCTGCACGGTTGTCGCCTCGCCGGTTGTCTGCACCGGCTCCGAGTCGATTCGCGAGGGTGCCTGCCCGGAATCTGTTTGTGCCAATATCCACGCTTGATCCATTACGGGGTCCTTTCCAAAATGAAAATACAATCAGATAAGCCTATCTCTGCGGACGGAGAATGTCAAATTCAATTGCCGTTTCCGGGGCGAAAAGCGGCGAATCCTACCGGTCGGCGTCGATTCCGGCGTATTCCTCGATCTCGCGAGTTGCCCAGGCGGCAAAATCGCTTTTCTCGATGTGCTCGCGGATCTCGGCCATGAGCCGCTGAAAGAACCGCAGGTTGTGGATCGAAAGGAGGATCGGGCCGAGCATCTCGCCGCTGTTGAAGTAATGGCGGATCGCGCCCCGGGTGAAGTGGCGGCAGCAGTAGCAGTCGCATCCGGCCTCCACGGGCTCGGTCGAGTCGATGTGGCTGCTGTTGCGAAGTCGCAGTGAGCCATGCCGGGTGAAGGCGAAGGCGTTCCGCCCGTTTCGGGTGGGCAGGACGCAGTCGAACATGTCCACGCCGGCCATGACGGCCGCCAGGATGTCCATGGGCATCCCGACGCCCATCAGGTAACGCGGCGCCTCGGTCGGCAGGCAGGGGGTCGTGTGGCGGACGGTCCGAGCCATTGCGTCGTGTCCCTCGCCGACGCTCAGGCCGCCGATGGCATATCCGTCGAACCCGATGTCCACGATCTGTTCGGCGCATCGGCGACGAAGCGCCGGATCGACGCCGCCCTGGACGATCCCGAAAAGGAGGCTTTGCGGCGGTTCGATAGGACTTATAGGACTAATGGGACTTGCGTCTGTACCTCGTTTCAGCAGGGCGCAGTGGGCGGTTTTGCAGCGTTTGGCCCATTCGAGGGTCCTGGCTACCGCCTTGTGGAGCTTCTCCTCCTCGATCGGGAAGGGCGTGCACTCGTCGAAGCACATGATGATGTCCGCGCCGAGGCGAACCTGGATCTCGGTGGCGATCTCCGCGTTCAGGTGGATGCGGGCTCCGTCGATGTGGCTGGCGAATTCGACCCCTTCGTCGTCGATCTTGGTCAGCGGGCTCAGCGAGAAGACCTGGTATCCACCGCTGTCCGTCAGGATGGGGTGGTTCCAGGCCATCAGGCCGTGAAGGCCGCCGAGCTTCTCGACGACTTCGACGCCGGGGCGCAACAGAACATGGTACGTGTTGGCCAGGATGATCTGGGCGCCGCTGCCTTCTATTTGCTCCGGCGTGATCCCTTTGACCGCGCCCACGGTGCCGACCGGCATGAAGGCCGGGGTCTGGACCGTCCCATGAGCGGTTTTCAGCACGCCGCGGCGGGCGGAACAGTTTGGATCGGTGCTCAGCAGTTCAAAACAAGACATGGGTCAGTACACGCTCACGATCTTGGCGCCGGGATAGTAGTATTGCAGGATTTGCTCGGCGTTCTTACCCTGCCGAGCCATTCCCTCGGCACCGCACTGGCACATGCCGACGCCGTGGCCCCAGCCCCGGCCCGAGAGGAAACCCCAGCCGTCGCCCCAGGGGACGATATGGCAGATCGTGCTCTTGATCTTGCGACCGCTCGAATCGAGGCTCAGCCGCAGGTCTTCGGCGCGAAGCGTCTCAGTGCGGCCGGTTGTGCCGACGAGCTTGATTCGGGTCAGCCGGGAGAAATCGCCGTAGTCGCACTGTTCGATCGGGGTGATCTCCTGGATATCGCCGAGCGATGCGAGCTTCGGATAGCGCGCGACCAGTTGTTCTGTCACGGTTTTCCGGCTGTATTGGGCCATGGGCCAAAAGAAAAGGCCCAGCTTGGCGACGTCCCTGCAATAAGGGCAGGGGACGCCTTTGAGCGGCGTGAACGAATCCCCGAATACGTCCTCGCTGTCAGTCGTGTGGCCTCCACAGACCGAGCTGAAATACGTCGGGAACAGGCCGCGAGCCAAGAGAGTGGCACCGACGGCCCGACCGGATTGAGGGGCCTTCTCGACCAGGACCTTTCCGGACGTGCTGTTGACCGCGTTCCAGACCTGCGCGGATTCGGCCTCGATGCCGCCGTAGACCTGGCTGGCCTGCGTCCGGCTGACATCGTAGCTGCGATTGACTCCGAAGCGGTTCTTGATGTAGAGGCAATAAGTGCGTGCGGCAATGGCCTGGGCCCGCAAGGCCTGCGGCTCCCAGTAGTTGGGCATCTCCTCGCCGACCACGCCGGCGAGATATGGTTCCAGCGGCACGAGGTTCAGCACATCAAAGGTTTGGCCGTCTCCGTTCACAACGAGCTTCAGTTTGCCGCGGTAGTTGCGTCCGTTGAACCCGAAGATGTGCGGGGCCTCCGGATGGATCACGATCTCACGATCTGCGGTCGTCGTGGTTCCGAGCACGAGCTGGCCGCGAACCATGCTGACTTTCGTCGGGCCACCCAGAGGGGCCTTCCGAGGCGATCCCGGCTCGATCCCCGGCCCGAGGTCGGCCCGCGCCACACGAAAGGACGAAGGGATTTCGACTGTGCATTCGGAGGTGTCGGCTGCCAGCAGCACGCGAATCCAGAACTGGGAATCCACCTCCATCTGAGGGGTGGGCCGGATAATCGTGCGGCGCTCGCAGCCCCCAACCAAAGCCATACACGCAACGCACAGAAAGACGAGAAGATTCGGCAGATGCGCATGTCCCGACTTCGGCGCATACAAATACAAACGTGCTGCGATCCAACACGTCGCCGCACCGGGGCTCCAACCGCTCTGCCTCTTCACTTTCCGCTTTTTCCTATCGCAGGCGCCGGGCCTAATCGAGGCTTCGCAGCGACAGGCCGTAACCGGACAGCGCCTTTTTGATCTCGTTCAAGCTGGTCACGCCGAAGTTCTTGCACCCGAGAAGCTCGGCGTCCGTGGTGCGAGTCAACTCGCCCAGCGTGCGGATGTTGAGCTTCTGGATGCACTTGCGGGCTCGTACCGACAGTTGAATCTCGTCAACTGTCTTGTTCATCAGTCCCCTGTTGTCGGCCACAGCCCGCTCCGGGGGGGTGTCTGCCTGGAACTGCTTGTCTTCCAGGGCCTGTCCGAGCCGCAGTCCCTTTTGGTCGAGGATTGCTTTGATCTCGCGCAGCGAGGTCTCGCCGAAGTTTTTGTAGGAAAGCAGTTCCGCCTCCGTGATGTTGAGCAGGTCGCCCAGGGTGCGGATATTCATCTTCCTCAGGCAGTTGCGACTTCGGACGGAGAGTTCGAAGTCGGAGATCGGGGTTTCGAGGATCTGGTTCTTGCGGCTGCGTTTCTTCTCCCGCTCCTCGTCGTAGAACATCGTCTTGGAGCTTTCCACGTCCCTGTAGAACAAGGTTGCCCGCGGGTGATTCGGGTGTGACTCGATGACTTTGCCGATGCAGGCGCTGGCCTTGTCGAACTCCCCGATATCCTCGTAGAGGACCGCCAGGTTCAGCAGGGCGCTGACGTAGGTCGGCGCAATGGCGATCACCTGCTTGTAGTACTCAATGGCCTGGTCCTCGTAGCCGGAAAGGTCGTATCGATAGGCCAAATGGAACAACGCTCGTTGATGCGTCGGGACCAGTTCGAGGGCCGTCTTGTAGTTGGCGATCGCCTCGTCGTACAGCCCCTGGGCCTCTTGCAGGCGGGCGAATTGATAGTGGTACTCTGCGCTGACGTTCTGGAAATTCGCGCAGGACTTGATCTCCTTGGCTGCGGCATCCAGGTTGCCGCCGTGCCGGAAGGTCGCTGCCTTCTCCAAACTCACGTTCAATGCCTCCGCGCCGGCGTCTTTGGCTCGCTGAAGGCTCTGGATCGCCTCATCGTACTTCCGGAGCCGGCGGAGGGTGAATGCCAGGCAGAGGTGTTTCTCCTTGCTGTCCGGTCCCTTCTGGAGTTTCGGAAGCGCCTCGCGGCATCGGTCGAGAATGAACAATCCGATGCCGGCCTCCAGCGAGGGCAGGGCTGCGTTACTGCTCAGATTCTGCTCCACCTGCTCGGCGAACCGTCTCTGGCTGGCTTCGCTCGAATGCACCAGGTGCGAAAGCGTTCGAATCTCCTCCATCGAGGGTGGTTGTTCCCGAAACAGGTTTATCTGCAACTCGGCAGTCTGTTCCATGGATATCGTCTCCAAAAGGCAACACTCATGTGAGTCCCGTAGGGACCCGCGATCTTGACGAACCGGTTATTATATGGGTCGCCGCGAGTTTTGCAAGAGGCATTTTACGCCGGCGAATCGGGGAGGGTTCTGTACGGGCTTTCGGGCGGTCGGGGACGGGGGATGGCATCAGATGGACGCGGTTCAAGGCACGACCGTCGCCGCGGACCGATTGCCAACGCATCTTCAGGGCGTCGACGTCTCCTGCTGAACACCCGGCGGGATGAGCTGCCTGGGCTTGATTTGCTCCACGAGGGCGACCCAGTCCTTGTCGGTGTCCTCCAGCGGCTGACCAATCACAGCTTTGCCCGGCCCCGTGACCGATGCAACGGACCCCTTCAGCAGTTCGCCGCCCGTCCTCGGATTGAACCATCGAATCTGGAACGTCGCGGCGGTCTCGCCTACATCGAGCTCCGGGGTTCCGCCCGCCGGCAGGTACACGACGTAGACGTTTCCCGGATCGGCCAAGCAGTAGTCGTCTTGGGCCGTGGTCAACTCGTCGTTCGGATCCATCGTTGAGAAGGGCAGGCGAGTGTGAAAGAACTCCAAGGCGTACCGCGTCAGGTCCCACAGGTGGTCCCGGCTGTGCCAGTTTTCGCAGTTGAGGTCGTTGTGGGCGTAGTTGTAGCCGAAGTACCACTCGACGCCGGCGCCGCCGGCCATGAGGTTGCCCCAGAGGTGTTTGGTCCTCGCGTCATCGTGCCAGTAGTCGTCATTATCGGTCTTGACGCCCGTGTGGGACGGTCCGATCTCGTCGAGACAGACGAACCACTGCCTGCCTGCCGCCGCGGAACGCTGAACCCATCGGAGCGTCTGGGCGTGCGTGTCGTTCGTCTGGAGCGACGGGCCTTCGAACCACTCATAGCCCAGCAGCGGCTCGTACACCGGGTCGTACTGGCCTGGGAACGTGTGGCAGACCACCGGGTGGTCATACGGGTCCAGGTCGTGGATGTGCTTTGCGAAGGCCTTCCGCTGCTCGTTCGTATTCGTGTTTTCCTCGCCCAGGTTCCAGAAGAGGGCCGGATGGTGGCCGAACCGGGCGATCAGCTCGCGGTAATACAGCTTCCGCTGGCGGCCCAGAGCGCCTTTGTCGAGAGCCTGGTCATTCTCCTGCTCCTGCGTCACAACGTGCATCGCGACGCCGAGCCGGTCCATGTGCGAGAAGACGATCTCCCACTGGTCCAGCTTGCTGCAATCGAAGCGGTATCGCTCCCGCGGCTGGGTCCACATCCAGACGTCCCTGCCGTCGCCGCCGTTGAGGTTGTAGGTCAGAAAATAGACGCTGTTCATGCCCTTGGAGGCCAGGTAGTTGATCGCTCCGATGATGCCCTTGCCCTTGCCGTTGCGCCAGGTGGGATCGCCCAGCCGCCAGTCCTCGACGTGCGGCTGGTACTTATGAATGAACTTCGCGCCGGTCGCCTCGCCCGGTCGCCTGAGGTCGTCGGTGTCGAAGGTCCCGTCGAAATCGGCGTAGGCCAGGAAGTTCTCTGGACTGTCGGCCCCGCCTTTGATGAAATACGTCCCGGTATGGGCGAACTGGAGATACCGCTGCCCGACGTGCCGAAGAAGTCCCTGGGCACGGAAGTCCCGGCCGGTCTTGTCCGTCGGGCAGATCGTGAAGGTCCCGGTTGCCCCGTCGAAGAAGGCCGGCTTGCCCGCCGTGGCGTTCGGATCGATGGCGATCCCCTTGGCGTATCGGAAGGACGCGGTGTACGTCCACACGCCGACCTCCGGCGGCAGGAAGTGCGTTCGCCACTTGTTGCCCTCCGCGGCGCCGGTCTGGCCTGCGTTGCCGTCGGCCGCGTAATATCCAGGCACGACGTACTGTCTGCCGTTCTTGGAGAAGGTGACGTTCAGTCGGCAGTCGAGGAAGGGATTCGCCTCGGCGGTCTCACTGAGCGCGGGCCCGTCGAAGGTCAGCACGACGTTGTGCCACTGCTTGAGCTCGCCGGAGACGACGGCCTTATCCGTTCCCTTTCGCGAACTCGTCGCGCAGCCGCCCGCCAGGACCAGGGCGACAAGAACCAACAGGATCAATCCACGCAACTTCATATTGAGGCTCCTTATTGGAGAAACCAAACCCAACTGTCCCAACATGGTAAAGGACCGCCCCGATCCTGACAACAGAATCTCGCGCCGGGGGCAACTGCCAATTCTTCGTGGTCGCTCGAACTTTCGGAAAAGCCTTCGCCCCACCGAGAACCGAGATGGTCGGTTCTTGTGTATTTCCCATGGTTCTGGTAAGATAGAGGAAAATCCAGGAGGTTCTATGCTCAAAAGTGTTGAAGGGGTGTATCGCAACGGCAAGGTCGAATTGTCCGACCTCCCCGAGGATGTGCGCGACGACACTCGCGTCATTGTGACCTTCCTTGAGGCAAGCCCTATCGACCTGCGAGAGCGAGGGATCGACGAGGGCCAAGCCGCAGAGCTTCGAGCCCGGCTGGAAACCTTTGCCGAGGATTGGGACAGCGAAGAGATGTCGCTGTACGACAACTATGACGCCGCAAAAGGCAAGCTGTAAACGCGGGGATGTAGTCCTCGTGCTCTATCCCCACTCTGATCTGTGGACTGCAAAGACTCGGCCTGCGTTGATTATTCAAGCCGACAACCTACAGACGGGACTGCCACAAGTCATTGTTGCGATGATCACCAGCCATTTGTTTCGTGGGAACCATCCGAGCCGTGTCGTGGTCGAAATATCGACGGCAGCCGGGCAACAATCCGGATTGCTGACGGACTCCGTCGTGGCGACGGACAATCTGGGGACCGTCCTGGAGGCCGCGATTGATCGTGTAATCGGCGCGTTGCCAATGGCGGACGTCGATGTCGCTCTGCGGCACACGCTGAACTTGTAGACCGATCCTCTCCCTC
>CAZDTD010000170.1:0-7856 GCA_964507995.1 uncultured Pirellulales bacterium | reverse complement strand
CGGTCGAGCTGGAGGATCAGGCCGCTCTCGGGGTCCACGCCGATGCAGTTGCCGGTGAAGCGTTTGCCGTCGTAAGACAGGGCGACCCGCTTGCCCAATTGCGTGCTCAGGCGACTCCAGGTTTCAATTACCGTCTTCTTGTTGCGCTCGGCCACGCGGAGCCAGTGGTCCAGCGACGTGAGGACCCGCCTGGCGACCGTCGTCCGATGGCATTGGGTTCCGCCGGCCAGGTCCAGACTGGTGGCGGTCGCGTGGAGTTCATCGGGGAAAGATTCCTTTGTTTGGTGGCAGTTGATGCCGATGCCGATGATCTTCGTGTCTTGCGACGGGTGGCTCGTGGCCCGTTGGCTGGGAGACGGGGCCTCGGTTGGTCGAGCGACGAGCGACGAGCGACGCGATACGCCTCTGGATTCCACGAGGATTCCGGCGACCTTCTTGTCGTCGAGCATAA
Organism: uncultured Pirellulales bacterium; assembly: GCA_964507995.1. Classification (GTDB taxonomy): domain Bacteria; phylum Planctomycetota; class Phycisphaerae; order Sedimentisphaerales; family Anaerobacaceae; genus PLanc-01. The sequence goes on along the minus strand of CAZDTD010000170.1, from coordinate 7,405 downwards.
TGTCGTTGGGCCACTTGATCCCGGCGTGGCGGCCGCCGATCCGGCCGATAGCCTCGGCTACCGCCACGGCGCAGGCCAGCGAGACGAGTTCGCCTGCGGCCTTGGAGCCGATCAGGACGAAGGAAAACAGGAGACTGTCGCCGGGACGGCTCTGCCACGTTGCGCCGGTGCGGCCCCGGCCGGCGGTCTGCTCCTCCGCGAAGACGACGAGGCCGTCGTGGTCCGGATTGCGGGCGTACTCGGCGGCCACGTCGTTGGTGCTGGCGGTCCGTTCGTAGACAAGCACCGATTTGCCAATTCTCTTTGTCTTGAGGTTGGCCCGGATCAGGTCCGGATCCAGGCGGTCGTCATCAGTCATAGGCACAGAAGCGATCCAATCCGAAATCCGAATCTCGACCCCGCCAAAGCGGGAACGCAAATCCGAAACAAATCCAAAACCAAAGCACGAATGACCGAAACGCTGACGCTGTTCGGTAGACCCGTTTCGAATTTCGGGTTTGGGTCATTCGAATTCGTTTCGCGTTTCGTGCTTCGGGTTTCGGATTTCCTGCGAGGGCGTTATCGATCCACCCCGATATCCACGGCGCTGGCCGAATGCGTGATGGCGCCGACCGCGATGCGGTCCACGCCGCACTGGGCGATTTCGCAGACGTTGTTCAGGTTGACGTTGCCGGAGGCTTCGAGCAGCGGGCCCTTGCCGTTGCCGCACATCTCGTCTCGCATCTCGACCGCGTGTCGGAGCTGCCACTGGCCCATGTTGTCCAGCAGGACGATGTCGATGCCGGGGATCTTCAGGACGTGGTTCAACTGATCGTCCACATGGTCCACTTCGACCGCGATGAACTTGATCCCTTTGACCCCTTTGGCGTCGTCGACGAGCCGGCGAATCCGGGCAGGGAAGTTGTTTCCCAGCTCGGCCATGTGGTTGTCCTTGATGAGAACGCCGTCGTAGAGTCCGAGGCGGTGATTGTATCCGCCGCCGCAGCGGACCGCGTACTTTTCGAGCAGTCGCCAGCCGGGAATCGTCTTTCGAGTATCGTAGATCTTGGCCTTCGTCCCTTTGACCGCGCGGACGTAGCGGCTGGTCATGGTGGCAATGCCGCTGAGTCGTTGGAGGAAGTTCAACATCACACGCTCGGCGCTGAGCAGGCTCCGCAGGGGGCCGCGAATCGTCGCGAGTTTGTTGCCGACGTGGGCCGACTGGCCGTCGCGGAAGTGGGCGGCCATTTTCAGTCGTTCGTCGTACTGCCGCAGGATTTCTTCGAGGACGGGCATTCCGGCCACGACGATCTCCTCACGGGAAACGACCCTGGCCTCGGCGATGGCGCCGTCCTTGAACAACAGATTCGTGGTGACGTCGCCGCTGCCGAGGTCTTCTTCCATGGCCATGTGAATCAGCGGTCGCACTTGCTTGATGTTCAGTTTCTTCATTTTATTCAACGATTCCAGATGCTAAAACAAAACTACTTTTGCCACAGAGCACACAGAGCACACAGAGAGGTGGAAACAAAACATTGTCGCCATCCGGTTTTCATCACTCATTCTATCTTCATCTTTCTCTGTGTTCTCTGTGACCTCTGTGGCTGATTTCTTCACACTTGTCGGTCCCCGGACGCTGCGCAGGCCAAGCGTAGGGTCAAGACGTGGTCTTGCGTTTGCCCCGGGTCTGGCGGGCGATGTCTTTCTTCGCTTTGCTGGTGACGATCAGCTCGGGCAGTTCCTTCAACTGACGCAACTGATCCCGAAGTGCGGCGGCCCGCTCGAAATCGAGCGCCTCGGCGGCCTCGAACATCTCCTGCTCGATCTGGCCGGCCATCTCGACTTTGTCGTACTCGGAATCGCCGAGCTGGATCGCTTCGCGGGCAACCTGCCTCGCTTTGATCTGCTCGGTAAGGCTCTTGCGAATCTCCTTGCGTATCGTCTCTGGCGTGATTCCATGCTCCTGATTATAGGCCAGTTGAATTGTACGCCGGCGATTCGTTTCGTCAATGGCTTTTTGCATGGACTCCGTGACCCGATCGGCGTAGAGAAAGACCGTGGCGTTGACGTTTCTTGCGGTCCGGCCGATCGTCTGGACCAGCGAGGTCTGGCTTCGCAGGAAGCCCTCCTTGTCCGCGTCGAGGATCGCGACGCAGGAGACCTCGGGCAGGTCCAGGCCCTCGCGGAGCAGATTGACCCCGATCAGGACGTCGAATTCGCCCAGCCGCAGGTCGCGGAGGATCTCGATCCGGTCGAGCGTTTCGACCTCGCTGTGCAGGTACCGGCAGCGGTAACCTCGCTTGGTCACGAAATCCGAGAGTTGCTCGGCCATCCGCTTGGTCAGCGTGGTGACGAGGACCCGCTCCTTGACCGCGACCCGTTTGGCGATCTCGTCGAGCAGGTGCTCGACCTGGTTGGTGGCCGGGAAAATGAAGATATCCGGGTCCAGCAGGCCGGTCGGTCGGATGATCTGCTCGACCACCTCATTGTCGCACTTGCCCAGCTCATAGGGCGCAGGCGTCGCGGAGACGAAGACCACCTGGTCCCAGCTCTCCTGGAATTCCTCGAATCGCAGGGGGCGGTTGTCCATGGCGCTGGGCAGGCGGAAGCCGTGCTCGACGAGGACCACCTTGCGATTGTGGTCGCCGGCCCACATCGCGCGGAGCTGCGGAATCGTCACGTGCGATTCGTCGATGATGAGCAGGAAATCCTTCGGGAAGTAATCGACCAGCGTGTAGGGCCTGGCTCCGGCGGGCAGGCCCGCGAGGTGTCGGGAATAGTTCTCGATTCCGCTGCAGTAGCCGACCTCCTGGATCATCTCCAGGTCGTACATCGTCCGGGCCTGGAGCCGCTGGGCCTCCAGGAGCTTGCCCTCGGTGCGGAACTGCTGCAATCTCGCTTCGAGTTCGGCGCGGATGCTCTCGACCGCCGGCTCGATTCGCTCGCTGGGCATGACGTAGTGCTGAGCGGGGTAGATGAAAACCTGGTTTTCCCGGGCCAGGATTTCCCCGGAGATGGGGTTGATATAGCGGATCGCCTCGACGGTTTCGTCGAAGAACTCGATCCGGACGGCGAACGATTCATACGACGGGTGCACCTCGACCACGTCGCCCCGGACGCGGAAGGTCCCGCGTTGGAAGTCGATGTCGTTGCGGGCGTACTGCATGTCGGCCAGGCGGCCGAGCAGGGTGTTGCGATCCTGGGGCTCGCCCGTTCGGACGGCGACGACGCTGGCCTTGTAGTCTTCGGGAGACCCCAGTCCGAAGATGCACGAGACCGAAGCGACGACGATGCAATCCCGCCGGGAGGAGAGGCTGGTCGTCGTCGAGAGCCTCAGCCGGTCGAGGTCGGCGTTCCGCGAGGCGTCCTTTTCGATGTAGATATCCCTCGCGGGAATGTACGCCTCGGGCTGGTAGTAATCGTAATAGCTGACGAAATACTCCACTGCGTTCTCGGGAAACAGCTCCTTGAATTCCTCGTAGAGCTGGGCGGCCAGGGTCTTGTTGTGCGAGACGACCAGGACCGGCCGGTCGAACCGGGCGAGCACGTTGGCCATGGTGAAGGTCTTGCCGCTGCCGGTGACGCCCATGAGAGTCTGGAACTTCTTGCCCTCGCGCACACCCTGTACGAGCCGCTCGATGGCTTGCGGCTGGTCTCCCGAGGGCTGATACTGGTTGTTCAGCTTGTAGATGGCCATATTCCTCACGGCAATCCCGGCCGCCGAGCACACAGAATGCCCACCTTCCGGCTCTGGATGCTCTCCCTGCGGGCAGCACGGACATTGCGCCATATGCAGCAGAGGCATGCTGGTTCGCGAGATACCTGATGGGCAGTATGATACCCCCTCGGAATGGGCAAATCAAGCGGGCATTGCCTGTGGCCGTGAAGACACGCTCAAACGAGTTTGAGCGTGGCGTCCAGTCGTGAGACGCATCCGATTACAGGGGATGCTGGGGGTACAGGATTGCCGCCAGGAGGGCCTTGCCGTACTTTTCCCAGAGTTCCTGCTCGGTCAGCTTCGAGGCTTCCTTGGGCAGCTCGACGGTGATTGTCGCAATGCCGAGCGATTCGCCGGTGTAGGAGCCGAGCGAGCCCGGTTTGGCGCCGAGCTTCTTGAGGGGAAGATCGCAGTATTGCGCCATGCGAGTGGCCAGCGCCCGCCCTGGACCATCGTAGTCGATGCAGGTGAGCGGCTGATGGATGCTCACGATCCGACTGGGGTTGTACTGCTTGATCGCACTCTGCAACGCGTGGGATTCGGGCTCGGAAAGGGGTCGAAGGCCGTTGGTCGTGTCATTTTCACGGTTTGGCGTATCGAAGTTGCGGTTCAGATCGATGCGTCGGACGTTCTCCCGCGTTCCGGCGGCCAGGCCGTCCGGATTCGCCACGGGCATCATCACGACGCGTCGGCCCTCCAACAGATCGCGGTTGTATCGCAGATAATCGACCAGACTTTTGACCAAGGTGGCTCCCGCCGGTTCGTTGCCGTGGATGGCGCCCATGACGAAGACGGTGTCGTCGCCCTCGCCGAGGATCTGGACCATGATGGGACGGCCCTGGACCGAGCGACCGACGAGCCGATGCTGTGCCAGCGGGGCCTCCGCCGGCGGCAGCACCAATAGTGGCAGTTCCCCTGTGATAGCAGGCTTGGGCTCGGGCTCATAGCAGCCCGAGATTGCCAACAGCCCGACCAACAGGCTGATTCGCAACAGTTGAGAGCATACGCTATCCATTGGCCTCTATCCTTCCAACCGATCCTGTTCGATTTGTCATCATAGGTTATATCGTCTGTCAAGGCCATGAGGAACGGCGAAACTTGGGATTTCCCGGGTGTTTCCATATAGGAACTCGTCCTTCCGGGCCGATAAACATCAAACAGGGCTGGTTCGTATGGTTGATGGCAACGGTTCGATTGGGAACGGATGGCGTTTTTGGTAAAGAAAATGCGGTTGGTTCTGTACGGTTTTGGCGCGATCTTCGTCGCGTCCGCCGCGTTTATCGGACCGGGAATCTACCGCGGCGCGATGACCCTCCACGATTTGTTGACCGAGAACAAGCAGCTTCGCGAGGCCATCACAAACCTCACTGACGAGGACCAGATCGGCTATGCCAAGGTGATCTCGCAACGAAATGAGGACGGTCGGTTGTTGACCACGATTCGGTTCGTGGAGACAGCCCGCGACGACAAGACCAAGGTCATTCTCCAGAAGGAATACACGGTCGAGGGCGATGTCGTCCACTTCGACGCCGTGATCGTCAAATTCGATGACAAACTGGTCGCGGACGGCAAATCACGCGCCCTGTACCTCTGGCGTCGTGTCTACGGCGAGAAGATGGCTCCCGGCGAAGGGTTTCTGATCGAAGAACCCGGCGCCGAGCCGAAACGGTACAGCGGCCTGTTGCAGACGCTGCCGATCCCGCATCAGCAGTTGTTCTGGTCCAGCATCTGGGAACTGGCCAACGACCCCGATAAGCTCCACGAATACGGCATTCGCGCCATTTACGGCAGCGCGGTCTACCAGCCGCTCAAGGAGGGGCTGATCTACGTCTTCAAGATCAGCCCGACAGGCCAGTTCTATCCGGAAACCGTCCCCGACATGTGAGCGGGTCCGCGCCTGCCTCGATTTCTCGCCTTTCGCGTCGCCGTGGCAATAAAATCGTCTTTTTTCTGTGACTGCAACGGCTCGTCATGCCTTTCATCTATGAACAGATACTCTGAGCTGGAGTGGCAGGCTGGTTTGTGCGTGCTTGGTCGGGACGGCGAAACGGGTGGTTTCGACTGTTTCGAACCGTGTGACAAACCCCAAGACCTTGAAAACAGTAGAGTTAGAAGGTGAGCCTCCAGTTTATGACGCCATTTGACGCGATCCGGTTGGACGCGTCGAATGCCGGCGGTCGGCCGGATGGGGAGGTGGGGTTCGCCGGAAATGCCGCCGCCGGGAGAAAGGAGTATTTCGATGTGTGCCGTAAATGAAAAACAAAGACATCGAGCAAGTTGGTTGGGAAGTGCGAAGGATCGCGTTGGGGGGGCACCGTTCATTGCTGTGCTGGTGGCGGCGACACTGCTGGCCGGGCCGCTGGCGTATGGCCAGTCGCGCAGTCGCGATCGCGCCGGTAGCCAGGCATCGCGACCGAGTTCGAGGAGCCCGGCATCCAGCGCATCCCCTGTGCAGCGGATGTCTTCGCGGCCGTCTTCCGTCACCCGCCAGACAACAAGTCCGTCGCGGTCGTTTAGTCCTGCCCCGAGGCCGAGTTCTCCGAGCAGAAGCACGATCAGCCGCAGTCCCGCGCCATCGAGATCTGTAACGCCGAGCCCGAGCCGGCCTGCGAGTCCGAGCCGGGTTCCGAGCAATTCGTTCAGTCGTCCGGACACATCGATCAGCCGGTCCGCTCCGTCCGTTCGTTCGAGCGATCCGGCTCCTTCCGTTCGGTCCAGCCCGTCGCCGAGCCGGGAAAGATCGTTGAGTCGCAGTTCGTCGCGGCGGTCGTACTCGATGCCTTCGGCCAGCGGGAGCCCGTCGGGTGCTGTGGGTAGTTCGGAGAGCCGCAGGTCGATTATCCAGCGATCTGAGCCTTCCGCGCGCAGCGGCAACATCGGCTCGGATGCCACGAGCAGCATCGGCAGCCAGATCGGCTCTGCATCGCCCGGATCGTCGGATGCCGTGAGTTCCGGCCCGGCCGAGAGCCTCAGGCGGTCCGAGACCCGGACGAGTCGTGAGAATTCCCGGGTTCGACGGATCGCCCCGAGGACGGAGTCCAATCCGGAGCGAGTGGCGACAGAACCGCCCAACGGATCGACCTCGACGCCCGATGTGTCGAGTTCGGTCCGGCCCGAGAGGCCGTCCTCCGGTTCTTTGAGGGACCGCACCTCGATCCTCCGATCGGGCGAACGCCGACCGTCGGATCGATCCGGACGGGACGCGGGATCGGTCCGTCCGGGCGAGTCCTCCTCGCGACCTCCAACAGGGACCGCCGGCACAGAAGGGCAGAGGGTGACGCCGTCCAGCGAGCGGACGCGAACTCCCGGCTCAACGGATGCCGTTTCCCCCCGGACCGGGCTTCGCGATCGTCTCACGGACCGGAGGACGCCGATGGTGAACCGACCGGGCACGGAGTCGCGACCCGCTGCTGCGGTCCGGGAACAGGCCGTGCGGACCGAAGAACGCCATCGATTGCTGGATTCCCGCATGGACGATTACATGCGTCATCGTCCTTCCTCTCGCGCGGCTCCGGATGCCCCGAGACCCCGTCCGCCGGTCGGCGGCCTGGACCGTGGTCCGCGACCGCCGCGAGTGGACGCCAGATATTACGACCGGCCGGACTTGATCCGGCACGACTACCGGCACACATACGCCTATTACGATCGTTACCACCGACTGCATCACCGCGTGATCTGGCCGAGCTACTACTATCCGGTCTGCTACCG
>CAZDTD010000169.1:0-7862 GCA_964507995.1 uncultured Pirellulales bacterium | reverse complement strand
CCCTGCTGGCCCGCAAGATCGAGTACGTCCCGAGCGACGAGTTCACGCAGCCCGGCGCGAGGGAACAGATCCTCGGCTCGTCGCTCGTCCTGGACAGGCCCAATCCCCAGAAGAAGATCGAACCCCTGGACCTCGTCGGCGAGAATGGACTGCCCGACGTGGCGGATCGCGACTGGCAGGAGACGTCGGGCGAGGACGGCCGCATGTGGGGACCCGAACCCAATCTGCTGCCCGAGTACATGCAGGTACTGAAGGTCACGCCCGTCCTGAGCCGGGACCGGGAGATCGAGCTGTTCCGACGGTACAACTACCTCAAACACATCGTCGCCCAGGAGCGTCATCAGCTCAGGCTGTCCAAGGTCTCCGCCGAGTTGCTGTCGCGTCTGGAGGAGTGCCTGGACGAGGCCGAGGAGATCCGCACGTTGCTGGTCGAAGCGAATCTGCGGCTCGTCGTCAGCATCGCAGGCAGGCACACGAGCGACGGCCCGAGTTTTCTGGAACTCGTCAGCAAGGGCAACTTCGCCCTGATTCAGGCGGTCGAGGAGTTCGACTACACGAAGGGCTTCCGCTTCAGCCGCCGGGCGTCGCTGGACATCGCCAAGGAGTACGCCAGGGCTTCCGGACGCAGCACGGAGCTGACGCCCAAACGGGCCGCGTCGCTCGCCAGTATCCAGCGGGACATGCGGGACACCACGGCCGACGTGCTGGCCATCGAGCGGACGCGACAGGACCTGGCGGAAGTCATCCGGCAGGAACTCGACGAGCGTCAGCAATACGTCATCCTCCACCACTTCGGCCTGACCGGCAACTCGATCCGCCGCCAGACGAAGACCCTCAAACAGATCGGTGACGAGCTCGAACTGACCAAAGAGCGGGTCCGCCAGATCGAGCTGTCCGCCCTGCAGAAGCTCCGCCAGTGCCTGAGCCGGGAACAGTTCGAGATGCTGACCGGCTGAGCTTTTGCGTTGATTTCGCCCGGGATCAACGGTACGCTACGTCACGAACCCGGCAACGGGTCGCATGCTATTCGCAAGAATCGGACAAGGAGAATTCAGTGGAAACCATCGGCTTCATCGGTAGCGGCAACATGGCGGAGGCCTTCATCAACGGCGTCCTGAAGGCCGGCGTGTACATGCCGGGCAAGGTATACGTCAGCGACATCCGTCCCGAGCGGATCGAGTATCTTCGCGAGCGTTACGGCGTGCGGACCACGACGGACAACGCGGACCTGGCCTCCAAGGTGGACGTCCTCGTGCTCAGCGTCAAGCCGCAGAACATGAAGGCCGTGCTCGATGCCGTCAAGGGCCATATCAACAAGCACGTTCTCATCATCTCGATCGCCGCCGGGATCCAGACCTCGTTCATCTCGTCAATCCTCGGGGACGTCGCCATCGTGCGGGTCATGCCGAACATGCCCGCCTGGGTCCGCGAGGCCGCCAGCGTGCTCTACGCCAACAAGAAGGCACAGAAGAATGTCGAGAAGGCCCGTTTGATCCTCCTGGCCGTCGGGCAGACCGTGGTCGTCGACGACGAGGACCTGCTCAACACCGCGACGGGGGTCAGCGGCTCCGGCCCGGCCTACTTCTTCCTGCTCATGCAGGAGATGATTGCGGCGGGCGTCAAGCTGGGCCTACCCGAGCAGGAAGCCCAGAATCTCGTCTTGCAGACGGCCAAAGGCGCCGCCCTGCTGGCGGAGAAGGCGGCCGCGGAAGGCAGCACGCCGGCCCAGCTCAGCGCGCGGGTCGCCACGCCGAACGGCACGACGGAGGCCGCGTTCAAGGTATTCTATGCCCGAGGATTCAGCGACATGGTTTCAGAGGCCCTGACCCGGGCCACCGAACGAAGCCGGGAACTCTCCACCGGCTGATGGAGGAACACACATGGCTACAGGCAGCGTGCAATCGAAGGGCTGCGCGAGTTTGCCGCCGTTTCAGAATGAACGAGTTTTCCCGGGCATCGACGATCCGAAGGTCCGCGAAGCCTTCCCTCGTGCAATCGCCCACGTCCGCACGCAGCTCGGACGAACCTATCCCCTCTACATCGACGGCCGCGAGATCACGACGACCGACACGCTCGACTCCGTCAATCCTGCCGATCCGAGCGAGGTCATCGGCACGGTCTGTCAAGGAGGCCAGGCCCAGGCCGAGATGGCCCTTTGTGCGGCCGAGCGGGCCCTGCTGAGCTGGCGCAATGTGGACCCCGCTGAGCGAGCACAGTATCTCGTCAAGGCGGCGGACCTCGCCCGCCGGCGGATCTTCGAGTACTCCGCCTGGCAGGTCCTGGAGGAAGGCAAGCAGTGGGCACAGGCCTACAACGACCTGGCGGAAGGCATCGATTTCCTGGAGTATTGCGCCAGGGAGATGATCCGGCTGGGCGCGCCGCAGGACATGGGCAGCTACGGCGCCGAATCGAATCACTACTTCTACCAGCCCAAGGGCGTCGCCGTCGTGATCGCACCGTGGAATTTCCCATTCGCCATCAGTTGCGGCATGTGCGCGGCCGCCATCGTCGCGGGCAATCCCGTCGTCTACAAGCCGTCGAGCCAGTCCATGGTCGTCGGCCACCATCTGGTCGAAATTTTCCGCGAGATCGGCCTGCCGGCCGGCGTCTTCAACTACGTTCCGGGTCCCGGCTCGGCCATCGGCGACTATCTCGTGGACAGCCCCAAGACCAGTGTGATCGCCTTCACCGGCTCGATGAAGGTCGGCCTGCGAATCATCGAGCGGGCGGGTCGGACGCAGGAAGACCAAGCCTCCGTCAAGCACGTGGTCTGCGAGATGGGCGGCAAAAACGCGATCATCCTGGATGAAGAATTCGACCAGGACGCCGCGATTCGCGACGTTCTGTATTCCGCCTTCGGTTATCAAGGCCAGAAGTGTTCCGCCTGTTCCCGCCTGATCGTGCACGACAAGGTCTACGACCGGTTCGTGCCTCAGCTCGTGGAGGCCGCGAAGAAACTGAAGATCGGTCCGGCCGAGGACCCTCGCAACTACATGGGCCCCGTGATCGATCGGAACGCCCAGCGAACGATCCTGCAATACGTCGATCTGGCAGCCCGCGAGGGCAAAATCCTCTATCGCAGCGAGGTCCCCGAGGACGGCTACTACGTGCCAATGACCCTCGCGGAGGGCATCACGCCGGACAAGCGGCTGGCCCGGGAGGAAGTGTTCGGCCCGGTGCTGGCCATCCTGCGGGCGAAGGATTTCGAACAGGCGTTGGAGTGGGCCAATTCAACCCGGTTCGCCCTGACGGGGGCCGTCTTCAGCAGAAACCGCGAGCACCTGGATCGGGCGGTTCGCGAGTTCCGCGTGGGCAACCTGTACCTGAACCGCGGTTGCGTCGGCGCATTGGTGAAAATCCAGCCATTCGGCGGGTTCAAGATGTCCGGCGGCGGCACGAAGGCCGGCGGACCCGACTACCTGCTGCATTTCATGGACCCGCGTTGCGTCACGAAACAACCCTGAGCGACGGTCCGGTCAGTCCTGGACGACGACGATCGCTCCGACCGGACACTCGGCGGCGGCCTGCTCGGCGGCGTCTTCGTACTGGGGAGGGACCTCGTCCACAATCACGGTCGCCATCTCGTCGCCCATCTCGAACACCTCGGGGCAGATGTCACAACAAAACCCGCAAGCCGTGCATATGTCGCGAATTTGCACCTTCATGCCAAGCTCCTTTCCGGGTCATAGACAGGATCTTGACGCCGGTTGATTCGGCGCGCTGCGACAGATGGCATAAACCATCACAGCGTCCTTGTCAACCCTGTTTCGCCGGCGGGCGACGAGATGGGTGCAGTTCACGTTTGTAGGTAGAATTTGCTTTGCTCTGCGTTGCGTCGTTCGACGTTGACTCTGTCATTCCCGCGCAAGCGGGAATCCAGTTTCCCGAGACGCGACAAATCCCAAGGTTCCTGGATTCCTGCTTGTCGCAGGAATGACAGGGTCGATTCGCAGGGCTTGAGAGTATCCACCTACAAAGATGAATCGCACCCCGACGAGATCACGGATTTGCGGGGGCCAGACTCGCCTGGGCCGTCCCGCCGTAGACGCCCATGTTGATTCGCACATTGACAGCCGCATCGCCCTGCGGCGTAGTCAACAGCTCGTTAAACAGTTCAGAGACCGGATCACCGGCATCGATGCATGGGCTGGTCGCCGCATCCGACACCCAGGAACCGGCCTCGCTGTCGCATCGCCACCCCTGACTGACGAGGTGGTAATCGCCGGACACCCAGACGCCATCGGTCCACTGCCCGATCCCGGCAAAGAGCGGGTCGGCGTCGATATTGCCGTCGCCTTCCCAGCCGCCTTGGACGTCAGAGTACGCAACGGTCGCCCGGTTGCTCTTGATCTGCGCGACATCCGATGGATTGTTGAAATACAGGATCGAGTTCGTCACGGTCGGCGAGGAGGCTTCCACGCCGTAGGACAAGTTCTCAACCACCGTGCAGTTCACGAGTGTCGGCTTGGAGCCGTGGACGCCCTGGCCACGATTGCCGGCGATGATGCAATTGCGGATCGTCGCCTTGCTCTGTTTGACGACGCGTCCCTCCCCATAGGCCGTCATCTCGACCCCCGCCGCCCTGTTGGCGACGATACGAGTCTGTGTGATGGCGGGATCGGACTCGCCGGTCAGTCTCACGCCCGGGCCGCCGCAACCGGTGATTTCGCAGTGGGTAATCGTAGGCGCAGCGTCATAGCAGTACACGGCCTCGCGACCGCCCGTGACAGTGAACCCAGCCAGGACGCTCCCAGGCTCCTCGCCGTTGGCAAACACGACTGTGCTGCCGAGGCTCCGCAGGATCGTGGCAGCGACGACCATCGGATCGTTCGGATCGGTCGAACGGATCGTGATGGGCTTGCCGAGAAAATCCACCTTCTCCTCGTACACGCCGGCGGGAACAACGATCTCGTCGCCCTCGCCGGCCCCGGCCACGGCGTGCTGGAGGGAATCGTATCGCAGGCCCGTTCCGGCATTCTCCACGCGACCGTCGAAGATGGAATAGCCCACGTCGAGAGTCAGTCCCTGGATCGGGCCGTACACGCTGCTCAGCCAGACCAGGGTCGTGCCGTCGAGCGCCGGCATCATGCCGGGCAACGACATCGGCATGTTGAGGATCAGCACGCCGTGACTGCGCGTCACACATGCCAGCCTGATCCCGCCGCCCATGGCGCTGTCGTCCATGCAGGCCACCAGAGGCCCTTCGATCGCGGCCTGCCACTGGGTCCCGTATCCTCTCGCAACCTCAAACGTGCGGATGTTATCGAGATCCGTCAGATCGGCGCCGTAGATATCCCCGGCATCGTTTCGTTCATCGGTCCAGACCACGAGCCGGCCCGAGATCGCGGGATCGTACTGGCGGCCCGGATGATCGCAGACCGTGACGATCCGGATGTGGTCGAGGTCGGAAATGTCGGCGGCGTAGATGTCCCCCTGCCCTTCCCAGACAACGAGATCGCCGGAGATATCGACCACGCTGTCGAAATCGCCGAAGGGACTTCCATAGGGGAACGGATCGCGTTGTCCGACGTTTGTCGCCACCGTGAAAAAGACCGGTTTGTCGAAATGGGTCAGATCGGCGCCGCAGATGTCGTACGGCATGTTGTACCATTTCTCCGGAAGATCCGCGTCGATCCCCAGGTGTTGCACCCACACGACCTTGTTGCCGGATACGGCGGGATGACTGTACGAACTGCTGTCGGTGCGCGAGCGAAGCGCCTGCTGCGCATCCGTGGCGGTGTTGCATGCGAACACGCTGGAACAAACGGGGCCGCTCATTTCGGAATACGGGACCCCGCCGAACCAGACGACGAGATCGCCGTCGATCTTCGGCTCTATGCTGTATGTTCCGCTCGCGACGACATCGAGCCGGCCGGTGGTCCTGTCCTTGCAGGCGATCTGGAACCCGTCGTCGCCTTGCATCGCGTATACGATCTTCATCCCGGAGACATCGGGTTGAAACGGGCCATAACCGGCGCCCGGCGTAGCATCGAACGGCTCGGCCGCCGTCGTGACAGGGACCACAATGCACCGCACCCGGCTCGGCTCGCTCGCAGCGAATCCGTCGTTTACGACCAGTTCAAAGACGTATTGCCCCTCCGCTTCAGCGACGAAAGAGGGAGCCGACGTATCGGCATTCTGCAAGTCCACAGGCATCCCCTCGACCTGCCGCCACTGATAGGCGAGCCGGTCGATGACATCCGGATCGTAAGAGGCCGTGCCATCCAAGGTCGCTTCGTCGGCGACACCGTAGACCCTGTCATCACCTGCGTCCGCCATCGGCGCGACGTTGGCGCCCACAAGGATGAGAACCCGGTCGGGTTCGCTGTCGTATCGGTCGTCGGCGACCACCAGCTCAAAGACGTACTCGCCGAACGCTTCCGGCGTGAACACGGGATTCTCGGAGCTCGGATCGTCCAGAGCCGCCGCAGGGCCGCTGACCTGCGTCCACCGGAACATCCTGACCCCACAGGGGTCGTAGAAGAAGCTCTGGCTTCCATCGAGCGTCACAGGCTGCGAGGGTTCGAGAACGTGCTGATCGTACCCGGCCGAGGAAGCCGGCTTGACGTAGCCGACGTACTCGTCGGCGCCGATGTCGATCCGGGAGGCGTAAACCCGAGCGTCGCCGTCGATGTCCACGGCGCCCGCCAACCGGGCATACTGGGAATCGCCCGCGTTGATGCACGGCGACCCGAAGACGATGTGATAGTCCTTCAGGAAGGTCGCATTCAGAAAGAGCGGATCGTCGCTGATGTTGCCGTTCTTGCCCGTCGGATCGTTCGCCCCGCCATCGTAGATGTCGCCGCCCTCGGTCACGTAGTTGCCGGGCGAGTTGTTCCAGACATTGTTGCAGGCGACCACCCCTCCCTGCCAGTTGCCCTCCAGGAGCAGACCGCCGCCGGAACCGGCGTTACAGATGATGTTGTTGACGACCGTCGCGTTGCCCAGCGAGGGTTCGAAGATGACGTACGCGTTGCCGGCGTAGCCGCCTCCCAAGTCCTGGGTGCAGTTGTTTGCCACGATCGTATTGTTCAGGAGGGCGCCGCCGATGAGGATGACGCCGCCGCCGAGATAGGCCGAGTTGCCGTAGATCAGGTTGTTGGCCACGGTCGCCTGACCGATGTACAGAATGAAACCACCCGCCACAAAACCGGAGTTGTTCCGAATGATGTTGTTCGTAATGATGGCGTTACTCTCGATACAGGCGATGCCGCCGCCATACCCGAGAAGGGAGTCGGCCTCCGTGTTCTGGATGACCATGGGGCTGCGATTGCCGGCGATGATGTTCTTCGTGATCGTCGGCGAGGCCTGATAGCAGTAGATTCCGCCTCCCCAGAAGATGTTGCCGCCGCCTTCGATATCGTTGTTGAGGGTGCCGAAGCCACCGGTGATGGTGAAGCCTCTCAACACGGAGGCGGGAGTCTCGCCGTTTTCGAAGGTGACGGCGCTGCCGTCCTGGTCGGCGTTGATCACCGTGTAGCCGACAATGCCGGGATCGTTCGGATCCGTACTGGTGACGACGATCTCCTTGCCGCCGAAGTTGATCGTCTCATAGTACACCCCCGGCGCCACCAGGACGGTATCCCCATCGCTCGCGGCGTCGATTCCCGCCTGAATGCTGGGATACTCGCTGGGCACCTTGCGCGTCGCAGCGTCGACCGAAACTACGAAAAGGCAAAGAGCCACCACGCCCGAGAACACTATCCTCTTCATACCCGTGCCTTTCCGAACCATACGCCGTGCCAAACAACAACCGCAAGAGGCGACGTGCTTCCCAATCACCCACCGGTCCCTGAAATACCAGAGATTGGGCCTCTTTCTTTGTTACCAGACGCACGACATGCGACATCATTACGCGGAAA
>CAZDTD010000168.1:0-7916 GCA_964507995.1 uncultured Pirellulales bacterium | reverse complement strand
GTCGGAAAGAGGCGTCGGCTTCGCGTGCCGCCGCCGGACAGCGAGGTCTGGCCCGAGGAGTACCGCGGGGAGAACTGGAAACCGGTCTACGCCATCCTGTTCGCGGGCAAATGCCAGTTGTGCGCGCACTCGTGCCCGCTGCCGAGGTCGCGACAGTTGCGGGACAAGTACACCGGCACAACCCGGCTCCTGCAATGCACGAACCATCCGGCCAACCCCGGCGGGATCGAGGAAGTCCTGCCGGTCGAAACCTGCCGGAACTTCAAACCGAAATGGTGGCGACGGCCCAAGGCTGGGCGGAGAAAGACTCCCCGGCAACCGCAGCCCTGCCGATCCGGACAAAAAGGCAAACAGATCCCGCTCGGCAACGGGCTGTTCGCGGCCGTCGACGCCGCCGACTATGAGGAGATCAGCAAACACCGCTGGTACGCGAGCCGCCACGGGCGAAACATCTACGCGATGTGTCTCGACGGCAAAAGAGACCTGGCCATGCACCGGATGATCATGCGGCCGCGTCGGGGCTGCGTCGTGCACCATATCGACCACAACGGCCTGAACAACCAACGTGACAACCTGCGGGTATGCACGCCGCGACAACATCTGGCCGCCCGGGGCCCCTGTGGCGGGGCCTCCCAATTCGTCGGCGTCTATCGAAGGGGCGACAAATGGGAGGCAAGAATCCGATGCCGCGGCAAGGTCTATTACCTCGGGCTCTTCGACGACGAAGTCGCGGCAGCCAAGGCCCGCGACCGCAAGGCATACGAACTCCATGGGAAGTTCGCCTACCTCAATTTTCCGGAGGATTACGGATTGTAGAGACAGAGATGGTGCGTAATACGCACCCTACAGGAGCCGACTATACGTCCGCCCCGGCCTCAGGACACGTATCGCGCACCGTTGAGCAGACGCGAGGGCCGGTCTCCTACAGTTTGCGTTGGAGGGAGACCGCCGATCGGAACTCGTAGACGCCGGGCTGGACTTCGAGAGTCACCTGGCCCGGCTGGACGCCGAGGGTCTTGACGCCTTCGACACCTGCGAGTGGCCGACCGCCTTCCGTGACCGTCTTGTCGTCCACGGTCGGCAGAATCGCGGTGGCCGTCGTGTTCGGCGGGACCGTGACCTTCCACGCGAGCACGCCGGCGTCGTCGATCTTCCAGTCGCTCACGATCCGGCCGTAGAGGCTGTCGTGATGGGCCTTGACCCACGTCAGCGACGGGTCGTCCACGATGCCCGGCTTGAGAACGAACCGCTGGAAGCCCGGCGAACGCAGGTCGCTCTTGATGCCCGCCAGACCTTCGATGAACCAGGTCCCGACGTACAGGTACGAGCTGTGACACAGGGAGTTGTCCATGTCCCAGGCCTCGTACATCGTCGTGGCGCCGGTGCGAAGCATGTCGCCCCAGCCGGGATAGGTGGTCTTGTTGGCCATCGTGTAGATCAGGTCCTGACGGTCGAGGGCCAGGAGGGTCTTGAAGAGGAACGCGCCGCCCGTGATGCCGGCATGGATGTGGCCCTTGCGGCGGATCAGGATCTCTTCCTCCAGTCGCCGTTCGATGGCCGGTCGCACCTCCTGCGGAGGCAGATCCACCAGCAGCGCGATCGCCAGATACGCCTGAAAGCCGTTCACGTAGCTGTTGAGGCCCGGAATGAAGAACTCGCTGTGTACGGCCCTGCGGATCTCGTCGGCGCGGGTGCGGTACGCTTTCTCCTCGTCGGTCTTCCCGAGGACGTCCGCGATGTCCGCGGCGGTTTGCAGATTGAAGATCCAGTAGCAATTGTTGTAGAAGAGCGTCTCGCGCGTGTCGCCGTTGACGCCCTGGGCGCCGGGCCAGAGCCAGTCGCCGAGGAAGTCCCACTGGCCGCCCCACCGTCGGAGGATGTTGTCCCGGGCCTTCGTTTCGAGGAAGGCGAGCCACCGCTGGATCGTGGGGAAGTTCTCTTCGAGGATGCGGGTGTCGCCGTAGCGTTCGTAGAGCTCCCAGGGGAGCGTGACGCAGTAGCCGCTCCAGCCGGGACCCCCGCCGCCCCAGTAGGTCGGCGCCGTGTAGGGCAGGTTGCCCGCTTCGACCGTGTCCTTGACCGCGGCCATCTCGCCGACGCCCCAGGCGGCGCTGCCGCCCTGCACGTCGCGCCAGTCCTGGCTCCACTTCGTGTAGAAGGCGCCGAGACCGTAGTTGTTCAGGCCGCACTCGGTGGTCGCGTGGGCATCGCCGCCGTAGCCCATGCGCTCGCGATGGGCGCAATCGACGACGTAGCCGCCCAGGCTGAGGTCCTCGAAGGTCCACCGCGTCGTGTCGTAGATCCGGTTGAGCAGCTCGTTCGAGCACTCGAAGTCCGCGGCCCGGGCGTAATCCGTCCGCACGAGCCAGGCGCAGAGGTCGCTCAACGCCGGCTTGTACTTGAGTCCCTCGATCGTCACCCACCGGCCGGTGAAGTAGTTGAACCGATTTTGGAACGTCCCTTTGCCCTTGGGACCGACGACGTACTGGCTGTAGATGCGATTCGTCATGTCCGAGTTGGGCCGCTCGGAGAATTTGAAAGTGATCTCATCGCCGGTCTTGCCGCGGACCTCCGCTTCGAGCCAGCCGGTGACGTTGACGCCCAGATC
This sequence comes from uncultured Pirellulales bacterium, assembly GCA_964507995.1. Lineage (GTDB taxonomy): Bacteria > Planctomycetota > Phycisphaerae > Sedimentisphaerales > Anaerobacaceae > PLanc-01. The sequence continues at coordinate 5,308 of CAZDTD010000168.1, read as the reverse complement.
GACGCGGTACACGCCCGGCTTGGACTCCTCGACCGCGACCGGTTTGACTTCCTGAATCCGCCGGTTCGGCTCGACCATCTGGGCCGAGAGCGCCAGCTTCGGCGAGTACACTGTCGCAGGCTTCCAGGAGGAGTCGTCGAAATCCACTTTGCACCAGCCGGCAATTTCCCTGCTCGCGTCGTATCGCTCGCCGCCGAAGTGGGTAAAATCCCAGACGCCCAGCAGCGTGTTGGGACTGGGATGCGTCCGCCAAGTGTCGTCGGTCCCAATTGTCACGGCCTCGCCGTCGGCCAGCTTGATCTGAGCCTGCGCCAGCGCAATCGGCGTCTGCGGCCTGTCGTCCGTCTTGTACGGCGGGAAGATCGACCAGGAGACGCCAAGCCACAGAGCGATGACGTTCTCGCCCTCTTTGAGCTGATCGGCGATCTCATAGGCAACGTAGCGGGCCCGCCTGCGGTGGTTCGTCACAGCCGGCGACAGGACCGCATCGCCGATCCGCTTGCCGTTCACATAGACCTCGTGATAGCCCACCGAAGCCACGTAGATCACCGCGGTTTCGGGCCTGGCCTTCAATTCGAACGTCTTCCGCAGCCAGGGGTCGGAGACCATGCCGGCGCCCGAATCCCGGCGGTCGAAGACCTGATCCGTTCCGATCCACCGGGCCGACCAGTCAGCCTTCTCCAGCAGGCCCATCGTCCATCGCGCCGGCTCGCTCCAGGGCGAAGTCACACCGGCCTGGTCCTTTACACGGACCTTCCAGAAGCACGAGGCGCCGGATCCGAGCGGCTTGCCCGCGTAGACGACGTGCAGGGACTGGTCCGAGGCCACTTCGCCGGAATCCCACAGATCGCCTGTGCCCGCGTCGAGCAGGGTCTTGGCGCTGGCGACGAGCACCTGGTACGCAGTCTGCTTCTGTCCGCGGGCGGCCGGGTCCGTCGCTTCGAGTCTCCAGCCCAGCCGGGGTTGTCGCACGTCGATCCCGAGGGGCTCGCTCAGATACTCGCATTGCAGATCGGCGACCGCCACCGAGCACGGCCCGCCTGCGGCAACCGCCTGGCCGGCGGAAACCAGAAACAGAGCAAGAACCAGCATCCGTCGCACAAACTTGGCAATAGGAAACGACGACATAGGGCACCTCCCAGAATCGAACGACATTCAAATCACACGGCAGGAATTATAGTGGGGTTCGACCGCAGACGCCAAGCCAAATGCGAGGTCACTCGGGGTTCTTGTCGGACGGGTCGCTTGGGGACAGAGAAGAGGCAGGCCGGTCCACGCGCCAGACGGCGTCGATCAGGGCAATGGTGACCCATACGCCGCTGAGGATGACCAGCAAGGTCGCAAGGACAATCAGGGAAAGGAGGAGCACGCTCATCGATCCCGCCCTCCGAAAAACCGCTGGATATGATGTCCGATCAAGTAGGCCACCAACGAGCAGATCAGCGCCGGGACAATCGCGGGCGTCTCCATCTTGGACACGCGTCCCTGCTGCTGATACATGAGGAACACGATGCCCACGGCCCCACCGACAGTCGTGCCCACGATCATCGAGAGAAACGCAGCGAGGGGACGCGGCCGCTTGCTCCACAGACCGAGGATCACGGCGGGCAGGATCGCCGGGGCCCAGATTCCGTAACAGACCAGCAGTCCCTTGATCACGGTGGGCACGAACACGGCCAGGCCGGAAGCGACCGCCGCAATGACAATGGTCGAGTACCGCCCGGCGATCAACGCCGCACGGTCCTGCCGCGCGGTGAAACGCCGAAGGATGTCCTGCGTGAACACCACCGCGCCGGCGTTGAGCAGCGAATCGAGGCTGGACAGGATCACCGACAGCAGCATCACCAGCATCAGCGCGTAGCCGGCGTGAGGCACCGTCGCCTTGACGAGTTTCAGCAGGATGTAGTCCTCGGACGTATCGCCGGCAATCAGCGGCCGGGCGACGACGCCGAGGGCGATCATCACGGCAAACCACAAGACAGCAAAACAGCCTGCCAGGACGAAACTCGCGCGGGACACATTCGTGGTCTTGGAGGCAAGGGCCAGATTCGCATAGGGCGGGATGAGCGTCTCGCCGAGCAGGAAGGCGATGATGAAGGTACAGATTTCGAGAGGCGTCGTGGTCTCGAACCCCTGGGTCGTCGCAGCGATCGCCTCCCGGGCGAACGACGCGGCGCCGCCCTGGAAATGGGTCAACAACTCGTACAACAGGATTCCAGCGAAGAGAAACGCGTGCAGGGCGAAGTGATAGGCGTCGGTGATCACGCTGGCCCGCAGGCCGCCGAAGGTCGTGTAGGACGTGGTCACGACGGCCACAAGCGCCACGGCAATCCACTTCGGCACGCCGAGCATGTTCTGTAGAATGCGTCCGCCGGCACTGATCATCACCGCGGAAAACAACGTACACAGCAGGACGGAGATGATCCCGGCCAGCACCTGGCAGCGTGTGCCGTACTTCTGGCCGACCACGTCGCCCAGCGTATAACAGCCTTTGAGTTCCCGGAGCTTCGGCGCAACCAGCAGGCCGACCAGGATGTTCTGAAGGGCGTAGGCCGCGCCGATGAACAGGAACAGAAATCCGCTGTTGTGCCCCCTGCCGACGAAGCCGATGGAAAAACCGGGACCGACGTACGTCGCACAGAGACTGCCGAAGACCAGGGCCAGGGGAAGCGACCGACGGGCAATCGAGAAGTCCTCATACTCCCGCGCGGTCCGTGCGCGCACGGCAACAGCGATCAACACGACCACGTAGCTTACAACGAGCACCGCCGAGAAAACCACAGGCACAACCTTAGAGAAGTTTCAAGTTTGCCGTTTGAAGTTTGAAGTGTGAAGAAAACCCGTTCTGACTTCAAACCTCAAACTCTACCCTTCACACTTGTTGTCCCACTCACTCGTGTCCCTCCTGGAACGCCTCTTCCTCCAGCTCGCTGATCACCGCGTCCAGGTCGGCCTCCGTGCGAATCCACCCGAATCGGGCATCGACGAGAAACGCACCGTACCACTGGATCAGGTTCTTGGCGAAGTCGTCGTCCCGGCAATAGAGGCCGAAGGAAATCTCGCCGGCGTGCGACTCGGCCTTCCGCGGCCTCTGGGGAAAGGCCAGCAGGCCCGCCCGGCGGGAGATCAGGAATTCGAGGTCGGACACCTTGCTGTTGTAGATCTTCAGCCGGCCCGACTCGATGGCCTCGGGGAACCTGCGGAACAGGTGCCTCGCCGCATTCGAGAACCCGGGGACGCTCAGATTCATCGCCCGGTGCACGCGAACGTCCGGGTACTCGTGGAGGATCGTATGGAGCTGGCTGAGATAGTCCTCCATCGGCTGCCGCTCGCCCTCGAACAACATGCAGGTCCACAACTCGCCCTGGCCGGTGGCGTCGAGCTGCTCTTCGAGCATCTGCTTGGCGGTTTCGTACGTCTCCCGCCGGTTGCCGAGCACCTTCAACTGGCGTTCCATCAGGGCATGGACCCAGACCGGCATATCGCTCGGCAACGATTCCGGCGGGCAGACGCCCAGTCGGGTCATCAGCCGGAGAAACTGTTTGTGCTCAGACCCGTAGAACCGCCGGCCGACCACGCTGCCCACGTTGCCGTTGCATTCCAGGCCGTAGCGCTTGTGGTAGCCGAACGACAGGCGATGCACGTCGTGACCGCGTTCCCGGAGCATCTTCTCCAGTTCGGTGATCAGGAAGATCGCCTGTTTCTCCGGGGCCTTGTCAATCGACAGGTGCACGTTCGGGCACAGAACGATGGGCCGCTTGCCCAACATGGCGACCAGCGAGCCCAGCTCGTCAACCACCTGCTCCAATTCCTCGCGGCCGTCGTACCGCTCCACGCAGACGAAGACCACCAGCACATTGTTGAAACTCACCTTCCCCTGAGGCGGGGAGATCGTCGAGGGATCGATCCTCGAACTCGGTTCTTTGTCCTCAAAATAGCAGGAAGAACACTGATAACTGTCCAAAATCATATCGGCGCGTCGATTCTGTTGTCCTTCTGTAACTGGGTCCGGCAAAACACAGGCTCTATCTTCCCGTTTGCGGAACCGTTCGCTCTCTCACGAATCCAGACTCACGGGACTTCGGCTCGGATTCCGCGTTGACGCCTGAGCCTTCTTCATGCGGGATGCGATCCCTGCGTCAACGCGCGAAATAAAAAGGCCCACGTCGGGGGTCACCATCTTGTCGCCGAATCCGGCGCTGTTCATCAACCGCACGATCTCCGTGGCCTCCCAGAAGTCCCGCGACTCGCTGATCCGCTTGGCCTCCTCGCGGGTCAGCGACTTGAGGAACATCGGCAGACAGCCATCGCGAAGCGCTCCGGCGTAATCCGCCAGCAACTCCTGGATTTCTCGATCTGCGTTCATCATTTGAAAACCGCTCCAATCTTGCGGGCCACCTCGACGCGGTCTATCGCGTCGGGACGCCCGGGGAAGGTCGTCACTCTTCCCCACCAGATGCCCTGCACTGTTCTTTCAACATTTCTCTCAATTTCAAGATCGTCCGAAACTCCAGCATCTTGACCGCGCCGACCGTCGTGCCGAGCTGATTGGCAATCGCCCGGTTGGACAGGCCGTCCATCCACAGCTCGATGGCCTTGCGTTCCCGGGCCTTCAGCTTGCCCAGCATCTTGTGCAGTAGCTGCTTGAGCTCCTCCTGGGAGACCAAGTCGCACAACCCCAGGTCCGGCGCCATCAGGTTCTGCAGGTCCTCCTGGGACAACGAGGCCCTGCGGTTCAGCCTCCGGTAGACCTCCCGGAGCCGTTTGCGCATGTAGTAGAGGTACACCGTCTTGAGCAGATGTCTCTCGTCCTCGACGTCGCGCAGGTGATCCGGGTTCTCCCAGATGTCCGCGTACACATCCTCCAATACATCTTCGCATTCCACTTCGTTGCCGAGATAGCGATGCAGGTGCCCGATGAACAGGGCAAAAGTCGCCCTCACAAAAGGCTCCATGGCTCGGCGACGCGACTCGGTATCAGAGGCCGTCAGTTGCTTTAGAGCGTTACGCAGCCGCTTGTCCATGTCCGGTTTTTTCAATCTCCTGTACTCGTTGCCTTGGCCCCCGCCGGAACTGGCGTGCCAACGACCGGCGGGCACGGGCTCTATCACCCATAATCTCCCAGTCTATCATAGAGATTGCAGGAGTTCAACCGGCAAACTCCCTTGTATTCATCACCCCTCGGACCGACCTCTGACCGTCGCCCAGCAACAAGGCCCGAGGGGTTCTTCTCCCCTCACGCGCGATCGTTGAAGAACCGCCATTGCAGGCAGACTCCCGCCCACGCCAGCAGGACGATCGCCGCAAA
>CAZDTD010000167.1:0-7933 GCA_964507995.1 uncultured Pirellulales bacterium | reverse complement strand
GCGGGTCGTATGGATGGACAGGCGGCCTTTGGCAGGGGTGTGACATGAGCGGCAGGAAGAAGTCGTCGAGGAAACCGGAGCTTTCGGATGCGGCGCTCTGCCGACTGGCGACGAGCCAGAGCGGCGTGAGGGCCGCCCGGATCGTCCCGCCGGCCGAGGTGGAGACCGCCGCCTGGGTCCGGATCAAGTGCCAGTTCGGCTGTGACGGATATGGGCAGTGCCTCGTGTGCCCGCCGTATACGCCGACGCCGGACCAGACGCGACAGGTCCTCGACTCCTACCGTCGGGCCATCCTGATCCACTTCGACCCCGAGGCCGAGATCAAGGCTACCGTAGCGAACATGGAGCGAGAAATCTTTCTGCGAGGGGCGTGGAAGGCCTTCGCCTTCGGCGCCGGTCCCTGCTATTTTTGCGAATCCTGCATCCTGAAGCCGGGCCAATGCCGACATGCCGATCGCGCCCGGCCGGCAATGGAGGCCTGCGGCATCGATGTCTATTCGACGGCCCACAACGCCGGCTTCCAGATCGAGGTGGTTCGAACGAGACAACAGTGCCCGGATTATTTCGGGTTGATCCTTGTGGACTGACACATCATCAACGTTGGGAGCTTCCTTATGGACAAGAACAAGTTGGTTTCGGGATGTGCGTGTTGTACGATGAATCGCCGGCGCTTCCTGGCGGCCGGATGCGCCGCCTGCGCCGGGGCGGCGGGACTGCTGCCGAACGCCAGCCCGCTGTTCGCAGCGTCGACCGACAAGAAAATGCGGATTCGGATCGTTTACGCACTCCACGCGCCGGTGCAGCCGGGCCCGGACTGGCCGAACAAAGGGTTCGATTTCCGGCCGGTGATGGACCGGGTCAATACAGAGCTTGCAAAATCGTGTCCGCAGTTCGAGTTCGTCTCCTCGATGGCGACCGGGCCGGACCAGGCCAAGAAGATCCTCGACGATGATGCGTCCGCCGGGATCGACGGCTACATCGTCCAGCAGCTCAATTGCTGGAACCAGGTCGTGCAGACATTCGCGACGTCGGGCAAACCGGTGCTGTACGTGGACTTCCAGTACGCCGGCAGCGGCGGTTTCCTCGTCTACACCGCGGGTTTCCTCCGCGGTCGGACGCCCAACGTCGGATTCGTGGCCTCGTCACGATTCGAAGACCTCGTCGAAGCAGTCAAGTGTTTCGACGTGATCCGCAAGGGCGGTTCGCTCCCGGACTTCGTCGCGGCAACCGCCAAGGCGCGTGTCGCGCAGACGCCCCGGACAGGCAACATGGCCTGCACGCCCGATCCGCTCAAGACGCTCTCGATCCAGGACTGCCTCCAGCGGATGAAAGAATCGAAGATCCTCGCCGTCCGCGACCAGAATTCCGGACCGGCCGACCCGCTCCTGGGCATCCCGATGGAGTGGGTCTCGTTTGCCGAGGTGAACGAAGCCTGGAAGACGGCGGACAAGGATGAATCCCGCGCCGTGGCGAACCGGTGGCGAAAGAACGCCGCCGGCGTGTTCGACGTCTCGCAGGAGACCCTCGACACCTCCGCGGCCATGTACATCGGCATGAAGGCCGTGCTCAAGAAGCACGACGCCAACGCCATCACGATGAACTGCCTGGGCGGCTTCTACGGCGGACACATTCACGCCTATCCGTGTCTGGGCTTCCACGAACTGTGCAACGAGGGTCTGATCGGCGCATGCGAGTGCGATACGCGTTCGACCTCCACGATGGTCGCATTGACGGCCTTGACCCAGGGTCGGCCCGGCTACATCTCCGACCCGGTCGTCGACACCGCCAAGCGTCAGATCATCTACGCCCACTGCGTGGCCTCGAACAAGGTCTTTGGTCCCAAGGGTTCGACGAATCCGTTCACGATCATGACGCATTCCGAGGACCGCCAGGGCGCATCGGTGCGATCGATCCTGCCGCTGGGCTATATGACGACGACGATTGAGTTCGACCACGGCCGCAAGGAAATGCTCTTCCACCAGGGCAAGGCCGTCGCGAACGACCCGGACGACCGGGCCTGTCGGACGAAACTCGCGGCCGAGCCCGTCGGCGATATTGAGAAGCTCTTCACCCAGTGGGATCAGTGGAGCTGGCACCGCGTCACCTGTTATGGCAACCTGAAGGAACCATTGTTCGCTCTGGCCGATGCGATGGGCTTCAAGGTCGTTCAAGAGGCATAGAACGCAGCGTTGAAGATGTGTTTTCGTCGGGCAAGCGCGTCTCATGTGAAGTTGCGTCCACATGAGGCGCACTCCCCGCCCGACCCAGGTCCCATAACTTAAAATGCCGTCTGCTTGTCGCACCCACTGGCCTTTTTGCCCGTCTGTGGCCGATAAATAGTGCAGGATATGACGAACTGGCTATTGAATAATCGTGAGGACGATCAGGCTATGCCGCAGCAGGTAGATTCCATGCCTATGCCAAGGTCGCCGGCAACTCACCATCGGACGACCAAAGTGTGTCCGTTCTGCGCTGAAACGATTCGCTACGAGGCGATCAAGTGCCGCTTCTGCGGCGAGTTCCTGACGCCGGAGCACCGACAGGCGGCTGCGAAGAATCACCCGGATGCGTCCGCCGCGGGGCCCGAGGAAGAAACCGCCGACACGCCGAAAGGCGAGGAGGCCGAGAGCGATGTTCTCTGGTTCGGTAGGCCCAGCCTGCTGGCCGCAGCGAGAACGGCCGTTAAGGTCGTGTGCGTCGTCGCGCTGTGCTGGGCGATCTATCACTACCCCGTCACCTCGGTGGTCTCCCATATCCCGAAAACGAACGTGCCCGCAGATCGGCTCATGCAGGTCGAAGGCTGGATCGACCTCGCGGCTCTCGGGCTGACGATCCTCGCGCTGTTCGTCCTGGCCTGGAAAATCGCCGTCATCAAGAGCGTCTACTACGAGGTCACGCCGGACCGGATCGAGTGGTCGCGGGGCATCTTCGACCGCCATGTGGACAATATCGACATGTTCCGCGTCATCGACCTGAAGCTCCGGCGTTCCCTCCTCGAATGCATCCTCGGCATCGGCACGGTCGTCGCCATCACAAAGGACGAGTCCGATCCCGAGTTCGAGTTCGTCAAGGTCCGCCAGTGCCGGTATCTCTACGACACGCTGAAAGAAGCCGGGCTCAAGGCCGACAAAAAGCGAGGCGTCCTTCACCTGGAGTAGTCCTGCCCCGCGGGATTCGCGAAGAATCCCGTAACCGGTGGACCTGCGGGACCCACCACTTTCATATGACCACATTCACGATGGGCTCATCGGACGATCCGTTGATCCCGGGCCCCCCATCGGGCAGCCCAGGCATGGAGATCTCCTGTTCGTGGTCCCTGCCCCTGCTGGCGGCGCTCTGCGTCGGAAGCGGATGTTCGGCCCTGATTTACGAGATCGTCTGGCTCCAGTCGCTCCAGTTGGTCATCGGCTCGTCCGCGGTATCGCTCGGCGTGCTGCTGGGCACGTTCATGGGCGGCATGTGCCTCGGCAGTCTCCTGTTCCCGCGATTCGTCTCCGCCCGGCGACATCCTCTGCGAATCTACGCGCTGATTGAGCTGGCGATCGGAGCCGCCGGCATCACGTTGCACTTCGGACTGCCTCTCGTCAACCGACTCTATGCAACGCATATCGGCCACGGCCTGACCAGCATCCTGGCGCGGGCGGCGGTCTGCGCGACGTGCCTGCTGGTCCCCACCCTGCTGATGGGCGCGACCCTGCTGGCGATTGCCCGCAGGGTTCAGGCGACGCGACGCGGTATCTCCTGGCTGGGCTTCTTCTATGGGGGCAACACCGCCGGAGCAGTACTCGGCTGCCTGTTGGCCGGTTTTTATCTCCTGAGGGTGTACGACATGACCGTCGCGACATACGTCGCAGCGGGCTTGAACCTCGCGGTCGCCTCCATCGCCCTGCTGCTGGCGCGCGTCACGACCTACGAACCGCCGGTATGCTGCGCGACCGAGGACCGCGTCTCGACGGCAGTTGTGGAGGGCCAACCTCCATTGCCGAGGACGCACATTGCCTGCCTCGTGATCGGGTTTTCGGGCTTCTGTGCCCTGGGGGCCGAGGTCGTCTGGACCCACGTCCTGTCGCTGTTGCTGGGCGGAACCGTCTACACGTTCTCCATCATTCTCGCGGCGTTCCTGGCCGGACTGGGCATCGGCAGCGGCATCGGGTCGGTGATCGCCCGGGCCGGCCGTCGGCCGCGACTGGCCCTGGGCGGCTGCCAACTGCTCCTGACGCCGGCCATCGCCTGGGCCGCGTACGCGCTGGCCGAGTCGCTGCCCTATTGGCCGATCGATCCGTCGCTGGCCCGGAGTCCCTCGTTCAACTTCCAGATCGATCTCGTGCGCTGCATCTGGGTGGTGTTGCCCGGCGCAATCCTGTGGGGAGCGAGCTTCCCCCTGGCGATGGCCTCGACGACCTCGCCAGGCCGGGACCCGGGTCGAATCGTGAGCAGGGTCTACGCGGCCAACACGGTCGGCGCGATCGCCGGTTCGCTGGCCTTCAGCACGATCCTGATCCCGACGATCGGCACGCTGGGCAGCGAGCGGGTCATGATCGCCGTCGCAGCAACCGCCGCAATGCTGGCCCTGACGCCGTGGAACAGGCAAAGGAAGATGGCAAGCACAGAGCCAGGCAAGCTCCTCCGACCGTCGTGCCTTTCCACCGTCTTGCCATCTCTCGCCATTCCCGTCGTCATCGTAGCGTTCATCTCGTCGCTGGCCACGCTCCTGATCTGGACGGCGCCGCCGATCCCGCCGGCCCTGGTCGCCTATGGTCGGTATCTGCCGACGCGGACCCGGATCGCGGACGTGCTCTACGTCGGCGAAGGGCGGAATTCCAGCATCGCAGTGACGGAACTCGACGGAACCATCCGGAGTTTCCACGTCTGCGGCAAGGTAGAGGCCTCGACCGAGCCGGCGGACATGCGGCTCCAGCGGATGCTCGGACACATCTCGGCCCTGCTGCACCCCAGGCCCAGGACGGTGCTCGTCGTCGGCTGCGGCGCAGGCGTCACAGCGGGCTCTTTCCTCGCGCACCCGGAAGTCGAGCGGATCGTCCTGTGCGAGATCGAGCCGCTGATCCCCAAGGTCGTGTCGGTCTATTTCGCCAGGGAAAACTACGGCGTCGTGGGCAACCCCCGCGTCGAGATCGTCTACGACGACGCCCGTCACTATCTCCTGACGACGCAGGAGAAGTTCGACGTGATCACGTCAGACCCGATCCACCCCTGGGTCAAAGGTTCCGCAGCGCTCTACACGCGGGAATACTTCGAGCTCTGCAAGCAGCGTCTGAACCCCGGCGGCATCGTCACGCAATGGGTCCCTCTCTACGAGAGCCGCGAGGATGTGGTCAAGAGCGAACTCGCGACCTTCTTTACCGCCTTCCCCCAGGGAACGATCTGGAGCAACGACATCGAAGGCGAAGGCTACGACGTCGTCCTGCTCGGCAAGGTCGAGCCCCTGCGGATCGACGTGCAGACGCTCCAGGAACGTCTGGACCGCGAGGACCATCGTCTCGTCGGGGAATCGCTGCACGAGGTGAATTTCTGCTCTGTGCAGGACCTGCTCGCCACCTATGCCGGCCGGGGCCCCGATCTGCAATCCTGGCTGGCGGACGCCCAGATCAACACGGATCGCAATCTCCGCCTCCAGTACCTGGCGGGCATGGGCCTCAACGCCTTCCAGGGCCAGCAGATCTACGACGATATCCTGGCCCACTGCCGCTTCCCCGAGGACCTCTTCATCGCCCCGCCGATCGTGAAGCTCAACCTGCGGGACGCCCTCGAAAATCCAAGGTAGTCGGCCGTGGCATTTCGTATACTTTCCATTGAGGTGCCTATGAAGACCTTTTGGCAACATGCAAACGGCAAGGTATACGCAATCGAGTGCGACACATTCGGACGAATCACCGGGGCAGCCGGACCATTCGAAATCGACGAACTCCGCGACCCCGGCGAGTACCTGTATCAATGCGGTCTGACGGGCTGGCTCAGCCGCGCCATAGCCCAGCACTCGCTCCACCGAATCAACCCGATCCTCCGGCGGTAACACACACGTCTCCGACGGTCGTCCGTCAGAGATTCACTCCGACATAAATATCCAATCCATCACTTTTTTCTGGACAAACTCGGCCGGCCTGCTATACTGGGTTTCGCTGACAGGCGGGATGGTCAGCGAACGTGACGCGATACGACCGCGAGATCGACGCCACGAATAAGCCAGGGGACGGCGTGATCCATGAGACCATCGCGTGCCTCTATGGACAACCGCGTCGCCACGCATTCTGCCTGGACGAGCCTGAGACAGGCCCGGTGGCGGGTGTGCGCCCACCACCGGTCGTATGCATTCGTGCGAATGGTGAAAAGCAGAGGAATTAGGAGGGGACATCCATGTCCAGGTTGTTGCTTGTTTGCGCGGGCCTTGTCGCCACCCTGTCGTCGTCGGCGCAGGCGGAAATCCAGGTCAATGTCCGAACCAGCGGCGCCCAGGCCAATTCCGCGGTCGCTCTGGACGATCGCGGCGGCGCAGTCGTCGTCTGGAGCAGCTACTACTCGACCGCCGGACGGTCCAACGACATCGTCGCCCGTCGGCTCGACGCGACAGGAACTCCGGTCGGCGACGAGTTCATTGTGAACGTTCTGAATGAGGGCAACCAGACGGCGCCGGCCCTGGCGATGGACCCCCAAGGGCGGTTCGCAGTCGTCTGGCAGGGACCGGGGATCAAAGAGGACATATTCCTTCGGATGTACGACCCGCAGGACATGTTCGGCACAGACGATCTGCTCGTGAACCTCGACGCCGAAGGTCGGCAACTCCAGCCTCGCGTCGCAGCAGGCGGTAAAGACTTGTTTGTGATCGCGTGGGAGAGCGTGGAGACCGTAGAAGATGGGAATCGGACCTTCGTCTATGCGCACCTCTTCGATCCGAACGGAACCGGCCTGGGCGACGACATCCTCGTCGATCCCAACCTCTACGACTGCCGCTATCCGGATGTCGCCATGGACGCCCAGGGCAATTTCGCCGTAACGTGGATGCGGGACAGATCGAGCCACCCGATCCTGGCGCGATTGTTCGACCCCAACGGCGTCCCGCGAACCGATATTTTTACGGTCAGCACGGCGGCCATCGCCTCCGTGACCCGGCCCTCCATCGCGATGAACGCGCACGGATACTTCCTCATTACCTGGGACGGCGACCCCAATCGCGCATCGGACGACGACATCCACGCCAGGCGGTACGATCCCAACGGCGCGCCGCAGGGCGAACCATTCGTCGTGAACACGGTCCGCGCCGGAGCCCAGCGGTGGCCTCAGGCCGCGATCAACGACGCGAACGAATTCGCGGTCGTCTGGGAACACGACACCGCGAATCCGAACACAGCCGCCGACATCTTCGCCCGACGTTTCGCCGAGGACGGCCTGCCCAGGGGCGAAGAAATCCGGCTCAACACCTGCACGGCGGACAAACAGCGGTACGCCGATGTCGCGATGACTGCCGATGGGAGTTTCATCGTCACCTGGGAGAGCAATGACCAGGATGGCTCCAGCTACGGCGTCTTCGCCCACTTCGAGCCGCCAATCGATCCAAACGAGGCAGCGGACTCCGAACCGGACCCGGACGACTCCGAAGTAACGCCGGTTGAACCCGATGGGAACCCGGACGAATCCCCGACCGATCCCAACGGACTCCCAGGGGAATGATCGTCTGATGCAGCACATACGCCTATGAAATCGAGAAAACGCTCTGTCGATCTCACGGGCTGCTTCTGGGCACGGGAGACCCTTCGCCAGATGAATGCATATTGGGACGCCGTCAGGGCTCAAGTCGAGGCGATAACCGCAGGCCGCGGCCGGATGTGACGACGGCCTCGTTGGGTGTACCCAGATTTTCTGGCAGACGAAGGATGCTCAAGCAAACGGGAGAGGTTGCCGTCCCGCGGGCACAATGCAT
>CAZDTD010000166.1:0-7975 GCA_964507995.1 uncultured Pirellulales bacterium | reverse complement strand
TCTCGTTCAGTTGCAGGCGATCCTTTTCGACGCCGCCGAAGACCATCGCGCCGAGTCGGCCGTTCCCGACGGGCAGCGCCTCGGTCCACTCCCTGGCGGGCTGGCGGTACCAGAGTTTGAGATTCGCCCAGGAGTCGGTCTCATCCGCCACACCGGTGTTTGCGACGATGGCGATCATCGCAACGATACACAAAAGCCATCGATTGTGTCTAAGCAGGTTCATCTATCTTTCCTTTCTGGGGGAGTCCTATTCCGTCGGCGAGAGGGTATAGATCTCGCCGGGTTCCGTCGCGAAGAGCACAACGTCCTTCATCGGACGTGACAACGCAGCGATTCGTCCGTCCTTCCGGACGGTTACCGGATTGTGCGTACGAATCTTGCAGTCGCCGCCGAGCGACGACTGGATCGTCGCGGTGGTCAAACGCCCATCCTTCCATGCGATGTCCAGTTCGAATCCGCCTCGCGCCCGCAGGCCTTTGATCGAGCCCTCGGGCCATGCGTTCGGCAGGGCGGGCAGCAGGTCGATGATGTATCGGCCCTGGCCGTCCCGTCGATGGCTCTGCATCAGCATCTCGGTGATGCCGCTGGCGGCGCCGAAGTTGCCGTCGATCTGGAAGGGCGGGTGGGCGTCGAAGAGGTTGGGGTAGACGCCGCCGCCTTTGTAGTCGGTCAGAGGCGAGTCCGTCAGCGTCAGCAGGTTCCGGAGCATCAGGTGGGCGTGGTTGCCGTCGAGCAGGCGGGCCCAGAAGTTGATCTTCCACGCTCGACTCCAGCCGGTGCCGCCGTCGCCGCGGAAGAGGAGCGATTGCTTGGCGGCCTGGAACAGCTCCGGCGTCTCCGGCGTGATCTCCTCGCCTGGGAACAGGCCCCACAAGTGCGAGATGTGCCGATGGTCGTTCTTCGGGTCGTCCTTGTCTTCGAGCCACTCCTGGAGTTGGCCGTACCGGCCGATCTGGTTCGGCGCGATTCGGCTTCGCATCGCGTCGAGCTTGCCTGCGAGTTCCTCGTCGACGCCCAGCAGGCGGGCCGCCTGAGCCGTGTTGGCGAACAGGTCGCGGATGATCTGGTGGTCCATCGTCGGGCCCATGACCAGACCGCCGATTTCTGGGCTGCTGCTGGGCCCGCTGATGAGCCAGTGCCTGTCGTTTCGTGGGTCCTCGACGAGGTAGGCGACGAAGAATTCCGATGCGCCTTTCATGAGCGGATAGGCCCGCTCGGCCAGGAAAGTCTTGTCGCCTGTGTAGAGGTAGTGCCACCAGAGGTGCTGGCAGAGCCAGGCGCCGCCGGTGGGCCAGATGCCGTGGTTGGCGGCGTTGATGGGAGCGGCACCGCGCCAGAGGTCGAAGTTGTGGTGCAGGACCCAGCCGGGAGCGTCGTAATGCTTGTGTGCGATGGAGCGACCCGTCTGGCCGATGTCGGCCAGGGCGTCGAAGAGCGGCCCGCCGCACTCGCTCAGGTTGGTCGGCTCGGTGAGCCAGTAGTTCATTTCCGTGTTGATGTTCACCGTGTACTTGCTGTCCCACGGCGGCGTGACGCTGTCGTTCCAGAGCCCCTGCAGGTTGGCGGGCTGACCGCCGGGACGGGAACTGGCGATCATCAGGTATCGGCCATACTGGAAGAACAGCGCGGCCAACGGCGGATCTTCCTTCTGAGCGTATCGGAGCACTCGCTGATCGGTGGGCAGGCTCGGTTCCGTCGCCGGTCCCAGGTCGATGGACACCCGCCGGAACAAGGCCTGGTGATCGGCCACGTGGTCGTCGCGGATCTGTCGGGGCGTCTTGCCGGCGGCCTTCTTGAGCACACTGTCACAGGCGGCGGCCGGGTCTCCCGTGATGTCGTTGTAGTTTTTGACCGTCGTGGCCATCGCCAGAATCAACGTCGCTGCGTCAGCCTCCTCCACGGCGATCTTTTCGTCGTCGACGACGGCTTTTCCCCCCTTGGCGATCACCCGGCAACGGCCCTCGAATCTCACCCTGCCCGGGACGATTCCGTAGTCGCCCCGCATTTTGTAGTCGCTCGCCCGCCCGCGAATGGCCAGTGTGTCACTTCCTGTTGCGAGGGTCTGGACGTCCTGATTCAGGCTGGTCAGCGTCGCGTCGAAGGTCACCGTGCCCGGTCGATCGCTCTCGATCCGCACGACGATCACCTGGTCCGGCCAACTGGCGAACGCCTGGCGGGTGTAGGTTACGTCGTCGACGCGGTAGGTCGTCGTCGCGATGGCGGTGTCCAGGTCGAGCTCCCGATGGTAGCCTTCGATCCGCTCGTGACCTGGGAACGCCAGTTTCAGGTCCCCGAACGGCTGGTAGGGCATCTGTCCCAGGGGGATCGACATGAAGTGCTGCATCCCCAGTTGCTCGGCCTCCCTCTGTTTGCCCTCGAAGAGCAACTGGCGGATTGGGGACAGGTATTGGGCCGCGCCTTCGTGGGTGTAGTCGCGGGGCTCTCCTCCCCAGACCGTGTCCTCATTGAGCTGAAGGCGGTCCTCGGCGGGACCGCCGAACACCATCGCGCCGAGCCGGCCGTTGCCGATGGGCAGCGCCTGCGTCCACTTCTGGGCCGGCGAATCGTACCACAGCTTCCAATCCGACCGTGGATTGCCAGCCCTCGCGGACACCATCGATCCGCACAGGACCGTTGCCGCGACAATCCATATTCGATACAACGCCATCTGTTGTCCTCCTGGAACAAACCGTTGTGAACCAGGTCACCAGCATAACAGATACATCGCCCCAGTGCAGTCGGAAAGAACAAATCGTTCCCGGTTGCCCGAAGAGACCTGTCGTGCTACGATTCCCCTGGCGTGCGAACGAGAGTTGGATATTGGAGTTGCATCATGCGACGAGTCGTCGGGAAAACCTCCTCGGTTTGTGTTTGCGGGCTTATCGTGTTCGTGTTGTGGCAGTCGAGTCTCTTCTCGCAATCCCGGCCCACCTCGGAGGGAGCGTCCCCGAATCCGGAGATCACCGACCACTTCAGGAGGATGTTGCGCTATCATCTTCGCATGGATGGGAACGTGCCCGACGGGGCCGTCCTGTTCGTCGGGGACAGTCTGTTCCAGGGACTCTGCACCGACGCTGTGGCGTGTCCCTCGGTGAACTACGGGATCGGTCAGGATACAACCGTCGGCGTGCTCGCCAGGCTGCCGCAGTATCGTTCTCTGCTTCGGGCCTCGGCGCTGGTCCTGGAGATCGGCGCCAACGACATGAATCGACGAGACAACCGGCAGATCATCGAGAACTATCGGCGGATCCTGGACGCCGTGCCGCGATCCGTCCCGGTCGTGTGTTGCGCGATGCTGCCGGTGAACGAAGGTCTGTTATCCCCGCCCGAGAAGTCGGTCAACGCCCGTATCCGCGAATTCAACGCCTCGCTGAAGGCCCTGTGCTCGGGCGATCCTCGCTGTGTGTTCGTGGATCCCACCAGCCGACTGGTCGACGCCGAGGGCAACCTCGCCGCGGCCCTCCAGGATGGCGACGGCGTCCACCCCAACAGCGACGGGAACCGGATCTGGATCGAAGAATTGCGGACCGCGGTCCAAAAAGCCCGGTCGATTGTTTCTTCGGTTGCCCCTTGAGTCGTTGCCGGGGGCTTGTATAATAACCCGTCTGTACGGAGAGAGGTATGGGTTTCAGGCTGATGGGTGGTTGTCTGTGCAGACGCCCGTCTACTTAAGGTATGGAGATTTAGAATATGGCAAGTGCACCGAAAGCGAATGCGGTAGTAGCGCAGTCCGGCGGGCCGACGGGCGTCATCAACGCCTCGTTGGTCGGCGTCATCGAAGAGGCGAGGAAGCATCCCGAGATCGAGACGATCTATGGGGCGATCCACGCCGTGGCCGGCATGGTCAAGGACGAATTCATCGATCTGAGCAAGCTCTCGGCCCAGACCCTGGAAACCGTGGCGGCCACGCCGTCGTCGGCCCTGGGGACCAGCCGGGACAAGCCGGACGCGGAGTATTGCCGACGCATCCTGGAGGTCTTCAAGAAGCGGAACATCCGCTATTTCTTCTACATCGGCGGCAACGACTCCGCCAACACCGCCTACATCCTCAACAACGTGGCCGACGAGGGCAAATTCGACATTCGGGCCTTCCACGTGCCCAAGACCGTGGACAACGATCTGCTCGTGACCGACCATTGCCCAGGCTACGGTACCGCGGCCAAGTTCGTCGCCTGCGCCCTGATGGGCGATGACCTGGACAACCGGGCGCTGCCGGGTGTGAAGATTGACGTGATTATGGGCCGCCACGCGGGGTTCCTGACCGCCGCTGCTGCCCTGGGCAAGACGCGGGACGACGATGGGCCGCACTTGCTGTACTTCCCGGAACGGCCGGTCTCGATCGGCAAGTTCCTCAGCGAAGTGGACGCTGTCTATAAGAAGCTCAACCGTTGCGTGATCGCGGTCAGCGAGGGCATGTGCGATGCCGACGGCGAGACCTGGACCAAGAAGATTGCCCAGGACGCGGAGAAGGACCCGCACGGCAATATCCAGCTCTCCGGCACCGGGGCGCTCGCCGACTTCCTCGCGGCCCAGGTAAAGAACAGCCTCAAGATCAAACGCGTTCGCGCCGACACCTTCGGCTACCTGCAGCGGAGTTTCGCCGGGCTGCAATCGGCGGTCGACGTGGACGAGGCCCGTCGTTGCGGCCGCGAGGCGGTCAAGCTCGCGATGGTCGAGGACAACGGCTCGGTGGCCATGAAGCGGACCGGCAACGGCGCGAAATACGGCGTCGAGCTGTTCCGCACGGAGCTCAAGAACGTGGCGGAAAAGACCAAGTCGATGCCCGCCGAGTACCTCAACAACGACGGCAACGGCGTCACGCAGGCCTTCATCGACTACGCGATGCCGCTGGTCGGCCAGTTACCCAAGACCGAGTACCTGGGCGGCTATCCGAGAGTCTGAGCGTCCCTGAGTTGATCCAGGCCCCGGTCGTGCACGATCAATGCATGTCCGGGGCCTTTTTCGTGGCGAGGGCGTCCCGCCCTTGCGTTGCGAGGCCATCTTGGCCTCGTCTCGTCAACCTGTGATATGCGTCGAGGACGAGGAGCAAGGGCAAGATGCCCTCGCCACGAGGAACAAGATCGGGATACTCTTGGCAGGGGCAGTCGTTGTGTCACAGTGACGCCGTAAGGCGTTATCTTCAGTGCTCTGGAAGATATGCCCTGACGGGCACACTACAAACCGCTGAAGCCCTCCCCACATGCGATTGCCCTGCGTGCCCCCGCAGGTCGTAGACTCTCTGGCAGGGCGGGCAGCACGACGGTCTTCCTCCCTCCAAAGACAGGGTCGAGTGAAGGTCCGAAGCGGACCTGCCTGGATGAGTTTTGCGCTTTGGGCCTCCAGCGTGGTACGCGAGCGAGCCGCTCGCTTGTGGGTGTGCGGAGCACCCCATGTGCTGGTAGCTCCAATGCGGCAAACTCCCGCCGCGCAGCAGCGGAATCGGATCAGTCCATTCCTTCCTTCATTCGTCTCTGCCGCTCCACGAGGGTTCTGACTTCCTCGATGCTGCGGCATCGGCCTCCCAGATGGAGGACCGCATGGCAGTTGGGGCACACCGGCCATAAATCACGCTCCGGATCGACGACGTATTCACCGCCAATCTCCGACAATGGGCGAATGTGATGAACATGAATGTAATCCTTGGCTTCCTGACCGTAGACAGCCCCAAAACTGAACTCGCAGATACAGCATCTGGTACCGTGAGCGTCGAGGCTTACCTGGCGTGCCTGGAGGTCGCGTTCATAGCGGTTGACTTCAACTCGCCGAACGCTTCCTTCAGTGCGGAGTGCTCCATCCGGAATCTCCTCGGGAAGTCGGAACTCTCTTGGAGATGATAGTTGCCTTTCCTGGAGCAGATCTTCTGTAACGGTAAGAACTTGATTCGACCTTGGCAACCGATCTGTGGCTTCGATGATCTGGTCCAGCAATGCGGCCGACTCTGTGGTGAGTTCACGTACTCCTCGTGTCGCCTGGTTGTCCAACTCAGAATTGGAGACGAAGCACAGAGGTCGCACGCCGGCCTTCGACTCGAACCGAAGCCGCCTTGTCAACGCGGGCGAAAGACGACGATGAAGATGGAGCAATGTGCCCCTTTGCTCGGGATCGACGACCCATTCTTCCGCATCATAGAGATTGTCGGTATTCAGAAGCCGAACTGCCTTGGGTCTGGAGACGATTCGTTTCACCAACATCCGGCCGCCAAGGTAAAGATGACCCTCGCTAAGGGAGACGACATAGACGATGTCTCCGACCGATACACCCCTCTTGCGAAAGTTGTTGCTGCCTGACGCATCAATCGGCAGGTATTCCTGATTGATGTCGGGTCGCCAGTAACGAAACTTCCAATGACAGGTCCAACAATGAGCCATACCTTACTTCTCCGCTACTCGACACTGATCGTGGTTACTTGGCGTACTTCTGGCGGGTGCTCTCGCCGAGAAGCCGGATCTGCTGGAGGACGAGGCCGTAGTGGCTGCCTGGGGGCTTTTCCTGCATGACCTCGCCTCGCCAGTCTCTGGCGAAGTTGCCCGAGTAGCATAGCCACGTGGTCCGGCCGTCCGGGCTGATGAACTTCGTCGGGATGTTCAGGAAGTAGCCTTGCTCGCCGAAGTCTTTCATGTAGGTGACGAGCCGCCAAGGGCCCGTGATCTTGTTTGCTTCGAGGATGTACGAGTTCATCTTGGCGCAGGTGGGCCAGCCGTCGGTGACGCACATGAGGTAACGCTTGAGCGGGGCGTTGTAGGTGATCGTCACGCAGCCGCAATTGTTGTTCCAGTCGATCAGCGGTTGGATCTTCGCGAAGTCGTTGGTCCAGATCGGTTTGCCTTGGGCGTCGCGGCCGGCGAAGAACTCGTACTTCGACGCGTCGTTGATGTTCTCGATGCCCGGGGTGACGCGGAGCAGGTAGATCTGGTCGCCGCTGATCCAGCTCAGGTTGCCGAAGCGGGGCTTCGGGTCGGGCTCGGGGGCGCCGTGGGCGACGAGGTAGGCCTTGCCGTCGGGGGAGTGCTGCATATTCTTGCCGAAGTCGACGAAGTGGGGCGAGCCGATCTTGACCGGGTATCCCCACATGCCGGTCTCGCCGAAGAGGGATTTCTCCGGCGTGTGCGGCGTGTCCGTCCAGGTCTTGCCGAAGTCCGTCGAGTAGCGGAAGCCCACGAAGGGCCCAAGCCAGGGCCAGTTGAAGGCCTGGTCGCCGTAACGGACCATGCCGTCGGGCGCCAGGCAGTAGGTGCCGTAATACCAGACGCCGTTGTGAACGAGGCTGCCGCAGGGGTAGCGGCCGCGATAGGGGGAGGCGTCGCCCTTGAGCAGGCCCAGACTGACGATCTTGAGATTCAACGGGTCGTCGCCAGTCAAAACCGCCTGTCCCGTCGTCGCATCGGTGCCCACGCCGCTGTTGGAGTTCTCGCGGGTTCCATCGGCACGGGGGGCGGAGCCATCCGTCCAGGGCGAATACAGGTTCCCATCGGACGCCCAACTCGGGTACCAAGTGTCCGCGACGTGATAGTTGCTGTGAACGCCGGTGAAGGCGATGCCGACGATATCCTTCGACGGCTCGAACGGGCAATCCGCCGGTGGCTGCGACGGCCAAACAAACGGTGGAAAGTCTCGACCTTCTTCGTGGAGTGGGGTGGCTGTCGTGGACCGCATGCACAAGCCAAATGCCGCGAGGAGAATGCTCAAGATCGATTGTCCCATCTGCTTTGACATCATGGCTCCGACTCCCGAATTCGTGGTGGACTGACCTGATTCAACACGGTGAAATCCGGAATCAGATCGATCCTGTTCCTGCAAATTACAATTCAATTTGTATTTTGCAAGGGCTTTGGGAATTCCCGACGCAGGTGGGGTGCATGTTCGTTTGTGCATGTGGGCGAGGGGCCTTTCGAGGTCTCCCTGCCGGGGCGGCGCCCGTTTGGAGAAGTTCTCTGTAGTTGCAAGGGTCTTTTGTAGTTTTTTCTGAGGATCGGGT
>CAZDTD010000165.1:0-8048 GCA_964507995.1 uncultured Pirellulales bacterium | reverse complement strand
TTAGTGCAGTTCATTTGGGAGGTTAGCCGATGAGAAAGTCCCTGGTTCAAGTAATGCTCGGCCTCTTGGTCTTGGCCTCTTTGGTGTTGCAGGGGTGTGCGGCAAAGAGCAGCCGTCCCTGGCTCGGCGTGCACCTCATGCTGACGAACCGAGGCCAGACCGAAGCGTTGACCGAGGCCGTCCCCGGTTTGGCCGAGGTCGGCATCAATGCCATTGTTGCGGAGATCAACTATGGATTCCAATACCAGTCCCATCCGGAACTGGCGTCCGACAACGCCAGCAGCAAGGAACAGATCGGCAAGCTGGTCGCCGAGTGCCGCAGGTATAAGATTCGGCTGATTCCCCAGTTCCAGTGCCTGGGCCACCAGTCGTGGAGCCAGCACACGTTCACGCTGCTGACGAAGTATCCGCAGTTCGACGAGAGTCCCGGCCAGTATCCGGAGAACAAGGATATTTACTGCCGGAGCTGGTGCCCGCTGCACCCCGAGGTCAACCCAATTGTTTTCAGCCTGATGGACGAACTGATCGACGCCTTTCAGGCGGACGCTCTGCACGTCGGCATGGACGAGGTGTTCCTGATCGGCGAGGAATCCTGTCCCCGCTGCAAGGGCAGGGACAAAGCGGAGCTGTTCGCCAAGGCCGTCAACGACTACCACAAGCACCTGGCCGAGGAAAAGAAGGTCGAGATGCTCATGTGGGGCGACCGCCTGATCGACTCGAACAAGATCCAGTACGGCGAGTGGGAGGCCAGCGCCAACGGCACCTCGCGGGCCATCGATCTGATTGCCAAGGACATCATCATCTGCGACTGGCACTATGAGCCGCGGGAGGCCTACGAATCGGTCCCCATGTTCCTGGAGAAGGGCTTCCGCGTCTGGCCTTGCAGTTGGAAGAACGCGAAGGCGGCCAAGTCTCTGATCGATTACTCCCGCTTGCAGAACCATCCCCGGATGCTGGGCCATCTGAACACGACCTGGGGTGCGGTTCCGATCAAGGACCTCGCGACGTTTGAGCCGATCAAGCTCTCGACGAGCCGCTTTACGGGAAGTGTGATTGTTGATCGTTGATTTGAAGAAGCCGGTCCGCTGCGTTCCTCAAATCAAAAAACAACCATCACAGATCATCAGATCGTAACAGAAGACCGCCGGGCTCTCGGCGCAACGTGCCGCCACCGCCTCCCAGAACCGGGCCTGCACGTCCCATCGAGCTGGCTCGGACAATCCGTCGTACCAGGCGGGGACATCGGCCTTGTGATAACAGGCCAGTCCGGTCAGATCGAGGTAGAGCCGTTCTTCTTCAGCCAGCTTGGCGAGTCTGCCAAGCTGGTCGAGTGCAGCGACGTTCGGCTCGGCCGGGCCCTGCATGAACCGGCCGAGTTGGAGATGGATGCGGACAACGTTGGCTCCGAGCCGGCTCATCTCCGCGAAGTCCGCTTCTACCTTCGGCCATTCTCTTCACCAATAGTCTTCGAGGAGCCTGCCGTTTTCATCGTGATCGTAGTTGAAACCCCATGGCGTATACCGGCCGCCACTTTCCTTCACAAAGCTGCGGCCATCCTGAGCGACCCGGATGCGCTCCATCGGGACCGCTGCGGATTGCGAGGGCTTCGCCGTCTGCTTGTACGCGTCGAAGAGGGCCGGAATGTCCGCCTGCTGCGCGTTGCCGCTGTGGACGATGACCCGGTAGCTCAGGGCCAGCTTCTCGCCCTTGGGCAGGTCCAGTTGGCCGCCTTCGAGCCAGTTCATCGGCGTCGGCGAGAAGAATCCGTAGTCGCGGGTGAACCACTTGGACGGGTACCAGCGGTTGCTCGGGTGCTGGAGAATGGCGATCCCCTCCGTGACGCTGCTGCGCGTGCCCGAGTAGTCGCACCAGGGCGATGCGATGTTGAACGTGCCCTTTTCCGTGGTCTTGCCTTCGGCGTTGACGAGCGTCCCGCCCGCCGTGACGGCCAGTTCCGGCACGACCCTCGCCGAGAACAGCGAATGGTTCGTGTTGAGGATGCGGATATCGACCAGGGGCTCCATCTCGATCTGGAAATCGATGACTCGCAGGCTCTCGCTCGGCGCGGTGATGACGATGGTTCGCCGGTCGCGGAGGATGGGCTCCTTGCCGGGCTGTTTCCACAGGCATTCATCCGCGAGGACGACTTTGCCGTCCGCGGACTGGACGATCTTCGGGCCCTGGGAGAGGATCTGGCCTCGCTCGTTGGTGTCCTGCCAGTAGTTGCCGCCGTTGACGCGGTCGCAGCCGAAAAAGAGCGAATGATGGTGCGGATAGGGCTGCGAGGTCTCGGTCGTGACGGATTGGCCGGAAACCGGTCCCATGACCGGCCAGAAGTATGGATACTTCTGCGAGTGGTCGAACTTGTAACAGGTGAACAGTTTCCCGTCCACCGTGACGGCGACCTTGTTGTCCTCGATCCTGGCCTGCACGTTGGGCGAAGCCGCCAGAAGGGGACTGCTCAGGATGGTGAGGGCCAGAAACACCGGTGCGAACAGTTTCCCATAAATTGAAGAATGGTGCGTGGTACGCACCCTACGTGTCTCTATTGTGTCCATGTTCTCTCCTGTACTTTCTTCTACAGACGCCAGGGACTTCTCGCGGTGCGGCCGAGCAGACGATTGGCTGCGTCGTTGCCCTGGAATTGTTCTGCTTGAGGGTCCCACGTCAGGGGCTGCCCGACCCGGAACCCGATGATGCTCAGATGGCCGAGGGATGCGCCGCGATGGCCGATCTCCTCGCTGCAACTGGGTTGGCGTCGCGTGCGGATGCAGTCGAACCAGTTCGCATGATGGTTGTTGTCGCCGATGTTCACTTCGCGGGTCGTCAGCTTCATCCGCTCGAAGAGATCGTCGGGACCTCCCTCGATCTGGCCACCCGTGCTCATGGAGGTGACCCAGCCCCGTTCGCCGACGAAGACGCCGCCGAAGTTGCCGGCCAGGCGCGCCGTCGCAGGCACGGCCTTGTATACGTCCTTCACCATGCCCCAATGATCGACGAGGTGGAGGAGCGTGCCGTTGGCGTACCGGCATGTCAACGTCGGGAATTGGCCTGTGTTCGGTGGAATGATCTCGACTGGGCCGCTGTTCTCCACGCCCAGCGCGTATTGGATGACATCCGCGGCGTGCGAGTGATACCAAGTGATCGCGGCGGCGCCGAAAGCCTCATGGAAGCACCAGGGGACCACGCCGGGAATCGGGTTCCTGTGGTAGGCGCTGTTGTACGGCTGCCAGGGGGCCGGACCCACCCACAGATCCCAGTCCAATCCGTCGGGGACGGGCTCGGCGGGTAGGGCGAAATTCTCGGGCACGTACGAATCGACGCCGAGACGAGCGCCGATCTTGCCCCAGAACGTGAAGACGGATTTGACTTTGCCGAGCCCGCCGGCTCGCACGAAGTTGCAGACCTCGCGGATCGTCGGAATGGAACGGTACTGGGTCCCGGTCTGGAAGATCCGGCCGTATCGTTGGGCCACCTCGACCAATCGACGACCTTCGCGGACGGTTATGGAGATTGGCTTCTCGCAGTAGACGTCTTTGCCGGCCTCCATGGCATGGATCGATTGCATCGCATGCCAATGATCCGGTGTGGCGATCACCACCGCGTCGATGTCGGGCCGGGCCAGCAGCTTGCGGTAGTCATTATACGCGACACAAGCCTGTTGCGTGCCGCCGGGATAGCGTGCCGCATAGGTTTCCTCCACGTGTTGCCTGGCGGCATCCCGCCGCACGCGGTCCACATCGCATACAGCCAACAGTTGAATCTCGGGATCGCCGGCGAGCCGGCGCAGATGGCCGCTTCCCATGCAGCCGCAGCCGATCAGTCCCATCGCGATTCGATTGCTCGGGGCCGCATTGCCCTGGGCTCCCCAGATCGAAGAAGGGATAATCCACGGCGCGGCAACCGCTCCCGATAGGGTTGCTGCGCGACTGATGAACTGCCGCCGGGTAGACCGGCTTGAATGTGCATTCTGTGTCATGGCATACCTCATTTCGCGAATCGTACGGTTGCTTCGTTGAAGGCCTCGATGCTCTGCGTCAGTCCATCTCTTGTGGAGTCAACGCAGAGGATGGTTGGTACGCGGCTCTGGCGATATATTTCATCGAGAAAGGAATCGATCTTGTTGTCGCGGACCGCGTTATCCAACGCCACAATCCGGATTGGTTCGCCATCCAACGGCAGGCTGCCGTCGCGGGTGACGATGGCTTCGACGCCCATTGTCCTGGCAAATTCGACGATCTTTGCGCGGTCCGCGTCGTTCGTTGGCATGCTGTCGACGTGATAGGTCAGCAGGCGAACGCCGGCGGTGTCCAGCTTGAGACGGATCTGTCTCATGTCATCGCTGCTGATCGCGCCGTCGAAATCTTTCGGGATGTCGCGACTGACCTTCTGACGATTGTTGCCGCCGACATACAGCACACCCAGTTTTGCCGCCTTGTCGATGGTGTCGAACAGGGTCGGCTCCGTCGAAGCCACGAGGTTCAGACGCCAGTTGAGTTGCTCCTGTGCCCGGACAGCCGGCGTCAGCTTTGCGCTCGGGGTCGTCGGGCCCGCCAGGTCGCCGAGGGCGAATTGGGTCGCCGCCAGGTAGAACTGGAGCATCTTCGGGTCCCAGAAGACCGCAGGGTTGTGCGCGAAGCCGCAGTAGAAGACCCGCCCCTGGCCGTAGCCGCGGACCCAGGCCAGTGCGAAGTCATTGTCGGCTCGTTCGAGTTTTCCGTAGCCGGGACCCTGCTGAAGATCAGTCTTTTCCGTGTCGATGCTCAGGAGCACCCGCACGCGGTCCCGCGAGTAGGGGTCGTGTACGCGGAAGAACTCGTCGCGGTAGTCGAAACCCTGGCCGCCGAAGACCTGGTTCACCGGGTGTACGGGGTCGTCCAGCCTGATGAAGACGTGCTCGTCAGGGGCCCGATGGTTTGCGCCGCGAGCGCCGATCATAATGCCGAATTCGGGCCAGTCCTCGATCGCGCCGGGCCACTTTGTGAAGGCGACCGACGTGCCGTGTACGCCCATGAGCCCTCCGCCGCGGTAGACGAACTCCGCGAGATTCTGGCGAAGCGTGGGGTCCTCGAAGCAGTTGCCGACGGTGTTGTTGAAGAACACGGCGTCAAACTGCTTGAGGCTCTCGGCCTCGAAGACCGCGGGGTCCCGGCTCACGACCGTCTCGAACGCGCCGGTTCTGACGCCCATGAGCGTAAACGCGGTGTTCGCGGTCGCGATGGAGGCGTGTCCGCCATAGCCGACGTTCAGGTCGAAGATCAACAGCCGTCGGGGTTTGCGCGGCGTGACGAACGCCTTGGCGGGAAGCGCCGCCTCGATCCGCTTCTGATCTTCAGGGGCAGCCTCAGCGGGGACCTGTGCGACGACGCGGCCCAGCCGTCGCATCGCAAACAAGCCGAGAGTGGCTGCGGCGCCGCCCAGAAAGACCCTGCGGTTTGGGAACATGCTCATGGTTTCGCCTCCTTCTCCGGGTCCTTTTCGCTGGTGGGCTTGTCTTCGACGGTCGGCGCCGCTTGCCCGGGGGCTGTGATCCCCGGCGGCAGCTCGATGATTCGGATGTTGCGGAAGTGGATCGGCGCTCCCTCGGACTCCAGACAGATGTAGCCCTTCTTGACGGAGGCGTCGCGGATGCCGTTGACGAATTTTCCGTTCACGGACAGCTTGATCACGCCGTCAACGGCGACGATCGTGTACTGGTTCCACTCGCCCTTGCCTTTGCATCGCTTCTCGGCGGATTTGCTACGAACGCCGCGAGGGTTGTCCGGCGTCGTCTTCAGGTCCGCAGTCCCGAAGATTTCGCCGTGAACGTAGGCGTCGGTCTGGTTGTGCTGAATCGCCCACTCCAGTTCCAGGATCTGGACCTCGACCCCCTTGGGCAGTCGCTGGCCTTCGGGGGGGACGCCCTCGCTCCAGACGAAGACGCCGGAATTGCCACCCGCCTCCAGGTGCTTCCATTCGAGCTGCAAGATGAAGTTTTCGTATTGACGCTCGGTGCGGAGGACCCCGATGGGCTGCCCGGTGCATAGCAGCGTGCCATCCTTCACGGACCAGGTGTCCTTGGCGGTATTGACGTTGACCCAGCCCGACAGGTCCTTTCCGTTGAACAGGTCCCGGATTTGTAGAACGTCCTGTCCCATTGCGGGAGAGGACCCGCATAACCCCGCTACGACAACGCACATCAGCAGTTCCAACCGGCTCGTCATGATCGGACCTCCGTCCTTCTGATATTTCCCGTCGGCCATTTATGTACCCGTTCGGCAATCGTAAATCATAAATCGCAAATCGTCAATCTAACGTGTCCCTCGCGATTTGTCGATAAGCCCTCGGTGGCATAGTGCTTAGGAGATGCTCCGTGAACGAATGCGATCCGATAATCGCGTTTCTCGTGCGTGAGAAAGCGGTGTCGTCCGCCGAGGTCGAAGCCCTTGCAGAAAGGCGAAGGCTGACGGGGGAGAGTCTGCTGTCGTTGCTCAATCGGGAGAAACTCGTGGACGAAGAGCAAGTCGCTCGGGCGGTGGCCACTGTGTACAAAATCGAGTTCGTGAACCTCTCGCCCGAGATGATCGATCCCATCGTGGCGCACCTGATCTCGCACGATGTGGCGAATCGTTACTCCGCGATCCCGCTCAAACGGGAGGGCCAGCAGTTGACAGTGGCAATGAGTTCGCCGCTGGATTTGCGCGCCCGCGACGAGATCGAGCTCAAGACGGGCTATCGCGTCGTGCCGGTGGCCGCGACGCCGCGAGCCGTGCAGCATGCGATTCACTATCATTTCGACGTCGCCAACGTCACCAAGCAGGCGATTGCCTCCATGCGGCTGCGAGACGATGCGGGCCCGGACGCGGGACCCGCCTCCGATGGGGTCGAGGGGGCGTTCGGGACAGGCGACGATCCGATCACGAAACTGGTCGCCTCCATCGTTCGGGGGGCCATCGACGCCCGGTCCAGCGACATTCACATCGAGCCGCAGGCGAATGAGCTTCGCGTGCGGTACCGTGTGGACGGCATGCTCCGGCAGGCGGTGGACGTCCCGGTCTCCGCCCAGGCCGAAGTGATCTCGCACATCAAAATCCTGGCGCAGATGGATATTTCCGAGAAGCGAATTGCCCAGGATGGGCACATCACGCTCCGTCACGAGGGACAGGAATACGACCTCCGCGTGTCCTCCCTGCCTTCCGTCGGCGGCGAGAAACTCGTCCTGCGCATCCTCGACAAGAACGCCAGCCGGTGGGCGCTGGACGAGGTCGTGACCTCCCGCGACGACAACCGCAAGTTCCGGGAACTTGCGGCGAATCCCTACGGCATGCTTCTGCTCACCGGCCCGACCGGCAGCGGCAAGACGACCACGCTCTACTCGGTTTTGCAGCTCGTGAACACGCCCGAGCGGAACATCGTGACGGTCGAAGACCCGGTTGAATACCGCCTGCCCGGAATCACGCAGGTGCAGGTCAAACCGGTGGCCGGGATGACGTTCGCTTCGGCGCTGCGGAGCATCCTGCGGCAGGACCCGGACATCATCCTGGTCGGCGAGATCCGCGACCTGGAGACCGCGGAGATTGCGATCAGCGCGGCGTTGACCGGCCACCTGGTCCTGAGCACGCTGCACACGAACGATGCGGCGGGCGCGGTGTCCCGCTTGGTCAACATCGGCATCCCGCCGTTCCTGGTGGCTTCGGCCCTGCTGGGCGCCGTCGCGCAGCGGCTCGTACGCGTGGTTTGCCCGAGGTGCAGGCGGCCCTATGAGCCGGACCCGCACGAACGGGACCTGCTCCAGGGTCATATCGAAGCCGGGAATTGGAGTGGCCTGTGTCGGGGCGCCGGTTGTCACTACTGTTACGGAACCGGCTACAAGGGCCGCAAGGCGATCTACGAGATCATGCCCATCTCGCAAAAAATCCGTCGGATGGTTCTTGAGGGAGTGGGCGATACGCTCCTGAAGGAACAGGCAATCAAGGAGGGCATGAGGGACCTGCGGACCAGTGCTCTCGATGAGGTGGTTCGCGGCGTGACTACGGTCGATGAACTGATGCGTGTGGTGGATCTCAAGA
>CAZDTD010000164.1:0-8106 GCA_964507995.1 uncultured Pirellulales bacterium | reverse complement strand
CCACGGACTCCGGGCCGGCCAGCAACGGCTTGTCCTGGAGGTAGTTTTCGATGTCCGCTGCCAGATCGGAGGCCGACTGGTAGCGGCGGGCCGGCTCCTTTCGCATGGCCTTGAGCGGAATCCATTCGAGCTCCCGTCGCAGTGTCCGGGTCAGGGCCTGCGGATCGGTCCGACGGTGTTGCGCGATTTCGTCGAGCCCCGCGCCAAGGGTCGTCAGACGCGTGCTCGGGGTCCTGGGTTCCTCGTCTCGGATGACCGTTCGGATGTGGTCCATGCCGCGGGAACGCAGGTCGGCGGGGTCGAAGGGCAGTACGCCCGTCAGCAGTTCATAGAGTACGACGCCCAGGGAGTAGACGTCCGAGCGGGTATCCACGCCGTGACCGTCCATTTCCGCCTGCTCGGGACTCATGTAGTCCGGCGTGCCGAGGAACTGGCCCTGTTCGGTGTTCAGTGTCCGTTCCGTCAGCGGCTGCGTGATCGCCTTGGCGATCCCGAAGTCGATGACCTTGACCAGAGGCTTGTCATTCGCGGTTGCCACCAGGGTGTTGGAAGGTTTCAGGTCGCGGTGGATGATTCCTTTTTGATGGGCGTGCTGGATGGCGACACAGACCTGCTGGAACAACCGGAGTCGCTCGCGGATGCTGAGCTTCTGGCGGTCGCAATATGCGGTGATCGGAATCCCCTCGACGTACTCCATGGCAAAGTACGGCCACCCCTGGGGCGTGGCGCCGGCATCGTAGATCTGGGCGATGTTCGGATGGTCGAGCAGGGCCAAGGCCTGGCGCTCCGCCTCGAAACGGGCGATGACCTGCCTGGAATCCATGCCGGGCTTGACGATCTTGAGCGCCACCCGCCGGCGGATCGGCCGTTCCTGCATCGCCAGATAGACAATGCCATAGCCGCCTTCCCCCAGGACGCCAACC
The DNA here is from genome assembly GCA_964507995.1 of uncultured Pirellulales bacterium. Taxonomy (GTDB): domain Bacteria; phylum Planctomycetota; class Phycisphaerae; order Sedimentisphaerales; family Anaerobacaceae; genus PLanc-01. Next base: position 7,183 of record CAZDTD010000164.1, on the reverse strand, counting down.
AGCTTGAACAAGCCCACCTCAGCGCCCAGAGCCATCACCCGAGGATCACATGACGCTGCACCTTCCTCCCCACCTCCGGAGAAGAAAGGCTTCTGCGCCCCCTGCTCATTGCTCTCGCTGTTCACGAGCATCAACCGGCATGCCTCCGTTGCGGCCGCCCAGAATCATGTCCGCGTCTATTGTATCCCCTCGCGGCCCAAAAAGAAAGCCCGATCCGTAGACCGGGCTCTGTGTTGGGCACTCTGCCCTTCTTGCGGATGTCTTCCGGCCTGACTCGCGTCAGCGCATCGTCCGCAAACGCAGCGAACGAGGTAAAATCGTTGTAGGCCTGCCCATTGGTGGAGTAGGCGAAGCGGATCGCCAACTTGCCCCGCCGGCCGAGGCCTTCGATGCGTCCCAGCGTGAGGGGATATTCCCGCCGGTTGCGGCTGCCCTCGACCACACCCCAGCCCGCCGCCTGTAGCGAGGGATCAATCTTCTCCGCTCTCGTTTCCGCTCCGTTCGTGGCATTGGAACCCTCTTAGGGATCTTATTGACCTCATTGACGCGGCTGACCTTATTGACAATGGGGTCAATCCGGTCAATCTGGTCACAATCTCGATCTTGGTTCTGGTCCCATCGGCCTGGTTCCTTTGCACTCCGGGAACGCGGAGCAGCCCCAGAACGGCCCCTTCGCGGAGCTGCGCCGGCGCATCGGCTTGCCGCACACCGGACACTGGGGCGCCGATGGCTTGCCCTTGTCCCTCGCTTCGATTCGTTTGGCAGTCAGCCGCTCGCTGAATCCGCCGTTCTCTTCGAAGGCCTTGCCCTGCGATTCGATCTGGCTCTTGAGCATGTTCAACGCCCGCCCGAGGATCAGGAGCATGGCGTTGGCGACGACCGTCGCATCGTCGCTGTCCAGCCACCGCGTGTACTTCTTCCGCTGCTGAAGCGCATGTTTCGCCGACTCGTGCACCATATCGTCCTCGAACGGCGCCGGGTCCAGCGAGACCGCGTTCAGTGCCTTGGCCTGCGGCTCGTGCACCGACCAGGGGAGCTGGCCCCGGTCGAGGATCACGATCTCGTAGTCGCCACGCAACTCGCTCAGGCTGGCCCTCGCGACGTCGGTGAGCTTCATCTCGGTGTCCTTGCTCGTCGCGGCCCGTTCCGCTCCCTCGATGATATTCTGTCGTCCGCTGCGAGCCGCCTGGGTCATCTGGTCGTACTGGCGACCGTTGGGATCGTAGAACTTTGCGCCCGCCTCGCGGGCGTCGTGGGTGAGGAACCGCCGGCAGAACCGCAGCGTCTCGATCTGGATGATCGTCGCCAGCGTGAAAGAGTGCAGCCTTCGGAATCCCCCGTGCTTGTCGAACAGCTCAACCATGTCTTCTCCGCTCCTTTCCCAGCCCGCGTCTCAACAGAGTTATCCCACAACATCCCGGCGAACGCCTGGTGCAGCAGCGAATTCCTCAATGCCTCCAACGCCGCCGCCTTCCTCGCCGGGCGATCTCGCCTATTGTCCCTCGCCCCCTCCCGCCCTGTCAACAGAGTTCCTGGCGCCAACAAGGTCAATCGCGTCAACAACGTCATCCCGCAACTCCCAGCCGAACGCCCGGTGCAGCCGCATTTTGTCATTCCCGCGCAAAGCCTGCCCTCGACCCGATCGGGGGCGGGAATCCATCCGAGCCCCGGGACACGGGTCAAGAGGAACGACTCCTCACCGCAGACCACTCAGATTTCACAGATTCCGAGTCGGGACAATCTGCGGAAATCGGCGAAATCGGCGGACAAACCCTCCTGCCTGCCTTTGCGGCTTCGTGGCTTGGCGAGAGATCAATAATTCACCATCCATAATCAATTTGACATCTCCCCCTTCCCTGTCCATAATGGGACCCAGTGCGAGTGTAATGCGGCGTCAATCTCGGTCCCGAGACGCCGATGAGAGGTGTGTGCGTAGAAGCGTGCAAGCGAAGATACGTTCCGAGGTCGCCATTCCCGCAAACGCGAGAATCCACTCTGGCGACGAACGACGCTTCACACACCCCGCTTTACGGAGCCGCGGCCCCCTGGCGCACGAGGGTTGAGAAGGAATGCGCAGGACGGTCTTGACGACGAGGATGACGAAAAAATGTACCTGACACCTTCAATTCTCCAATTCTCCCGTGACCGGTGACCCGTGGCGAGGAAGACCACAGTTCGCCAGTCATGGCAAAAGGGCTGACGGCCGGGAAGACCATCAGCCCTTCTAGCGCGAGTAGATACGATCTGCTAGTGCTGGGGCTGGACTGCTTGCCCGTAGATTCGGACATCGTCGATCAGGCCAGCCCAGAAGGTACCGGCGGCAAACGTGCTCCCCACACCGATGCGTAGACCACCAGCCGCAGGTTCCAACGCATCGGCAGTATCACGCGCCACTTCGACATCATCCCTGTAGAGAACCTTGTTGGTGCCGTCCCAGACGAAACCCACCCGATGCCAGTCACCGTCCACGGTCCCGGCTGAAGCGACAAGCGGCAGCCCTGCCGGCCCGGGAGCCCGACCCGTCACTGCCGGTGTGCGGAGTTCTGTCCTCAGCGCCGAGTCAGTCGCATCGGCCATCAGTCAATTGGTACCTTCTTCCTGGGACAGGATCACTTGGCCGGGTCCGCCGCCTTTGACCCAGGCAAAGACGGCAAAGGGACCATTTGCCGGGTCCAAGATCGTGTCGGCAGCAATCCATGTTGTGCCATCGAACTGCATCGCTCCGCCAATCTCACCACCGGTAGGGAGCCACGCTGGGACACCAATCACCGTCGCATCATGGGAGCCGGCGCTGTCCCTTGCCATGGCTCCTTCCTGCTCATCCAGCTTCCAGTGAGCGACTAAGTGTGGACTGGGGATCTCCAAGCCCCAGTAGCTCATAAGGACCTCCAGATCGTCGCGGTCAATGACGCCGTCACCAGCGGGTGCCGGGGCAATGTCGAAAGAGGGGTCGCTTTGTCCCCAGTGTTCGATCAGGATGAGAAGATCCTCGATATCGACTGTCCAGTTGCCATCAAAGTCCGGGATAAGAGCGGTGAGGACCAAGCCACTAATGGAGGTGGCCATGAGGCCGTTTTTGCCAAAAGACTCGAAGTCAACTCTCAGTATGGGATCCTCCGGCGTGAAGATGTACTTCATTACAGAGCCGCCTCTTCCCACGACGTTTCCCTGGGCAGCAAGAGGGTCAAACTCCTTCACGATGATGTCACCCTCAACCAGGACATTCATGGGGCGACTGTGCTCTGTCTCATAGAATATGATCTGGAGCTGATATGGGATACCTGGGAGCAATCCACCTATGACAACGGAGGGGCCGCGATAGCGCCACACCACGCCCCCGAGAAGCTTGTCCAGTTGGGGATCTCCTGTATCTGGATAAATCCCCTCCCACGCACTGGCAACACCCTCTTCTGTGATGGAGAGGCTGAGATGGGGGTAATCCTGATCCTGGGAGAAGACGAAGTCCCCAAGCTGTGGATTGCCATTGTTGCCGAAGTTCACTGCATAGAGGATCGCGCCGGAGAGGTCCAAATCAGCGGCCGTGTTCACCGGCAAGATCTCCACGTCAAAGCCCTGTGCCAGCCCGCGAGGGGCGACGAATCCCAAGATCAAGACGATATCCAGAATGAGCATCTTCTTGTACATCTGGCATTTCTCCTTTCCTCGCGTGAAGGATGAAGATCATGGGCTGGGCCCGCCTTCGGCTCCGGCTCAAGGCGGCCGAGTCTCCATTACCATCTGAAATACGCAAACAGAGGAAGATTCTCGCCGACTCATGAAAAAGATAGTGAAAAGTAGCAGGCATTCCTCAGCAACGAACATCTCGGCGATCCGCTCTGCAACATCCTGCGATGCCCACTCGCCCAACACAGTCACGGTGAACCGCTGCCGGGCAGTTCTCGTTCCACAGCTTGAATGTCCTCGCATGACGGCACACGCCAGAGGTGGAGTTCGCCTTCGTTGCCGCACGCAGACAGCCATTGACCGTCCGGAGAGAAGGCGATTGGCGCGAATACGAAACCTCGTCCGGGCAGTGTTATGAGCTCACAGAAGGTTGACAGATCCCACAACTTCACGGCGTCCCGCGCGCTTCCCGTGGTTGCCAACCGCCGCCCATCAGGCGAGAACGCTACAGCGTGGGCTCCCTGCATGTGAGCTTTGAAGGCAGCGATCGGCTGAAGAGAGGACGGGTTCCAGATTGCCACAGTGCCGTCCAGGGCAGCACTGGCCGCCCGTCCACCGTCATCAGAGAAGGCAACTCCCACCACCTTGTGGCGGTGGCCAGCACTGGCACCGGCCAGGAGTTGTCCGGTCTCGCCGTTGAGCCATCGCACCGCCCCTACGTCACCGGCAATGAGCAATCGCCCGTCCAGCGATAGAGCCACCGACTCAAAGGTTCCTATCCCGTAGGTTCGGACAGCCTGCCATGTGCGAGCGTCCCACCAGACTGCCGTTCCTGCCTCGTCGATGGAGAACAGCCGTCTGTTGTCCATGCGAAAGCGGAGCAAGCAGATCGGGACGCCGGCGTCGTTCAATTCGCACAACAGGTGGCGTTCACCACGAGACCACACCCTGATCTTCCCACTCTGACTTCCGCTGGCGAACAGACTCCCATCCGACGAATAGCTGAGCGTCAAGACGGTGGAGCCCAGTGCCGGGATCAGTTCAGCTTCTTTGGATGTTGTCAGATCCAGCAGGCTGACCGTTTCTTCCCGTGGTATCGCCAAGGCCCGGCTGTCCGGAGTGAAGACGGGCCGCGAGGAGCGACCCAAAGCAATCACTTTGGGCTGTTCTTCCTCCTGGCGAGGGCGGGCCTTCCAGAAGGCGACGACGCCATCCTTGCTGGAACTGGCCAACGTGGTGCCATCGGGTGAGAGCGCCAGTCCCCAGATCTCATCGCTGCTACCCCGGAGTGTAGCCAGACACCGCTGGTGGCCCACGTCCCAGATGCGGATCGTCTGGTCGGCGCAGGCTGAGTAGAGCCATCGACTATCCGGGGAGAAGACCAATCTGGAAATCCAGGAGGTATGCCCCTCCAGTGTCCCGAGAGCTTTGCCGGAGGCAGCCTCCCAAAGACGGATGGGGCCGCCTGCATAGCCGCTGCCGGTGGCAATGACCGACCCGTCGGGTGACCACGCCACGCGGGTGATGGGTTCGGGGTGCGCCTCCGGGACATCGAAGATCACGCCTCCATTGCCGATGTCGAACGCGCGAAGGCGATGGTCGAGATCACCTATGACCAGCGTTTGGCCGTCCGGTGAGAAGTCCAACGACCCCAAGTCCGGCCCCATGTTACTCACACCGCGAATACGACGAATGACGGCCCATTGGCCGACCTGCCACACAATGGCTTCATCCGGAGTGCACAAGGCTGCAAGTCGGGTTCCGTCCGGCGAGAACGTGAGGTCACGCACGGATGAGGTCAGGGCAAGTTCGCCGACCAGGTCCGCCGTGGCGGTTCGCCAGAGTCGGATCAGGTATCCCGAGTCTGTCGCGAGCAGATCGCCACGCGGTGAGAATGCCACGCGACGGCCTTCCTTCGCCTGAAGAGTGGCAAGTCGCTTGCGCCCAGGCACATCCCAGATATCGACAAAGCCGGGCTGGAAGCCGCCCATGGCCAACACCTGTCCGGTGGGAGAATACGCCACCGAAAAGACCGAGTCCGGATACCGGCAGAACTCAGCGAGCGCATCGCTCCGACACTCCTGCCACAGATGACACCACTCCCAGCCGCGCAGATCGACTTCGCCGGTGGCGGGTCTATGGGCATCGAGAAGTCGCCGGGCACGACCCACGTCGTTCATCGCCAGCGATTGCTGCGCCAGGCTCATATCAGACGCGTAGGCCTGTGCCTGGACCTGCTGGCGCAAAGCGGCCTCACGCATCCGGGCCCGTTGCTCACGCAGGAGCGAGACGCTGCAAACAGTCAGACCGACCAATAGAGACACCAAGACAATGGTCATGGCAGCCACTGCGCCGGCGTGTCTACTTATGAACTTCTTCGCCCGGTAGACAGCAGACTCTGGTCCGGCGAGCAGCGGATCGCCCTGGAGGTAGTTCTCGATGTCGTCCGCCAGTTCGGCCGCCGACTGATAACGGCGAGAAGGTTCCTTCCGCATCGCCTTGAGCGGAATCCACTCCAGTTCCCGCCGCAGCGACCTTGTCAACATCTGCGGGTCCATCTGCCGGCGTTCGGCGATCTTCGTTCGCTCTTCCCCCCGGCCCGTCAAACGAGTGCTGGGGGTCTGCGGTTCCTGCTCCCGGATCACATTGCGGATGTGGTCGAGGCCGCCCGCGCGGAGGGCATCCGGGTCAAACGGCAGCACGCCCGTGAGCAGTTCATAGAGCACAACACCCAGCGAGTAGACGTCGGAGCGGGTGTCCACGCCGCGAGCGTCCATCTCCGCCTGCTCGGGACTCATGTAGTCCGGCGTGCCGATGAACTGACCCTGTTCCGTGTAGAGGGTCTGTTCCGTCAAAGGCTGGCTGAGGGCCTTGGCGATCCCGAAGTCGATCACCTTGACCAGCGGTCTGCCGTCGTTGGGCGTGACCAGAATATTCGATGGCTTCAGGTCCCGGTGAATGATAGCCTTCTGGTGGGCGTGTTGCACGGCCGCACAGACCTGGACGAACAGGCGAAGCCTTTCCCTGAGATCGAGTCTCTCCCGGTCGCAATACTCCGTGATGGGCAGGCCCTCAATGTGCTCCATCACAAAGTAGGGGCGGCCTTCCGGAGTTGTGCCAGCGTCGTGGACTTGGGCGATGTTCGGGTGGTCGAGCAGGGCCAACGCCTGGCGCTCGGCATCGAAACGCGCGATGACCTGCTTGGAGTCCATGCCCGGCTTGACGATCTTGAGGGCCACCCGCCGTCGGATCGGCTTGTCTTGGCTGGCAAGATAGACGACGCCGTACCCGCCTTCGCCCAGGGCCGCGAGCACCTTGAACGGCCCGATCTCAGCGTCAGGACCAACTCCCCCCGCGCCATACGAGGCCGTGGTCTCCCCCCTGCCTTCGGAGAAAAAAGGCCTCTTCGCCCCCTGTTCGTTGTAGTCACGGTCCCGGACCATGTACGGGCATGCCTCCACCACAAGTGGCACCACACAAGACCGTCACCATCTTATCCCACGGCGGCGCAAAAAGAAAGCCCGGTCCGAAGACCGGGCTTTGTATTCAAGAGACAGTT
>CAZDTD010000163.1:0-8106 GCA_964507995.1 uncultured Pirellulales bacterium | reverse complement strand
GTTTCTGGCCGGGCGATTCGGTCAGACGAGACAGGCGGCGACAAACGGTTCGATCCGGGCGCAGGCGGCAGCAGTGACGTCCGCCGGCTTGCGGACGATCCGGAACGACGAGGGAACCGTCCTGGCCTACGTGGCCGACCTGGACCCCTGCGGTTTCGTGACGCTGTCGGCCGATACGGATATTGCCCCGATCATCGCCTACTCGTTCAACGCTCCCTTCTCGGCCGGTGACGACGCCTCCAACCCTCTCTATCGCATGTTGCGGGCGGACATGCAACTCCGGGCAAAGGCCCTGGCCGAGCATCCGGAACTCAAGACGGCCCGGACCGTCGAACAGTGGCGTCTGCTCGTTAGTGGAGAAACGGACGACGCCAACGAGGTCTCGTTTCAGCAATGGCCTGCTGAGGGCACGACCTCGACGGGCGGTCTGGTGGAGACGACCTGGGTACAGAGCGAGCCATACAATGCGTTCTGTCCGAAAGACCCGGTGGATGGAATTCGCTCCTACGTGGGCTGCGTCGCGACCGCGTTCGCGCAGCTCGTCCACTATCACAAGGTCTGTGACGTGCGCTTCACACAGGACGACTCCTACTCGACGACCAGCGGGATTCAGATCGACGCCGACAGCGAGCTCTATGCTTTCCCCTCTTTCGAGATGCTCAACGAGCATCTCGACGCGATCCGCCTGAAGTACTCCCAGGACGTGGACTTGAACGATACGGACATCGCGGCGTTGAATCTCGCCTGCGGCGCCGCAGTCCAGATGGATTATGCCAGCGACGGGTCGGGCGCATCGCTCTACGCGGTGCAAACGGCGCTGCTCGACCGCTTCGGCTATTACTCGGCCGATCTGTATGGCGGTCTGACGGGCGATGCAATGGTTACGCTTCGAGAGAACGTCATCAATGGTCTGCCCGCGCTGCTGAGCTTCAGTCCGCCCGACGGCTGGGGCGGGCATGTGATCGTCTGCGACGGTTATAACACCGATGGCGAGTATCACCTCAATTTTGGCTGGGGCGTGAGTTATCCCCAGAAGATGACCGAAGCCTGGTATTCTCTGCCGACCGCCTTCCTGTACAAGGATTGCGTCGTCACGGAGAGCATCCTGAACATCCAGCCGGCCCGGCCGCAGTTGGAGGTGGGCGCCTCCTCATTGAGTTTCTACGCGGCGTCGGGGGGGCAGTCGTCGTCACGGGTCTTGCGCATCACAAACAACGTGGCGAACCTGCGGATCGAGTCCATCTCGTGCCCGGATGGGTTTGCAATCGAACGCGAGGGTGGTGGTTTCGGCAGCCGAATCGATTCCTTCACAATCGAGATACTTGGGCAGGGGGTCTCCATCAACGTCGCGTTCCGGCCCGCGCAGGCGGGCGGCTACTATGGGACGCTCGCGATCCGCTGCGCCGACGGTGGCGTCGAGAGCGTGATTCTCGAAGGGACTGCTTACGAAGGCGGGACCACCGTTGCAGGGGGCGAGGTCTCGGGGATGTGGTCGGTGGACAAGTCGCCGTACTTCGTGACCGGGGACATCGAGATCCCGGTGAACGGACGACTCGTGATCGAGCCCGGCGTGAAGGTCCTGTTCATGGGTCCGTATAGCCTGACTGTGGGCGAGCAGGCGAGGCTGCTCGCGGAAGGCAGCGATGCCCAGCCCATCGAGTTCACCGCCTGGAACCTGGAAACGGGCTGGGCCGGCCTGCGATTCGTGAACTCGGGCGACGATGACGCCTTGAGTTATTGCCGGATCAGTTGCGCAAGGAAGGATGCCGGGCTCGCGCCGCACGACATCGTTTCCTCGACTGTCTCCGACGCGGACTCGCTCGGCGGGGCCATCTATTGCGAGACCTCCGATCCGATCATCGAGAACTGTGTCCTCGCGAATAATGCGGGCGAGACGGCCGGCGCGATCTACTGCGTGGGCAGTTACCCGCTCATCATGAACACGGTGATCGCGAACAATGCATCGCTTGGTGGCGACTCCCAGTGTGGCGGCATCCTCTGTGATGGTTCCGGTGCGCCCCAGATCTGGAACTGCACCATCGTGAACAACTTCCCCGGCGGGATCTATACGAGTTCCTGGGATGCCATGAATGTGATCAACACGGTCCTCTGGGGTAACGACCGGTACCAGATCTACACAGATCAGTCTGTTCCGACGGTTGCGTTCTGCGACGTCCAGGGTGGATATCCCGGCGAGGGCAACTTCGACGCAGACCCCTGTTTCCTCGATTCCGCCGAGGGCGTTGGGACCGACTATGACGGGGCCTCGGCCAACTGGGCGCTCGCGAGCGATTCGCCGTGCATCAACGCCGGGACGTGGATCGGCGATCTTCCGGCGACGGACCTGGCGGGAGGCGACCGCGTCTATAGCGACGTGGTCGATATCGGCGCGTATGAGAATCAATCGGAGCTGCCCCTGTTGACCGTGACGCCTTCGGCCACGGTGGACGCGGGATACGTTGCTGTCGGGGGCAATGCGACAGTCACCATCGAGCTTGCCAATACAAGCCGGCTCGACCTGGAGATTGTGGATTTGCAGATTGCAGAGGAAGCCTTCTCCGTCGCGACCCCGATCCGCAATCGCCTCCTCTCGCCGGGCGAGTCCGTCGAAGTGGAGATTGCGTTCAATCCGACCGAGGAAAGGGTCTACATCGGCTCGCTGCTCGTCCACTCGACCGGCAGCAACGCCTCTGTGATGCCGATTGCCCTTCGTGGCGTGGGTGTCACGGGGACATCGGTGCCCGCCGGCTCCGTCAGCGGGACCTGGGAGAGGGCGAATAGTCCCTACACCGTCACCGGCGACATCAGTATCGCAAGGGGTCAGACGCTGACCATCGAGCCCGGTGTCACCGTCAAGTTTGCAGGTCATTTCAGTCTGACTGTGGGCTATCGCGCGACGCTGCTGGCCAGGGGGACTGAAGACGACAGCATCGTCTTCACGGCCATCGATACGGACGAAGGATGGTTCGGTATCCGGATCGTCAACAGCTCGACGGAGGATGTGTTGCAGTATTGCGCGCTCGAATATGCAATGAAGCCCCGCACGGGCGGAGGCAGCTTCGAGAACCTCTATGGCGGAGCCGTCCTCTCCTGCGCCTCCTACGATTACGATCCGGGCGTGCCTCAGATTACAAGGCCTACGATCGATTCCTGCGTGTTCACGCGCAATAACGCGTACGGCGGGGGTGCGATCATGTCCTACGGCTCCGAAGCGACCCTCACGAACAACGTGATCGTCGACAACGTCGCGGACGCCTACGGCGGTGCCGTCGTCGCGTGGTATGCCGACTGCACAATCGCCAACAACGTGATTGCCCGCAATTCCGCCCTGGCCGGCGGGGGGATCATGAATTGGAGAAGTGCGCCCACGATCCGCAACAACACGATTGTCGCCAACAGGCCCAACGCGATGCAACTCGAGACGACTGTGTATCCCGGCTGGGGCCTGGTGACTGTCCCCATCCAGAACAACATCGTCTGGCAGAACGAGATCTGCGTGGCCGAGGACGTCGTCGAGGGAGAGTACGCGATCCGCTACAACGACATCCAGGGCGGCTGGTCCGGCACAGGCAATCTCGACGTCGATCCGCTGTTTGCCGACGTGGAAAACGATGACTACCATCTGAAGTCCCAGGCGGGACGCTGGGGTCCGGCCACGGCCGTGTGGGTCCAGGACGAGGTCACGAGTCCGTGCATCGATGCCGGCAACCCCACGATGAACTACTCGAAGGAGCCGCAGCCCAATGGAGGCCGCGTCAACATGGGCGCCTACGGCGGGACCGCCCAGGCCAGCAAGTCCCCATGATGGAAAAGGACTCTGCTGGATGGCATTGCCTTGATTTGCAGCAAAGCATTGTCCGGACTCTGTCATCCCTGCGGAAGCAGGGATCCAGGAGCCCTGGGATTGGACGCGACAATGGAGAGTGGATTCCCGCTTTCGCGGGAATGACAATCCGCGGCCGGATTGATGGTGGTCTCTGCACTCTCGGCGGACCATTCCGGGGAAGACAACACAGAAGTCGGACGGGTATCATCGTCTCGTGTGTCTTCCGTAGACATGGCCGAGGACCCAGGTATCCATCTGCCGGATGCGATGTCTCGCAGGCATTGAAGCCCGGAGGCCGATAGGCTACAATGGCCCCCGCCGGAAGGCAATGGAATACCGTTGCCGGGGCCGGCAATTGGAAATGCGATGTCACAGGTGGAAAACGTGGGACCATTGATCTTCGTTGCCTTCATCGGGCTGATCATCGTTTTTGGCATCTTCGGCTACCTCGGCGCCAAGAAACGTCGCGAGGCGATGCTGGCCTTGGCTGCCAGGCTGGGCCTCCGCTTCGATCCGGACAAGGACTGGGACCTGACGCGGCGCTACGACTTTCTCGACAAGCTGCGGGCCGGCTCGAACCGTTACGCCTTCAACACGTTGACCGGGACCTATCAGGGCCAGGAGGTGGCCTTGTTCGACTATCACTACGAAACCCAATCCAGCAACTCGAAGGGACACCGGCAGACCCACCACCACTACTTCTCCTGTTTCATCCTGCATCTGCCGAGATTGTTCCCGGAACTGGTCATTGCGAAGGAAGGCTTCTTTTCGAAAATCGCCCAGGCGGTTGGCTACGATGATATCGATTTCGAGTCGCACGAGTTCTCCCGCAGGTTCTGCGTCCGCTCGCGGGACAAGAAGTTCGCGTACGACGTCTGCCACGCCCGCATGATGGAGTATTTGCTGGCCAACGATGATTTGACTATCGAGATCGATGGCAATGTGCTGGCGATCACGTTCAGTTCCCGGCTGGCTCCCGAGCGGATCGAGCCGAACCTGAATCGTCTCGTTGCGCTGCGGTCCTTGCTGCCGGAGTATCTGTTCTCCAGGAGTTGAAAATGGAACCATTGTTGATCGTTGTCGGCGCGGTTGTCCTGTTGCCGGCGATCTATATCGTTGTGACGTACAACACGCTGGTGGCCCTGCGCAATCATATCCGCGACGCGTGGGCCAATGTCGATACGGAGCTCAAACGCCGGTACGACCTGATCCCCAACCTCGTCGCGACGGTCAAGGGCTACGCCGCCCACGAGAAGGAGGTCTTCGAACGCGTGACGCAGCTTCGCGCCCAGTGCATGGCCAGCCAGGGCCGGCCCGAGCAACAGGCGGTGGACGAGAACCAACTCGTGGCCGCCCTCCAGCAGATGCTGGCGGTCGTGGAGAACTATCCGCAATTAAAGGCCGACCAGCACTTCCTCAAGCTCCAGCAGGAGCTGACAAACACCGAGGACCGCATCCAGGCCGCCCGACGGTTCTTCAACGGCAACGTTCGCGACTACCGCAACAAATGCCAGATGTTCCCGAGCAGTGTCATCGCAGGCATGTTCGGGTTCGAGTCCCAGGACTATTTCAACGTGTCGCCCTCCGTGCGGGAGGTGCCGGACGCGCAGTTCGGATGACCTATGGATAAACCGCAAATCATCAGAATTTCTCCTGTCGCCACGAGGTCTTGTCACGAGACGGTGGCCGTCATCGACCGCGATCTCGTGCAACAGAAAGCCGCGGATGCGGCACGAAGCGCCCGCAAACGCGAGATCCACAACTTCCACGAGGGCGACCCGGACACCCTGCAACGGATGCTCAATGCGGTCCAGCCGGGAAGCTACATCCGACCCCACCGCCACCTGAACCCGCCGAAGGCCGAATCGATCATCCTGCTCCAGGGCGTGCTCGCCTTCATCACCTTCGCCGACGACGGGACATTCGACGAGGCCGGCTGCGTTCTGATCGACCCGACCTGCGGCGTCTATGGCTGCGACATCCGCCCGGGCGTCTGGCATACGATCTTTGCCTTGGTGCCGGACACCGTGGCCTTCGAGGTCAAGCCCGGTCCGTACGATCCCACCATCGACAAGGAGTTCGCCCCCTGGTCGCCGCCGGAGGGCAGTCCCGAGGCCGCCGCCTTCCTCGCGGACCTCGAAAGCAGATTCTGCCGCCTGTCGATTTAATCCATTTCTTGTCTTTGCCTAATCGGGATCTAACACGACCCGGTAAACTGGGGATATGCAATGATAAACAATCCTCTTTTAAGGGTGGGTGATACGCGCCTTCGTCGCCTGCCCTTTTTCCTTGCGCCGGCCCGTTCGAGTGTGCCCGTAAGGGCATATCTTCCTTCTCAAGGGAGAAGATAACGCCTTACGGCGTCACTACGAACAATGTCCGCAGGCGGTCGGATTCGCTTGACACTGCGACCGGCTGTAGAGACACTGGAGGTCATTGTAGCGGCGTGTACGGCACGCCCGGCTGGAAAATCCCTTGCATGAGGTGACTACCATGACACAGCGAGCGACGCAGAAGACGAGGACATCGGTTTCCCGGAGGCAATTCATCCAGGGTTCGGCGGCGTCACTGGCCGCACTGGGCGTCGTGGGCAGCCGACTCTATGCGGCGGGTTCCGGCAGGATCCGCGTCGGGCTGATCGGCTGTGGCAGCCGGGGGACGGGGGCCGTGCGCAACTGCGTCGATTCCTCGCCCAACGTCGAGGTCACTGCCCTGGGTGATCTGTTCCAGGACCGCGTCGATGCTTGCCTGGCCACCATCAAGAAGGATGGCGAGAAGGATTGGAGTTCCTCGCAGCCCTGGCGGCATGCGGACAAGGTCAAGGTCACGCGAGAGACGTGCTTCACGGGCTTCGACGCCTACAAGAAGGTCATCAACAGCGGCGTGGACCTCGTCATCCTCGCCACGTCGCCGCACTTTCGCCCCGTGCACCTCAAGGCCGCCATCGAGGGGGGTAAGCATGTGTTCATGGAGAAACCCGTCGCGGTCGATCCGGCTGGCATTCGCTCGATCCTCCAGTCATCTGAGATGGCAAAGCAGAAGGGTCTCGCCATCGTCGCGGGCACGCAGCGTCGTCACGACCCGAAGTACGTTGAGGTCATCAAGCGGGTCCACAATGGCGATATCGGCGAGCTCGTCGCGGGTCAGTGCTACTGGGTGGGCTGCTTCGTCCGCCAGTGGGGATTCTACCACGAGCGTCAGCCCGGCTGGACCGACATGGAGAACCAGTGCCGCAACTGGTACTACTACACCTGGCTCTCGGGCGACCATATCGTCGAGCAGCACGTCCACAACATCGACGTGATCAACTGGGCGATGGGCGGCCACCCTGTGACTGCGATGGGCATGGGCGGCCGGCAGGTTCGCGTCGAGCCCGAGTATGGCAACATCTACGACCACTTCGCGGTCGAATTCGAGTACGCCAACGGCGCCCGCATCCTGAGCATGGCCCGCCAGATCGACGGCTGCACGGATCGGATCGCCGAGCGGGTCGTCGGCGCCAAAGGCGTTGCGGTCGAAGGCCTCATCGAAGGCGCAAAACCCTACAAATACGAAGGCCCGACGCCCAACCCCTACGAGCAGGAGCACGCGGACCTGATCGCCAGTATCCGCGACGGCCGACCGCTCAACGAGGGCAAGCAGGTCGCCGAGAGCACGATGACCGCGATACTCGGCCGGATGAGCGCCTACACAGGCCGGGCGATCAAGTGGGACTGGGCCATGAACGCCTCGAAGCTCGACCTGACCCCACCGGCCTACGAGTTGGGCCCTGTCCCAGTCGCCCCTGTATCCGTCCCTGGCAAGACGCCATTGGTTTGACCCGTTCTGACCCGTTCGGAGTTCCGCCTTCAGGCGGGAAAGATCAGTCCGACCCGCGTAAACGCGGAACTCCGAGCAAACACGACGAGATGCGTGGCTATCGGATGAGGCCGCGTGTACGACGGCCACCCAATGGGTGGCAGCAGGCTGTGTACTGCGCGCCGTATCACTGACAGTTCACGAGCCGCTATTCCCGCTTGTTTGTTTGACCCGCCCGACCGGCCAAGCTACAATTGCGGCTAATAGTTGGAGCGAATTGGATGACGACAGCGGAAGAGACGATCCGCACGGTATGCTGCACCGGAACAAGTGGCCACGAGGCGCGACGCGGTATTGTGCCTTTGTCTGCATAGCTGGCGTTGGAGCGAAGGAGACTGATAGATGATCAGAGGCAGTTGTTACTGTGGCGCGGTGAAGTACGAGATACACGGCCGATTGCTCCTGTTCGCGAATTGCCACTG
>CAZDTD010000162.1:0-8119 GCA_964507995.1 uncultured Pirellulales bacterium | reverse complement strand
GAGCCCACGCGTCGAAGCTCTCCGGGTCCCGCAGGACCGGCGTGCTGTCGCCTCGCCCGCCGGAACTGTCGAGCTGGTGGGCGAACTCGTGCAAGGCGACATTCTGGCCGTCGCGAGCCCCGGCGTCCTCCCTCACGTCGGCCCAAGACAGGACGACCGAGCCGTGATGCCACGATTCGCCCAGCCGGACGTCGTCGCTCTCGACGACCATATCTCCGACGAAATGGTGAACGTCGGGAACCACGAAGGCGTCGGGATACACCAAGACGCAGGTCAGGCCGGGATAGTAGTCGGTCTTGCGGTGCAGCAGCAGCAGGCAGGCGTGGGCAGCAACCGTCACGCGGATCTCGTCGGTGATCTCCAGGCCGCCGCAACCCTCGAACCGCTTTTCCGCCAGGAAGACGAGCATATGCCGCTTGAGTTCCTCGCGGTCGGCCTCCGGCAGCCTCGCGTACAGCGGCACGTTCCGCTCCAGGATCGCCAGCCATTCGTCCGGGAAGGGTCGGGCCGCAAGTTTCTGTCGTCGCCTGTTTCTGAACAGCATTTTCTATTTGCCATTTACGATTTACGATTTACGATTCAACCAACGGCGCTCGACGGCGGTATAGAAACAGAGACCGCATCAGCCCAGGAAGTCCCCCAGGACCCGCGCCGCCCCAAATGGTAAATGGTAAATGGTAAATAGTAAATTCCAATGCCTGATTCACTCCCGTTTTTGACCCAGGACCAGCCCGGCGTGGGCGGCGTCATCAAGACCCGGCCGGAGGATTTTTTCGTCGAGGAACTGCCCGCCTACGAGCCGTGCGGCTCCGGAACGCACGTCTATGCACTGATCGAGAAAAATGGACTCGGCACCCGCGAGGCCCTGGACCGCATCGCCAAGGCCCTGAATGTCCAGCGTCGGGAGATCGGTTCGGCGGGCCTCAAGGACGCCCACGCTGTCGCGCGGCAGTGGATCTCCATCGAGCACATCCAGCCGGAGCGGCTGGAGCAGCTTTCACTGGCCCAGGTGCAAGTCATCAAGACCAGCCGGCACACGAACAAGCTCAAGCCAGGCCACCTCCGCGGCAATCGCTTCGTCGTTCGGCTCCGCAAGCTCGCTCTGCCCACCGAGGAGGCCCGCAAGACCGCGGAATCGGTGATGGCCATTCTCGCCCGCCGGGGCGTGCCCAACTACTTCGGGCCCCAACGGTTTGGCAACCACCACAATAACCACCTGCTCGGCAGGGCCCTCGCCCGCAACGACGCGGTCGAGTTCATGGACCAGTTTCTCGGCCGGCCCAACGCACAGGCCGATTCGCCCACCGTTTTGCAGGCTCGCACTCTGTACGAGGAAGGCCGCTACGAGGAGGCGCTGCCCTGCTGGCCCGGCCAGTTCGCCGACCACCGGCGGGCCCTCCGTGCGATCATCGCAGGCAAAGGCAAGAAGAAGCGAGGCCTGTTCACCGTGGATAAGCACCTCCAGGGCCTGTTCGTCTCCGCGTACCAGTCCGACGTCTTCAATCGCGTGCTCGCGGCCCGCATGCCGGACATCGACAAGGTGCTGCTTGGCGATATGGCCTACAAACACGACAACGGCGCGTGCTTCCGCGTCGAGCAGGCCGAGACGGAGCAGCCTCGCTGCGAACGCTTCGAGATCAGCCCGACCGGCCCCTTGCTGGGCCAGCGAACGACCCAGCTCACCGGTCCGGCGGGGGACATCGAGAACCCAATCCTCGACGCCGAGGCCCTCGGCGAGAATGAATCCGGCCACATGAGACGTCTCGGCGCCCGGGGCGGCCGCCGGCCCCTGCGGTTCCAGCCGAAGAACGCGGGCCTGACCACCGGCCAGGACGACCTCGGGCCCTACCTGGAGCTGCGATTCGAACTCGACGCCGGCTGCTACGCGACAACCCTGATCTCCGAAATCACGAAGGACCGCGTCGCCGAAACCGCCGAACCCGAAGAGTGAATCTATACTTAAATTGCGGCATCGGGAGAACGAACGGCTATGAGCGACACGAGCGAGAATCGAGTCTACGTTGTCCAGAGCGATCCGAAGGCGCTGACGCAAGCAAATCGTTGTGTCCGGATCGTCGTGTTTGTCGTTATCACCCTACTCCTAACGGTCGCCTGTTGGGTATGGCAGACCGATGCGCCCCGCGGAGGGCAGGCGGAAACGCCTCTCGTTGTCACGCTGTGGATCGTGGGCGTCCTCGCTACCGCGTTCCTGTGTTTCCTCGTGTTTGTCCCTGTCAAGGGAAACGACGTGTGGATCGGCGGAGACTTCATCGCGGGATCGCCCGACTCTTCTTGCAGCGGATTGGCCGTGGTCAGGTACAGAGACATCACCGGCGTCACGCTCGACCTGTCAAGGGGCTGTATAGCGGGCGCAACCATCCGCGCCAGACACATGACGGTGATTCCGGTCAAGCGGGCCGAGCAACCGGCCATCGTCATCAAAGCGATCTTCGACCATGCGCCCGAGCACGTGACGTGGCGGCGCTCGTGGCGCCCCTTCACGAGATTGAGCCGGGAAGAAGTGACGCCCCTGATTGAGGCATCCCATCCGCCGGATATCTTCAACATTCTTCCGCCAGGGGCCGCGTACGCGACAGCCGACCAGATGTTCCCCCGGCAAAAGTCGAACGGCAAAGGCGTGTTTGCGAAAGTGTTCGCAAAGAACCCGGTGCGAAGCGCGGAGATGATCAGCCTGCGATCACCGACGCCGGCGAGTCGTTATGTGTCTTTCATGCTGTTGCAGATGCTCGAAACCGGCCCGACTACTCGAGTTCTAAGACGATCCGATCCATTGCCTGCCTTGCATTTCAGAGGGGAGACCGCGGAGCCTCTACAGTTCCAGGATGTGCTGGACCACTTGAGAACCCAGTGCGACCTCGGTTTGACACGGGCATCCGAACCGATGGACGGGACGTTCGACGCAACCGTCCAAGGCACGCGGTGCAGGATCCTGTGCCGGTTCAATGACCGCGAGGACGTCTGTTGCGAGATCCGCCTGGAGAAGACCTCGAACCGCGCATGACAATCTCGGCCTCCTCGAACTGCCCGGGAGGAATGGTTGACACGGGACGCGCCGGGTGGTCTATTATTCCCTTCTTGCAGACGGTGTTGGACCGGTTCCGGGTTGGGTTTATCGATACACAGCGAGGTGTTGCATGGCCAAGGCGAAGTACATCCTGGCGTTGGATCAGGGCACGACCAGTTCCCGCGCGCTGGTCATCGACCACGAGGGCAACGTCGGCGCAGTCGCGCAGAAAGAATTCCGACAGATCTTCCCGCAGAGCGGCTGGGTGGAGCACGATCCCAACGAGATCTGGTCGAGCCAGGCGGGCGTCGCGGCCGAAGCCCTGGCCCGGATGAACCTCGACGCGAGGCAGATCGCCGCCATCGGCATCACCAACCAGCGGGAGACCACCATCGTCTGGGACCGCAAGACGGGCGAGCCCATCCACAACGCCATCGTCTGGCAGGACCGTCGGACCTCGGCGTTCTGCGACGAACTCAAGGAAGCCGGGATGGCCGAGACGATCCGCCGCAAGACCGGGCTGGTCCTCGACGCCTACTTCTCCGCGACCAAGATCCGCTGGATTTTGGACCACGTCCCCGGCGTCAGGCAGCGGGCGCTGGCGGGAGAGCTGGCCTTCGGGACCGTCGATTCCTGGCTCGTGTGGAAGCTCACCGGCGGCCGGGTCCACGCGACGGACATCTCCAACGCCAGCCGGACGCTGCTGTTCAACATCCACGAGCAGAAATGGGATGAGCAGCTCTGCTCGCTCTTCGATGTCCCCTCGTCCATGCTTCCCGAAGTCACAAGCTGCAGCGAGGCGATCGGCGTGACGCAGGCCGGCTTCGCGGCCGCTCCAATCCCCATCGCCGGTATGGCGGGCGACCAGCAGGCGGCCATGTTCGGCCAGATGTGCACGCGGGAGGGCATGATTAAGAACACCTATGGCACCGGCTGCTTCATCGTGATGAACACGGGCAACCAGGCCAAGGATTCCAAGAACAACCTGCTGACCACCGTCGCCTGGAAACTCGGCGACCAGGTGACCTACGCCCTGGAAGGGAGCATCTTCATCGGCGGCGCGGTCGTGCAGTGGCTCCGCGACGGCCTGCACTGCATCGCGCGGTCGGACGAGGTCGAGTCGCTCGCCAATTCCGTCCCCGACAACGGCGGCGTCTACGTCGTCCCGGCCTTCGCGGGACTCGGGGCCCCCTACTGGGACCAGTACGCCCGCGGCGCGATCTTCGGCATCACGCGAGGCACGACGGACGCCCACGTCGCCCGTGCCTGTCTCGAATCAATCGCCTTTCAGACGAAGGACGTACTCGACGCGATGGCCGACGACGCCGGCATCCCGATCACCGAGCTCCGCGTCGACGGCGGCGCCTCGATCAACAACGCCCTCATGGAATTCCAGGCGGGCGTCACCGGCGTGAAAGTCATCCGGCCCAGGACGCTGGAAACCACGGCCATGGGCGCCGCGTTCTTCGCGGGCCTGGCCGTCGGGTACTGGAAGGACCTGGCCGAGATTCAGGCGATCTGGAAGAAAGACGCCGAGTTCGAGTCGCACATGCCGGCCGAGACGCGGGCCGCGCTTTTGAAGAACTGGCACAAGGCCGTGAATCGCGCGAGGGATTGGGACCGGTAGCCCGGACGTCGCAGCGCGGGCCGCATCACGTCAAGTGGAAATCCTGAATCAGGTTGGAGAACTGTGTATGAGTGAGTTTGCAGCGGAATTCATCGGGACGATGCTCCTGGTCCTGCTCGGCGACGGCGTCGTCGCCAACGTCTGTCTCAAGGGCACCAAAGGCAACGCCGGCGGCTGGATCGTCATCTCGCTGGGCTGGGGACTCGCTGTCTTCACCGCGGTCGTCGTCAGCAGCGAGTTCAGCGGAGCGCACCTGAATCCCGCGGTGACCCTCGGCCTGGCGGCGGCGGGAACCTTCGCCTGGGCCAAGGTCGCGACGTTCCTCCTCGCCCAGTTCCTCGGCGGCGCCGCGGGCGCGTTCCTCGTCTGGCTCTTCTACAAGGATCACTACGACGTCACGACCGATTCCGGCACGATCCTCGCCACCTTCTGCACCGGTCCGGCAATCCGCAACCCCGTTCGCAACGTCCTGTGCGAGGTGATCGGCACGTTCGTCCTGGTGCTGGCCGTGCTGTACACCGTCGGCTTGAAGGTCACCTCGACCGGCGAGGAAATCAAAGTGGGCATGGGCGCCCTCGGCGCCATCCCGGTCGCCTTCGTCGTGACCGGCATCGGCCTGTCCCTCGGCGGCGCGACCGGCTACGCAATCAACCCGGCCCGCGATCTGGGACCCCGCCTCGTCCACCACGTGGCGCCCATCAAGAACAAAGGGACGAGCGACTGGGGCTATAGCTGGGTTCCCGTCGCCGGCCCGGTCGTCGGCGGACTGCTGGCGGCCTTCGTCTACGCCGCCGGATAATCCGCCTGGTGAAAACCTTGACGAGGGGTCAGAAACTCAGTTGCAGGCCGGCGCTCCAGCCGAACGCGTCCGAGGTCGCCTGGGCCTCTCCCATCAGGGTGACATGCTCCGCGAGAGTGACGCCGGCGCCGATATAGATCCCCAGCCACGATTCCTGCTCAAGATCGATGTGCTCGTCTTCCACGCGGTAGCCATCGTCGCCGATGGATGCCGTGTCCAGTTCCCCGTCGAGGATGTGGATCATCACCCCTCCGTAGAGCATACACGGTCCCGGCCGCCAGCACGGCCCGAACCCGAACTCGCAATCCACGATGCTCAGTTCGTAGAGATAATCATCGCTGTTGTGGTAGAGAAACTGGCCGACGATGCCCCAATCGAGGTTGTTCTGCCTGTCGAGATACATCGTGGCGCGGAATCCCGCTCCCATCGCGACGTCGGGGTCCATATCGATTCCCTGCTCCCATTCCGCCTCGGCGGAGCCGGCCATGCCGAAGATCTCCAGCCGGTCCGTCGCAAGCCCCACTCCGACGCGGCCCAGGATCAGACGAGTGTCCAGATCCTGGATCTCGACGTCGTGACCGGGTAGAATGTTGCCGAAGTCAACGTCCTGTTCTGCGTCGGAATAGCTGGCGCCCACGTACCACTGCCCTTGCTGCAATCGCGTGGTGGTCGGACCGATATGATTCAGGGCCATTGCAGTGCTGGTCAGACTGAGGATCGCTGCGATACAGATTCTCCACATCATACGCTGTCTCTCCAGTAGATGAAATCCCTGCTTTGTTTGAGGACGGCCCCGGGACTGCGACAGATTCCCGTTCCTCTGTCCACCTCCCGGCACACAGCCCGTTCCAACCGTATTATCGACCCATCGCGATCCGCACTTGACTGTTTTTTCGGAGTCCTCATTCTCTGAATCGCACGCCGCCGGCGATCCATCTGCCCATCCCCACCGCGCAACGGGGACCGGCAGAACTCGTGCGATTCCCTGGTGTTTGATGCGTGGTCCGCACCCGACGAAGCCAGGAGATGGTCGGGCGGGGACGCCCACCCTGCGGAGAATGCAATCCATGCCTATCCGCGTAAATCCGTGTCCGAAACAGCCCCTTCGCGGTCCATCCGTGTCTCAGGAACGCGTGACTTCTATCTCGCCTTCGGGCGAGATGTCCACCTGGCCCTGCAGCGTCTTGGCCGAGGAGAACGCGTAGTCCCGCTCCGCCCGCAGCAGAATCCGGCTGCCGTCCACCTCCAGACGCAGCTCGCGGTCGGGGGATCGGCGGCGCAGGACGCTGGCGAACAGAATCGCCTTTTCCAGACCGTCGCCCGCCAAGTAATTGGCGACCTCATCGGGCTGAGCCAGGCGGTTGGCGTCGTAGATGGACTCGCTGCGCATCGCCTGGAGCCAGTCGTAGACTTCCTCGACCGGCATCGCCTGCGCCTTCTCCAGCGAAACGGGACTCCGCTCGACGGCCGCCTTCAGGAAGGGCCGCCAGTCGCAGGTCTCCATGTCGCGATAGGCGTAGAACGCCAGGTCGGCGGTCGTGTTGTTCGGCCGGATGCTGCGCAGATAGTCGATGACCTCCTCGCGGCTCCAGCCGGGCGAGATCTCAATTGCCTCGCCGTTGGAGAAGGTCTTGTCGCCGGCCGGCAGGTTGGCCTCGATGTGCGCAAACTTGCTCAGGGACTCGACGAACGGGTCGGCGTCGGGAATCGTGCTCTCGATGAACTTCTTCATGGCGTCGCGTCCGTCGGCCCGACGGACGTCGATCCCCTTCCGGAGAAACTCGCACAGGCGGTCGCATCGCAGCCGTCCGGGCAGCTCGGACCGCACGAAGTCCTCGTCCGCGACCTCGGCCAGGAGCTTGTCGTGCGTGTCGTCGCCGATCTTGAACGGGCTGCCGTGCTCGTAATGATAGAGCACCTCGGCCCGGATGAACTGCGGCTGGCCGTGACAATCCCGGCAGATCTGGAAGTATTCCTGGTACTCGCGGGCCGACCGCAGGAAGCTCGCGAAAACCGTCATATCCAGCCCGGTCGAAAGGTACCCGGCCAGGCGGCCCTTGAAATGCGTGTAGGCCTTCGGATCGATCGTTGCGTTGTCGTAGAGGCAGTGGATGCAGCCGGTATTGTGGGCAACGACGGTCACCTGCTCGTTGCGGAGGGCCCGCTGGGCCTTGTTGGAGATCTCCGTGCCGTTGAACCACATGGTCTTGGTCACAAGCCGGCGGTTGTTCGTCAGGATGCCGTCCTGCATGTCGATGAAGTTCTGCGAGTGCAGGGGCGTCAGGATCAGAAAGATGTCTTCAAGCGGCACACCGCAGACGATGAAGGCCGCCGCGGCGTAGAGCGTCGCGAGCGAAACGCACTCGCCCGCCGCCTTGCCGTAGCCCGGTTTGAGCCGGAACGCATCCATCGCCTCGATCGTCTCGGTCTTCCAGTAGGGGATAATGTCGGTCGTGTATTTGTCCAGCCCGAAGTGCTTGCGAATGTCCACGTCAAAGTAGTACTTGTCGCCTTCGTACCCGAAAAGGGCGTTGCTCTCGGCGATCTGCTGCGGGGACATGTACCGCGCGAACCGCTTGAGCTCCGTGTCCTTGTTCGTCAGGCCCCAGGTCCCCAGGTCGAGGTTGAAGTCGAACTCGTCCATGATGTACTGCCGCAGACGCATGAG
>CAZDTD010000161.1:0-8128 GCA_964507995.1 uncultured Pirellulales bacterium | reverse complement strand
TCGGGCGGGTACACCTTGACCGGGCCGGTGTGGTCCATGTCGAGGGCCCATTGCGCGATGTCGAAGTGGTGGGCTCCCATGTCGGCGAAGCCGCCGCCGCAATACTCGCGGTAGGGTCGCCAGTTGATCGACGCCAGTTTCGAGTGGTAAGGCCGCCAGGGGGTGGGCCCGACCCACATGTCCCAGTCGAAATCTTCCGGTTGCGGCTCGGCCGGCAGGTCGCAGGGGATCGGCGGATCTCCCGTCGAGACGTCGATGGAACGCACGGTTCCGATCCGCCCATTTCGCACGAGCTCGGCCCCCCGTCGGAACGGGCCGAACACGTTGGAACGCTGCTGGCTGCCCGTCTGGAAGACGCGATTGTAGCGTCGGACCGCGTTGACGACCGCCCTCGCTTCGCGGACCGTCAGCGTCATCGGCTTCTCGCAGTAAATGTCCTTTCCGGCCTGCGCCGCATGGATGGAGATCAGCGCATGCCAATGATCGGGGGTCGCGATCACGACCGCGTCGAGATCGTCGCGCGTCAGCATCTCGCGGAAGTCGCGATAGGCAGCGCAATCCGGGTTGCCGGCCATGGCCGGATCCTCGGCGTATTTGGCAACGATCTTCTGCCGGACCTCCGCGAGCCTGCGACCGTTGATGTCACAGGCCGCAACGTAGCGAACGTCCTTGCGATTCAGCAGCGTATCGAAGTGGCTGCCGCCGATCCAGCCGAACCCGACTTGGGCGATGTGTATCCGATTGCTGGGTGCCGCGACGCCATCGGCGCCAAGTACGGAAGACGGGATAATCGAGGGAAAGCCCAGGGCGGCCAGCCCGGTCGCACCCGAGCACAACAACGCACGACGAGTCCACTTCTTCATAGATGCGGTCTTTCTCGGATCAATATGAATCCGTCCATTTGAAGACACGGTTTTGCCCAGTGATGCATCTTACAGGCAATACACGTTTCCTTCCATAGAATCACGTCAGACCGCGAACAAACGAGAGGAGACGACTTCTGCGGGTCGACGCTGAAAAAACGCAAGGTCGATTGTGTTTCTTCCTGTGCCGGATATAATGATATGTTGTGCCTGATCGATTGGTTTGGCTTCATCGGATACGTTACGCATCGCATCGGTATAAGGGGCTGCGTTCGCAGCGGCCCGTCGGGATTGGAGTGAGTTGAGCCGTGGACACGAACGAGTCGGCAATTCGGGTGGCCGACGCCATTTTCGCCGAGTACGGAGACTTTATTCGTGCGATCATTCGCGCCCAGGCGGGCGTCAAGCTCGACGTCGAGGACCTCTACCAGGAGTTCTACCTCATTCTGTTGCACAAACCCATCCCGGCAAACGTGCAGAATATGGAGGGATACCTGTACCGCGCGATCGTCCATCACATAGTCAACGCGTTCCGCTTCCAGGAGAGGTATGCGCAGAACGTGCAAAAATATACAAAAGAAACGAGAATTTCCATCAACAGCGAGGAGTCGGGAAACGCCTTTATTACCGATGAGCAGAAGCATTCGGTAGTCGCCCGTCTGGCTCGGTGCCTGCCGGGACGGGAGGCACAGGCATTTGTCCTGAGATATGGCGACGAGTGCAGCATCCTTGAAATCGCAACGAGAATGGGCATCAACAGGCGGACCGTCAGCCGGTACCTGTCGGAGAGTCTGCGAAGACTTCACAGGAGGCTGGCGACGGAATGAGGGGTCGCTATGACAATCTGGGGAAAGAGCGAGAGCCTATGCGACAAGGCGAGGGAATTCTATTATGAGTTCCTGCGCCACAACCGTGCGGCGGTTCCGGACGCCATTATCCACCACGTCGAAGGATGCGCGTTCTGCCAGGAAGAGATCCGCCGGTTACAGGAAGCGATGACGCAGGTCCGGGACGCCCCCAACCCTGCGCAGAGTCCGAGAAAGAACGATGCAACGGAGACTTTGAGCCGGCATTTCGAGTTCCTTGACGAGTCCATCTGCTGTTTCCAGGTCAGGCCGTTCCTGCCGGAACTGTTGATTTCGTCGCGTCAGATCAGGATTCCCACGCCGATCACCGTCCACATCGACAACTGCCCCAAGTGCGGCGAGGACCTGGATTCGATTCGCAAGTTGGGACTTCGCGACGACCAACTGAACCGGCTGGGCCTGTTTTACAGCCAGGCCGGCGGCCACTGCCCGTCCCGATGCCAATCGGCACAACCGGTCGCGGTCGGGCTGGCCGACTTCTCGCTCGACCGGGGCGACCCCCGCATGCTCGATCATGTGAGCCTCTGCCCGGATTGCCGTGCCCGCCTGTACCAGCGTCGAGACGCGGCAATGGCCGATCTGCGTACCCGAGACGTCCGGAGCAAGGTGTTGTCCTGCGACGAGGTGTCAATGGCCGATCTTTTCGACTTCGTCGTGCCTTTCGGCTTGGAGGCGGCCTCAACCGCAACAACCAGCGGACGCAGGGACGCCGTCGCGACGCACGTGCGAACCTGTCCCCGATGCATGGAGAAGGTCCAATCGCTGCATCGGACGCTCTATGGCGTCGTGGAACGGGCCAATTCGAATGTCTGCACGGTGTGCCAGATCGACAAAGACGACGAAAACGCCGGGGGGCAGACGCCGGCAAACGCATATCGGTATCCAATCCGCGTGCAGGTGTCGCGACGAGAACTGGCGAAGTCGCCGCGGGCCCGCTGGAGGGCCGGGCCGCACAGCAGAATCGCCATCGTAGCAACCGTCGTTTTTCTCAGCGGGATACTGGCCATGCTGCCTCTTTCCCGGGCCACCGGCATGAGCGTCGACGGGATCCGAAAGGCCGTTGGCCGCATGCCCAACGTGCGATTGACCCGGTCGAATGGAGAGGATTCGCAGCCGTTCTTCGAGATGTTGCTCGCAACGAATCGAAAGATCATCGTGACAACCATCGGCAACGAACGCACGCTCCGCGACTACGACAAGGGATGCAAGACGGTGTTCTCGCCGGGCAAGCCTGCCCGTACCGGGTCCTTGCCGGCGGAAGAATCCGATGGCTGTGAGAAATTCATGACACGGATTCTCGACGAGGTGTTCGCCCACGCCTCCGCCCAGAGCAATCTCTCGGAGTCGCAGGCGGAACACGCCCCTTCGGGCCGGCCCGGGGAGCGATGGTCGGTGTATGAATTCACGCGAGAGGACCCCACTGGCGGCGCTGCGGCGCCGCGGCGATGGAAGGTGTACCTCGATCCCGTCCGGAAACTGCCCATGAAGATCGAGTATTCGCAGCGGCCTTCCACCGGCTTCGGCCCGGATGTCGTCCAGGTGACGGAGTTCACGTATCTCACTCAATCCGCCATGGACGAGGCAATCGCAGCGCGAGCACCTACGGAGTGACGGCGTCACCGCCGGGTTGCCAGAGAGGACTGCTGTTCCAACGGTCGCCGGACTTCTCGACGAGCAGCTCGTCAGCCTTCTTGCAGGCCACTGCGCCATCGGCAAAACCAACGTTCACAGTCCGATTCGGGTGGCGACCCTCCATGGCGTCGTCGACCTGCCCCGGCAGCAGGATCCTGTCCGCATTGATTCGCATGCCCGGCACATAGACGCCATGCTGTATGCCGCCCACCATCAGCGAGGGCCGCGGGAGCGAAACAGGCGGATCGCTCGTCGCGTGCCACCAACTGATCAGGCTATACCCGCTGTCGACCAGCAGCAGCGTCTCCGCGGGTCTGAGGGTTGCCCGCGGCGCCGGGCGATCCCCGGAGAAACCGTCCTGGTAGGGTTGTGTGTACTGCCGGACGCGGCAAAGAGAGAGATTGGCGCCATAGTTGCCGCAGAGCACATTCAACGAGAACGGGAGGCCGACCTGGCGTTTCGACGGACAGGTGAGCAGTTTTTCGCCGGCCCCCGTTGCATGATCGATCCCCACAAGGGAGTCGAACCACCAGCGTCCCGGCAGATCCATCGTGCCCGCGATGCCTGCATAGTGGTCGGGGGATTCCATCGTGCCGGAATATGATTGGAAACCGTAGGGAAATGCATCGTTCTCGGTTTCATAGCTCAACAGCCCACCGAGCAACTGCTTGAGCTTGCCGGCGCAAACGACCGTTCGGGCACGCTCTCGCGAATCTCGCAGGATCGGCGTAGTCAACCCGGCCAGCATCGCGATGACCGCCATTACGACCACCAGCTCAACCAACGTGAACCCACGAAACCTCATGCCCACATTATAGAGTCCGTCGCCCCCGAGGTCAACGGAGTGGGCTTTACAGATTCGGTCGCGCTGCGACCGACTGCTTCGCTTTGAAATCCCGGCATATGCCGTCGGCCCAGGTGAACAACGCAGCCCCCTTCTGTCCGCCGCAACTGTGTTCCTCGACGGTCAGCCTCATGCAGTAGCCCCAAGTCGGCCTTTCGATGCACGTGTGAGCCGGTGAAAAGTACTCGCATGTCCTGCACACTCGTTTCATCGGTGTTCAACTTCCTTCAAATGCCCTCTCGTCCGACCCTCGAGCAAGGCGCGAGGGCCAGTCTCTCTCGATAAAGTTCTTTGCGTTTTCATACCGTTAATAAGGCGCATTCAGGCCCTCCAATGTTGATGCAAGAAAAAGTCCCGTGTGAAAAAAAAAATGGCTCATCCGGTTTTCGCGTACTTTTGTGATCCAAGCACGCCCGATGCAGTCGTGTAGGGGAGATTTTCCGCTCATGTCATTGCGAGCGAAGCGCGGCAATCTTCTCTTTCGCCAATAGCATGATTGGGGCAAGAGAGCGACGCCCCAGGTGAGCGGCGTCGCCATGACGCGGGGTCGTTGCCCTCCCGCAACGCGGGCTCGTGCACAGGGGCAGGTTGCTTGTTCGCAGAGCGGGTCCGCAAACGCCCAAGACCAGCGACCGCCTGACGCCGTGACGCTCTCCTATCATGCTATTGGCTCAACGCGCAAAATCTCGGGGTCTGGGGCGGAAGCCCCAGGAGCTACCGAAGTACGCTGAAACCGGATGAACCAGAAAAATGGATGCCGTCCAATCAGCGAGCCCCGTCCGGTAACCATGTGGTTCAAAGGGTAACGCGCGAAGCAGCTAAAGCCCACAGGCGACGAAGCCGAAGACAAACACCGTATGGCATATGGTGTCCAATACTCCAGCAAAACGAACGCCGCGACGACGCTGCGAGATTTCGTGATCCAGGGCGCAGCCGAACTCAATGGCTGCGAGGGGGCGCAATCGTTTCGAGCCGCCCGGCGCACCGACGGCACATCGGTCCTGCTGCACAAGTTCCGGCCGGCCGCACCGTTGACTGCGATGAACCCGATGATCGAGGACAGAGAGCCGCCGGACTTCCAAAGGCCCTTCCTGACCCGCTTCACGGACTTCTTCGTCGTGGCCGGCAGCGCCTACCTCGTCGAGCCGGTCCCCCCCTGCTCGGGCCTGGCCGACGTCTGGCGACACGTCCTGCAGAAGAGACCCCACCAGACCCTCGCCGTCATGACGGTCCTGCTCAGGCAGATGATCGCGATCACCCGCCAGCTCGCCAGCCAGGACGACTGCCACGGAGCGATCGACATCAGGAACGTGGTCCTTGCCCCGACGGGCTGTTTCGGCGTGCTCGCCGCCCACATGCTGTGTGAGGGAGGCCGGCTTTGGCTCCGCAGGGATTGCCGGCGTCCGGCGAGATCGGACCTCCACGGCCTCGTAGAGATCCTGGGCTCGCTTCTCGACATCGACACGGAAGTAGCCGCGATACAGAAAATGCCCGAGCAGGTCCCGATGAACATCCACCGCAAGATCCGCGACCTGCTGCATGCCCTGCACCAGGCCCAGTTGAGTTCGCTGCGGCAGGCACAATCCTGACCTGCCCCTCGATATCCCCCTTGCAGGCCGGACATTCCACCCCGATTGCCTCCCAGCGACAATCGCACTCCACGCGAATTGCCAGGCAGGCTCTTTAATCCTCGCCTCAGATCGGGTACCATATGGGGTTTGCGTATCCCTACGGTCGCCGATACAATTCCCGCCGGAAGGAAGACGCTTGGACAAACGCTCCGTGGAAAGGTTGGAGTCGAGAATCGAGTCAGCAAAATGACGAAAACGTACGAACAAATCAATGACAAGATCGCGTCGGGCAAGGCCATCGTGCTGACCGCCGACGAGATCATGGACTACGTCGACAAGAAAGGCCTGGAAGCCGCTGCGAAAGAGGTGGACGTGGTGACCACCGCCACCTTCGGGCCGATGTGCTCCTCCGGCTGCTTCATCAACTTCGGGCACTCCAAGCCCAAGATCCGCATGACCGAGGCCTGGATCGAGGACGTCATGGTCTACACAGGCATTGCGGCGGTGGACGTCTACCTCGGCGCCACGCAGCTCCGCCACGGAGACCCGGCCAACATGTACCCGCCCGGCGAATTCCGCTACGGCGGCGGCCACGTCATCGAGGACCTCGTCGCAGGCAAGTCGGTCCAGCTCTTCGCCCTGTCCTACGGGACCGACGATTACCCGCGCCGCGAGATCCGCACGTACTTCACGCTCGACGACGTGAACCAGGCCATCATGGTCAACCCGCGCAACTGCTACCAGAACTACAACGTCGCGATCAACGATTCGGATCGCACGATCTACACCTACCTGGGCGTGCTCGAACCCCGACGGGGCAACGCGACCTACTGCTCCGCCGGCCAGTTGTCGCCCCTGCTGAACGATCCCTATTATGAAACCATCGGCGTGGGCACGCGCGTCTGGCTGGCGGGCGCACACGGACACATCTACGCGGAGGGCACGCAGCACGCCGGCGCCTGCGAACGGACTGCCGACGGCGTGCCAACGGAAGGAGCCGGTACGCTCGCCCTGACGGCAGACATGAAACGGATGCGGCCGGAATTCGTTCGCGGCGTGAGCCTTCGCGGTTACGGCGTCTCACTGGCCCTCGGGGTCGGCATCCCGATTCCCATCCTCAACGAGAAGGTCCTCCAGCAAACGTGCGTCCGCGACCGGGATATCCTGGCCCCGGTGATCGACTACGGCAACGACTATCCCCAGAAGACCGGTCGCACGATCTGCCACGTCAACTACGAACAACTGCGCAGCGGAGAGATCGACCTCGACGGCAGAAAGATCATCGTCGGTTCGATGTCCTCCTACCACAAGGCCCTCGAGATCGCCAACCTGTTGGCCGATGAGATCCGCCGGGGCGATTTCCCGCTCTCGGCGCCCTTCCAGCCGTTGCGCAGGGACGGCTCGATGAAATCCCTCGTGATTAGAAAGAAACACACATGAGCCAGATCCTTACAAAGAAACTGGTCCTGTTCTTCCCGCGATACGACTGCGAGAAACCGATTCTTTACCACCTCGTGAAAGACCACAACCTCGTCGTGAACGTCTACCGCGCGAAGATCACGCCGGAGGAGGAAGGATATCTCGTCCTCGACGTCCGCGGGACCGAGGCGGACATCGACAACGCGATGACGTTCATCAAGACCTGCAACGTGATCGTCAACAATCACGGCAAAGGCGTGACCTGGGACGAGCATCGGTGCACCCATTGCGGTCAGTGCGTCACGCACTGCCCGACCGACGCGTTGCACATCGCCGATCCGGCCACGCGTCGGATCGCGTTCGACGAGGACGCCTGCATCGAGTGCCTGGCCTGCATCCGGGTCTGTCCGTTCGACGCCTGCGCGTCGGCGTTCTAAGAGAAATCCGAAATTTGAAATCCGAAATCCGAAACAAATTCAAATTACAGAATCCCAAATGATCAAAACGCTACCGCGCGACCGGCGGAGCAGTTTTGAAATTTAGGTTTTGGTCATTGGTGCTTGTTTCGGATTTCGAATTGACGCCGGCTGGAGTCGCCGCCATGCACAGACGAACCTATCGCACATTCACGTACCGCGAGGCGGTGCTTCGGATCTGCTGCGACCGGTTCGACGACGCCACCGCGGAGATCGTGCGTCAGCGTCACATCCTCGAAGACTACCTCCGACGTCACCCCGAGTTCCAGCGGTCGCTCGTGCCGATCGGACTGTACGAGGACGCACCCCAAATCGCGCGGCACATGGCCTGGGCAGCCGACCTCGTCGGCGTCGGGCCCATGGCCGCGGTCGCCGGTGCGATGGCGCACTGCGCCGCGCAGGCGGCCCTGGCCGCAGGGGCCAAAGAGGCCATCGTGGACAACGGCGGCGACATCTA
>CAZDTD010000160.1:6321-8166 GCA_964507995.1 uncultured Pirellulales bacterium | reverse complement strand
CTACGTTGGTCGTCACGCTGGAGATGGTGAAGCTGGCGTATTTCGTGCCGGCTGTGTAGACGCCGCCTTCGTATAAGCCGTCCATGGGCGTGCCCGTGGAGCTGCCGCCATAGTAGACGTCGTAGGTGGTCCCCTTCTGGAGCTTCGGCGACGAGAACGCCACCGACTGGTATCTCACCGTCGGGGCGAAGGTCAGGACGTCCGTCCCGTCGCGGGCCTGGATATGGAAGAGGGCGCCCGCCTGGCATGTGGAGGGGAGATTGGCCAGAATCGAATACTGGGTGGACGTGGTGCCGGGGGCCTGGGCCATGCCGGAACTGCCGGCTGCGACGAGGAAGCCGCCGGTGATCTGGAAAGAAGAATCGTAGTCCAGGGCGCCGTTGTCGTTGGCTGTGGGACCGTTGATGAGGAACGTGCCGCCGGTCATGACGACAGAGCCGTTGATGTCGATGCCGTCCCCGACGGCCTGGACCAGCAGGTAGCCGCCGTGGATGTAGAGACAACCACTGCTCGAAGTCGAGGACGACGCTCCGCCTTGGCCGCCGCCGGGTCCTCCACCGGGCATGCCGGGCGGGCCGCCGCCCCAGCCGGAGCCGTCCATGCCGCCGGCGATATTCAGTCCGTCGTCGCTCGATACGATGGAGATGTCCCCGCCGTTGAGTACGATAGCGGAAGCGCTTTCCATGCCCTCATAGGATTTCGCGATGCTGATGTCGCCACCGTTGATTCCGAGGGCGGCGTCGGCGTGAATGGCGTCGTCGCCGGTGGTGATGACGAAGGTCCCGCCGTTGATGGCCAGGCTCGCGCTGGAGTGAAGTGCATCGTCGGAAGAGTCGATGGTCAGGGTCCCCCCATCGATTACGAGAGACGTTCCCGCCTTGATTCCTTTGGCGGATACGTCGGAGGAAACTGCTTTTGCGCTGCCGCCGCCCGAGGTCAGCGTGATTTCGCCGCCGGCGATCAGTGCATCCGTCTGGGCGACGATCGCGTCGCCGCCGGTGGTCACGTTGACTGCGCCGCCTTCGATGAGGACGTAGCCTGCGGCGGCATCCGTATCGTTGTTGGCCTTCAGGCCATCGCCGACCGCAGTCACCGTGACGTTGGCATCCTCGATCACGAGATAGTCCTTGCCCCGGATTCCGTCGTCTGCGGCGGTTACGAGGATCGTGCCATCCGCAATGATGAGTCCGTCTTTGCTGACGATGCCGTCCGCATGGTTTGCGTCGACGGTGAGCGTGCCTGCGCCGCAGATCGTGAGATTCTCCCTGCTGAAGATGGCCGCGTTGGGGTCGTCTTCTTCGGAGTCGCCAATCGTGCGGACCGATTCGTCCGCGACGTAATTGTTCGCATCCTCTGCGAGGACGAGGATCGCTTTATCCGCGTTCTTGATGAAGATCGGGGCGCTCGATGAACAGCGCAGCGAGACTCCGTCCAGAATGAGCCTCACGAGTCCTTCCTCGTGGCTGTTCACGAAGATCTGTCCATCGGCAAGTGCGCCGCGGAATCTGTATGTCCCCGCGGCCAGGATGGCGACCATGTTGCCGTCGGCGACGGCGCCGTCGCCACGTATGACGATTCCCGCATCGCTCAAGACGATCTCGTTTACGTCGTCGTCTTCCCAGACGTAATCCAGCTTGTCCTCGTGATTCGCGAGATTCTCGACCAATGCCTCTACCACGGTGGTATCGCTGCCGGCGGTATCTACAACCTGTTGGGCGCCGTCGGAGACTTGTGAATAGAAAGGACCCGCCAGGAGCAATCCCACGACCACAAACGCCGCGGCTGCGATCCCAACCGTCTTTCTCGTCAACATGTCGATTCCCTTTCACCGCCATGAGTACAGGC
>CAZDTD010000160.1:4854-6221 GCA_964507995.1 uncultured Pirellulales bacterium | reverse complement strand
TCACGACGGACGTTTCGTGCAAATGCCGTCACAGACATGGGTCCATCTTCGAATGCTTCCCGACTCACGACGACGACGGAGATGACATACCCCTCTTCCAAACTCAATTTCCAGGCTCGGTCCTGGATTCGCCGTTTGGCGGCCCGGGTCACCTCTCGCAGTTCGACGAGCAAGTCGAGATCCGATCCCGGATCCGCATCGCCTCTGACGCGAGAGCCGTAGGCATATACCCGAACGACTTCAACCTCCGGCGCAAGGCCTTCGATGATCCTGTGGGCTATTGTGCGGATATGCTCAACCATGGCGACATTCCTGCGATAGTGATTGGCTGAATAAGCATAACCATAGTATAGACCGCTGCTCTGATGATGTCAACCCGATGACTCCACTACACGGAGTCGGCCTGCGTGGCCGTCTTACCGGCTTTCGACGGCTTTGGCGCGGGCCATCTGGTCGAGGGCGACGGCGCCGATGATGATCGCGCCGATGACGACGAGCTGGATGTTCGTCGAGATGCCCAGGAGTGTCAGGCCGTTTCGCAGGAAGCTGATGAGCAGGGTTCCGATGACCGTGCCGATTACGGTCCCCCGGCCTCCGGCGAGGCTGGCGCCGCCGATGACGACCGCGGCGATAATGTCCATTTCGAGACTCAGGCCCGCCGTGGGCTGCGCGGAGACCGTTCGGCTGGTCGCGATCATTGCGGCCAGACCCACGAAGACGCCGGTGAGCGTGTAGATGACGAGCAGGCTGCGATTGACGTTCACGCCGGCGTGATAGGCCGCCTGGCGGTTCGAGCCGATGGCGTAGGTGTACCGGCCCAGCGGCATGTACCGCAGGATGAAGAAGCCGAGCAGAACGATGACGACGCAGATCAGGATGTTCACGGGGACCCCGGCGACGCTCGTCTGGCCGAGGAAGGTATAGGTGGGGACATCGAACATCATGCCGTCGTTCATGACGTAGGAGATGCCGCGAAAGGCGCTCATGGTGCCGAGCGTGACGATGAAAGGGGGGAGGTTGAGCCGGGTGATCAGGACGCCGTTCAGCAGGCCACAGACGAGGCCTGTGCCGATGCCGGCTGCGGTGCCGATCCACATCAGCGGTACCGTGGGGACAATGCTGCCGTCCTTCGTCATGATCAGGCCGGCGACCATGCCGGCCAGGGCCATCATGGAGCCGATGGACAGGTCGATGCCGCCGGAAATGATGACCGCGGTCATGCCCATCGCGATGATCCCGTTGACGCTCGAGCGGCTCAGGACGTTGAAGAAGTTCTCGGCCGTCAGGAACGCGTCCGGCTCCAGGGCCGAGAGGGCCGCGATGAGCAGGATCAGCGTGCCGAAGGGCAGCAATTGTCGAACGAATCG
>CAZDTD010000160.1:0-4754 GCA_964507995.1 uncultured Pirellulales bacterium | reverse complement strand
TTTTCCTCCACGGCCGCCAGGTGCATCACCTCTTCCGGCGTCGTGTCCTTTGTCTTGAGATTGCCGACGAGCTTTCCCCGTCTCATGACGAGGATGCGGTCGGCGACGCCGAACAGCTCGGGCAACTCCGACGAGATGAACAGGATCGCCTTGCCTTCCTCGGCGAGCCGGTTCAGGAGCAGATAGACCTCTGTCTTGGCGCCGACGTCGATGCCCCGCGTGGGCTCGTCGAAGATCATGAACTTCGAGTTGGCCAGCAGCCAGCGGGCGATGAGCAGCTTTTGCTGGTTGCCGCCGGAGAGGGAGCTGGCCGGAGCGCGGGGCGACGACCACTTGATCGCGATGCGGGCGCCTACGTCGTCGGCGATCCGAGTCTCCTGGCCCGGCTTGATGAACGGGCGAAAACCGATCTGGTCGAAGTTGGGCAGCGTGACATTCCAACTGCACGCGAGCTCCAGGCACAGGCCCGTGCGCTTGCGGTCTTCCGTGAGAAAAGCGATCCCCTCGGCGATGGCGTCGGCGGGCGATGCGATATCCAGCTCGCGGTCCTCCAGGACGAGGCGGCCTGCGGTCCTGGCGTTCACGCCGAAGATGGCCTGGGCAACCTCGGTGCGCCCGGCGCCGACGAGACCGGCCATGCCAACGATCTCGCCGCGACGAACCTCGAAGCTCACGTTCTCGATCCCGGCCTTGGACGACAGGCCGTCCACCCGGACGAGGACGTCGCCGATCTGGACGGAGCGGCTCGGGAAGAAGTCCGTCAGCTCGCGGCCCACCATGTGGTGCACGATCTTCGGAATGTCCATCGCGGCCACAGGCTCGGAGTGCACGAGCCGGCCGTCGCGAAGGACGCTGACTTCATCCGCCAGGTCGATGATCTCTTCGAGCCTGTGCGAGATGTAGACGATGGAGAGGCCCTGGCTTCGCAGTCGACGAACGGCCTCGAAGAGTCTCTTAGCTTCGGTCTCGGACAGCGACGAGGTGGGCTCGTCCATGACGAGGATCGAGGCGTTGTGCCGCAGGGCCTTGAGAATCTCGACGACCTGGCAGTCGCCTGTGGAAAGGCTCTCGACTCTGGCGGCCGGATCGATCTGGAAATTGTAGCGTCGGGCCAGCTCATCGGCCTGCGCGGTCATGCGACTGTGACTGACCATGAAGGGCAGGACCCCTCTGGGTTCGGCGCCGAGGTAGATGTTCTCGGCGACCGTGAGGTGCTCGGCCAAGTCCAACTCCTGGTAGATCATCGAGACGCCTGCCTCAAGGGCCTGAGCGGGACTGGCGAAGATCCGGCGGTGGCCGCGGATCTCAATCTCTCCCCGATCTGGCTGGTAGACGCCCGCGAGGATCTTCATCAGCGTGGACTTTCCTGCGCCGTTCTCGCCGACCAGGGCATGCACCGTACCCGTGCGGACGGTCAGACTCACGTCGCTCAGCGCCTGCACCGGACCGAAGTGCTTCGATATCCCGGTCATCTGCAGGGCGATTTTCTCGGGCCTGTCATGGTAGTGCGGCACGGCAATCATATCTGTGAATTGAGCAGTTCCATGACCTTGGGATCGCTGAGTCGGTCCTGGGTGAGCAACTCGACGCCGGTATCGACTTCCTTGGGCACCTCTTTGCCTTCCAGCCGGCGGCAGATCGCTTTGACGCCTTCATAGCCCATCTTGAACGGATTCTGGATGATCAGGCTGTCGAGGTCGCCCTTTTTGAGGCCATCGACCAGCATGGGCCAGGCATCGAAGCCGACCATCTTGATCTTCTTGGAGCCCTGGCTCTGCTGGAAGCTCTGGAGGGCGGTCAACGCGCCGCCGGCGGTGGTCGCGTTGCAGGCGAAGACGGCGTCGACGCCGGGGTTCTTCGTCAACATGTCCTGGGTTACGTCGCGGGCCTTTTCCATCGTGGGCGGATTGGGGAACTGCGAATCCACGATCTCGATGCCGGTGAACTCCTTCGCCAGCGTGTCGCGGAAACCCTGGAACCGGGCATCCGTCGATGCGGAATTCGGGGTCCAGGTGACGACGATGATCTTGCCTTTGCCTGCGAGGATCTCGCCGATTCGCTTGGCAGCCAGGACGCCGCCTTTGTAGTTGTCGGTCGCCATATAAGAAAGATATTTGTCGGTCTCGACGCCGGAATCGACGATGACGCATGGAATCTTGCGGGCATCGATCTTCTCGACGGCCGGGACGAGGGCCTTGCGATTGCTCGGGGCCAGGATGATGCCGTCGACCTTCTGGGCGATCATGTCCTCGACGATCTGGATCTGCCGCTCGTTGTCGGTTTCGACCTCCGGGCCGTTCCAGAGGATGGTGACGTCTTCCTCTTTGGCCGCCTGTTCGGCGCCGTTCTTCACGCCTTTCCAGTACTGGGAAGCGGTTTCCTTGGGGATGACTCCGATGGTCCGGGCATTCGCGGAACCCGATCCTCCCTTGCGAACGATGCCGATCCCGATGAACACCGCAACGACGACGACAAACAGGACGATCCAAACGGCATTCTTCATGATCTGTTCTCCTATTCAATCTGCGCAATTGCGACTGGTCGCAGGCCACCGCCTTGGCAACGAGGCGTCAAGGATAACTGTTTTCGAGAGAACCTGCAATGTTGTCTGAACGGGGATTCCTCTTTCCAGTACAGGCTCTTATAATGGCCTGCATGGACCATCCATTTGAGAAACTGACGGATGCAGAGCTTCTGCAGCAATACGCCAAGGGCGACGAGGCTGCCTTTCGCGAGATCGTGAACCGGTACAAGAACAGCCTGTACGCGTTCCTCAAGCAGTTTCTGAATCGGTCGGACCTCGTGGACGATGTCTTTCAGGAGACGTTTCTGCAGTTGTTCAACAGCCGCAAGAGCTTCGACCTGAGCCGACCGCTCAGGCCGTGGCTGTTTACCATTGCGGCCAACAAGGCCAAGGATGCCCTGCGGAAGAGCCAGCGGACCGCTGCGGTGCCCATCGGAACGCTCTCCGAATCCGAGGAGATGAGCTTCGACGAGATGCTCAGTGCCCTAAGCTCCGATACGGCAGTGCCTTATGACGACCTCGAACGGAGCGAAACCGTGTCGCTCGTCAACGAGGTGATTGGGAATATGCCCGATAACCTGCGGGAGATCCTGGCCCTCGCCTATTTCAACCAGTTTTCGTACAAACAAATGGCCGATATTCTCAGTATACCGATTGGGACTGTGAAAAGCCGGTTACATGCTGCCGTGGCTCGCTTCGCAAAGGACTGGAAGGCCGCGGTTGGGAGTAAAGAGGTCAAATGACGACGCTAACCGACCGTCAGAGGCAACTGTTGTTTGATTACTCTTTGGGTCTGACATCCGAAAATGAAACTGACGAGGCGGAGTCGTTGATTGCCTCAAGCGAGGAGGCGGGAGAGTTCTATCGAGCTGTGCAACAGACGCTGACGCCCCTGGAAAACGTCGAGCTGGAACCCTGCCCCGACGATCTGATGGAACGTCTCTTCGACCGCGTGCGGGAGGCCTCGGGCGAAGGCGCCGGCAAGAATCGCCTGGAAGAGTTGCTGGAAACAGGGCGATCGGGAAAACGCACGATTCGGGTCCCCGTGTGGCGCAACTGGAGCGAGGTGGTCGCGGCGGCCGCTGCGGTAGTCCTGTTCGTGGGCATTCTGTTCCCGGCCGTCGGTCAGATGCGGGGCCGGTACCAGCAAGCGCAATGTGCGGCCAACTTGAGCGGCATCTACAGCGGCCTTCGCAGCTACGCATCCGATCACGACGAGTTCCTGCCGGCAGTGGCCACGAGGCCTGGATCGCCCTGGTGGAAAGTAGGCGATCAGGGCCAGGAGAATCATTCAAACACCAGACGGTTCTGGTTGCTCACGAAGCAGGGATACGTAGACCCATCCCGATTCCTCTGTTCCGGCCGACGGGAGGGACGCACCCTCACCTTCGACGGTTTCAAGATCCAGGCCTTCAACGACTTCCCGAGCAGCGCCTACATCCACTTCAGCATCCGACTGCCGTGCCCGACCTCCAACGAGCGGACCCCACAGTGTAAAGGCGTCCTCATGGCGGACCGCAATCCGCTCTCCGAGGGGCTTCCATCGGATCACTCGACAGGTCTGAGCATCCAATTATGTGAAGAGGTGATGACCGCCAACAGCGTCAATCATAAGGGACGCGGCCAGAACGCCTTGCTGTACGACGGCTCCGTGGAGTTCACGAAGCAGAGGCGCGTCAGCAGCTTCGATGACGACATGTACCTCCTTCGCAACATGTCCTGCGGCACCCAGATCCGCGGCGACGAGTTGCCTACCACCGACCTGGACATCTTCCTGGTCCCGTGAACGGAATGGGAACGACCAGGGAAAAAGGGTCGGCGTTCCGTTCCTGCCGACCCTTTTCGAAGTATGTGTGGTCTGGAAGCCTCGTCCCTACTTCACCAGTCCTATCGTACCTTCACCCCAGAAACTGTAGACCAGCTTGACGGGATTGCCGTCCTCGTTCCGTTCCGATACGAGCGGGGTATAGTCAAACTCGTACTGACTGTTGGCGCCCTCGAACTGGCCGGTGCCGCTGACCAGCTTGACGACCACATGTTGCGAGCCGAATTGTTCGGTAGACTCCCAGGCGATGGTGTCGCCGTTGCAGTCACAAGCCTCGCCGCTTCCCTCGGAAACGAGGGTGTCCAAATACAGGACGCCGGCTCCGCTGTCTTTGAACCACCCGTCCGTGGCCACCTCCGAGGCCGTCATGGTCCAGGTTATGAAACTGCGACCCTCGGCGTCCGT
>CAZDTD010000159.1:0-8205 GCA_964507995.1 uncultured Pirellulales bacterium | reverse complement strand
TTATAGGACCCAGCAAGGCCTCAAGCCCCCTGCCCAGATGTCTCGGTTTGTCGCTTTTGGCTGCGGTCATGCCATTCTCCTTACACAACGCTGCGTGGATTCGTCAGTCGTGGCATTCTACGCATAGACACGGTACGATCTCAAGAGTTATTTCGGCACTCGCGCCGGAACTTCTCCACATTTCGTCAAGAAGTTCCACGTGCCGGATGCGGACAGATCCCATGAAGATGATGAAATATTGCAGTCAATCCCATCTGTGCGCGACAACCGGTGTGCCCAGCCCGCAGGGCAGGTGCATCGCAAATCCAAGGCATGCGGATCGAGCGTAGTCCCAGTCGGTTTTGCCATCCGGGACTGCGTCATTGCCAACATACCACAAAGGCCCGTCGCGCCCGTTCGAAATGTTCGACTCTTGAAAAACGATATCTCGCCAGCACGGCAGGGCGAAGACTCAGCGCATCCTCTCCAGCCCCGCAACCTGCGAGCAGAAACCTGTCAGACAAGTACGCCTGTGCATCCGGGGCCAAGGGCCGTCCGAGTCGAGCATCTGCCAATCCGGCCAGGCTCACCGCGGCTCGTAACCCGCGAGGCGAGACACATCCAGCGTCACTGCACGCCAGGTAGCAGGGCGGATCGCCTGGTTCCACGAACCACGCAGCCAGAATGGGCGGGGCGTGACAGCCGTGCGAGTTTCCGCCGATACTCTCGCCCATCCACGCGAGAGCGAGGTTACGCCAATCGGTGGCATAACATCCCAGTTGCCTGAATTCATTTCCGCATTCATCACCACGTGCGAAGCCGGTGACTGGCAGGTTGGTCCACTGGCCGCCGGACAGCACGCCCATCGGGCACTCCAGGCACGTGCCGTGCAGCCATTATAGCACACTCCACGACCTCGCTGTTACACCGTCGGATCCCGATATGCGTCTTGGCGACCTCTCAGATGGGGCCACACGTCGCGTTTTTCAGCCCTGGAATCGCGAGCGGCACGTGGAACAGCGGCTGTCGAATCCCAATAGAAAGGCCCCAAAAGCCCGAACGGGCGTCTTCGAACCAGTTCGCGGCAGGGGCCGGCATGCCGTTTTCCTTGTCGACCGGTCGGACAACGGGGCAGGGAAAAACCTCCGACGACGGAGTTGGCCCAGCTAAAGAGGTGTTTTCTGCCTCATCAAACGTCAGCAAGGACTGTCTCAAGACGCACCAACGGACTTGGCACAATCACGTCCCGCACGCTGTTCGAAGAGGATCTGTAGACAGGCCGGAAGCCTGGCCTCAGCCTGCTCCGGCGTCCTGTTGGACTGCGGCCGCTGGGCGTATGCCCCAAGCGGCTCCGTCTCAGAGCGTGTCAAGCAGCTTCCGGCAGAGCGCCATAGGCTCCTATCCAGCCATTCGGCATCTTGCCCATATGTTACGACCGCCGCCTTAAGCTATCGTAAAACCATATATTATAGGACACACAGTTGCGTCTCGTTCTTCGAACCGCCCCCCATCGATCCGCGTCTTCCCTCGTGTGTTTCCGATGAGCCGGATGATCCCCGCGTCCTTGGCACAGCCAGGCTGGCGTTGGCATGAACATCCGGCACGGTCGCTGACTGAGGCCGCACAGCGAATCCGTAGGCGATTATGAATTCAACCGGTCTTATCACGGGACTGGAGATTTGCGCAATGGTTGGCGTTCAGCCGCGTCTGAATGGAGATGAGTGCATCTGCAAATCTCGGAAACGGGTTGCCTTATAAGGGTCGTTTCGGTATCTTCTGCGCATGAAAGCCTGCTCGACACTGCGAAATCTGTCTGACGCGGTGCGACCGTGGTTCGCCGCGGTTCATCACGCATTGGCGCTGCGTGCATATACCGCGATCATGTTCGCAGCGCTGCTCTGCAACCTCGCCGTGAAGTTCTTTCACGCAGCAAGATCGGGTCTCCTCGCAGAATACCCCACCTGGATACTGACGGACCTCGGCGTACTCCTGACGGTCGAAGTCATCCTGGCGCTTTTGTGTTATCGCCGTCCAACCGTTCGCGTCCTGCGTGCGGCCACCGCGATAGCCGCTCTTTTCTGCACATGGTCGGTAATCAACGCCGCATGGCTCATCCGCACCGGCACTCAGATCCTGCCCATGGAATTGGTCCCACTGTTCCGAGACCCCTGGAACGTCGTAAAAATGGTGTTTCGTAACCTAATTGCGATGCCAGGGGCGTCCGCATCGCTCTTCATCCCCAGCGCACTGGCGTTAGCGTTTGTTTTTTCGGTCCTTGCGAAGCCGGCGTTGCCCAATTACTGCCGGCGTCGCTTTCGACTGCGGATTGCCGCATCGCTCATTGCCAGTACCTTA
This sequence comes from uncultured Pirellulales bacterium, assembly GCA_964507995.1. Taxonomy (GTDB): domain Bacteria; phylum Planctomycetota; class Phycisphaerae; order Sedimentisphaerales; family Anaerobacaceae; genus PLanc-01. The sequence goes on along the minus strand of CAZDTD010000159.1, from coordinate 5,871 downwards.
GTCGTCGTCGCCAACGGCGCCGTTTCCACCCTCGGCTCAGCACAGATCACTGCCGCAGGCATGCGATACAACTGCCAGGCCCGCGCGGTCCTTGCGTTTTTCCTGCCGCGATACCGCCATATCGTCCGCGAGGACTTCCGTAACGCGACGCGACGCCTGCCCAATCCCAACAGCATCCCGATCACCCTGAAGACGCACCACGTCAATCACAACGTCGTAATCGTCATTCTCGAGGGCGTCCAGTATGATTGCACGTCTCTGGCCTGGCAGCAGGGGGGCATCGCTCCGCAGCGTAGCATCACCGCCGGCGGACCGACCCCCTATCTCGCAACACTGGCCGCTCAGGGCGTGTCCTTCTGCAACGCCCGTTCCGTCGTTACCCACACGACGAAGGCCATTTTCGCGCTGCTGACAGGCCGATACCCCTCAGCGTCACAGGACATTTCAGAAACGATCCCCCTTGCCGAACCCTGCGCCAGCCTGCCGACCATCCTCGAGAAGGCCTTGGGGTTCCGCACCGCTTTCTTCCAGTCCGCCACCGGTACATTCGAATCGCGCCCCGGCCTGATCTATAATCTGGGCTTCGATAAGTTCTTCGCCCGCGAGGACTTACACGATCCGAACCAGTTCGTCGGCTACCTCGGGGCCGACGAATTCGCTATGCTCGATCCTATCGCAGCATGGATTGCGTCCGAGAATAAACCGTTTCTCATAACCCTAATGTGCTCTGTTACACACGATCCCTATGAGGTACCGGCCTGGTTCGGCCCGCCCGCCGATACCCAGGCTGGGCGTTACCTCCAGACGATCACCTACACCGACCGCTTCCTCGCCGCCCTCGATGCAAGACTCGCCGAGCTTGGCGTGGCCGAGGACACCATCTTCTGTGTCGTCGGCGACCACGGTGAGGCCTTCTCCGAGCATCGCATGATGGGCCACGAGCGGATTTACTATGACGAGGTTCTCCGCATCGCCATGTGCATTCGCGCACCATTCATGGTCAACCCTGGCCGACGGGTGACCCAGCCCGTCAGCTCGGTGGACTTCACGCCCACGATCCTGGGCCTCCTGGGCTTCGAGACCCGCCCAATGAACTTCGATGGAGACGACGCCCTGGGTTCGTTGCCTTCCGATCGGAAAGTCTATCTCTCCGGCTGGATGCAGCAGGGACCCGCTGGTTTCGTCCAGGGCCACATGAAGTTCGTCTACGATCCCGAGAACAGTCGAGTCAGGATCTTCTCCCTGACCACCGATCCCCTCGAGTTGTCCGGCATGGATCTGCCCGCCGCGGAGGCTGAAACGCTCAGCAAACAGATCACCGACTGGCGAAAAGGCACCATCCTCAGTGTTGATGAGGCTGCACGAGGCGAGAAGAACGTCTTCGACTCCTGGCAGAGCAGGTGGGCAGGCCGTCGATCCAGGGTGAAGTATATCGCCAACGACTGACCCCACTCCGCCCGCCCGGCTCGACAGCCTCCATCGCTCCGACGTATCCTGTCAATCTCCGATTGGGCTCTTGTCCAAACCTGCGTGTACGACGGAACCTATTTATTGATACCAATAACGCGGACGCCGGCTTCCAGTAAGCGACCTTTACGATGGCGTGGCATTCTGGGATATATGGGCATTTCTTTCTTGCCCTGCGACGATGAAGTCGTAAGACTATAAGAGCGTTCGATCTCTCACAATCCGGCACGTCCGATAGTGTCGCATGTAACGCCCATGACACGGCGGACTTGCCAACCAGCTCTTTGTCGTCATCTGGTGCGAAATAGGGCGGTGCGTCCTAAACCCTGATCTCGTCTTCGTACGAATGAGGAGGATGAGCCCGCCCTATTCTCTGACCGTGGTCCGAACGCACATGTCACCGTGTGGCGCGAGTCCACCATCCTTCTTCGCGCGAAGACCTATTCCATATCGTGATGTGGTGCGTTCGGGTCCTGGACCAGTTCGTAGAGTCCGCCGCCGACCCGCCGGAGCCTGCCCTGTTCGACGAGTTTGTCCCAAACCTCACGCGGGTACTGGTTTGGCGGCTGGATGCCGACGATGCCGGAGCCCCGACCGCTGCTGAACGGCCCGCCGCCCAGGGAGGACTCCGCGTCGAGACGAGTCAGTTTCAGACGCTTCTTGAACGCCTTCATCGCCTGCTTGAGCTGCTGGGGGGAGATCTGACCGGGTGTTTCGTCTGCCATGGTGTTCCTCCACATAACTATTGTCGCCAGGATTGTAGACGCGGCCCCGGCTGAAATCCAGCAAGAAGACGCAGACCCCAGTAGAATTCGGTCCTCCCCGGAATCCCGGCCGAAGGGGAAACTATAATGGGGACTGTCCGAATGGCGGTTCGTTAAGCGGATTCTCCTGCTGATAAACCGCGTTCTTGGCCCCAAAACGATGGGTTCAACGTCCCCACCGACCTTAAGAAACTGCCATTCGTAGTTGTCCCCGGTATCCCCTTGACGCATTCTGGCCGCCCTCGAAACCGGGTGTAGGGTGCGTACCACGCACCATTCCATCTTCCGGCGATTGTAGGGTGTGCCGTGCACACCGTCCTCTTGTCCTCACACCAAGGCACAAAGGCACGAAGGAAGAACCCGTCCTGCCCTGTGTGCCGCCGTGGCGGTGCAGTCCAATCTGCGTGAATCGGCGAAATCGGTGGACAGGCGTAGGGTGCGTACCACGCACCATTCCGTCTGTACGAATCGGCGAACTCGGCAGATGGCCTCCTCCGGCCTTCCAGGAATACAGTTTCCCCCCCCGGACAGGATGATGGCGACTCCAGACTTCCGGACTTAGACCAACCGCGAGGTGAATTAGCCACAGATTCACACGGATGGACACAGATGGCTGCCGCCGGGCCGTGTGGTGGGTTATCGTCCGTGGGTCCGCCGGTCGATGGCACGCTTCGCGTGTCCCGGCAGAGACTGCCGGGATGGTCTTCGTTCGGGTCCGGCTTTTCCAGCGAGCTGGAACGCCGGCCCCTTCTCGCCCACAAGCGACCGGCTCAGACTCGATATCGAAAGTACCCTCTTACCCTGTTTCCAAGATCAAGCGGCGCTGATTCCCAGTCTCAGCAGTAGGCCCGTGTGCCGGACGGGGGACTGGTCCAAGCTCGCTTGGACCCAAGTTCCCCGGCGCAGCACACCCTTGCCCGTCCCGGGCAAGGCAGGCGTCAGCCTGGGGCCTGCTGCGTCCCTCGCAGGGGACGGCCCCAGGGCCCTCCATCTGTGTGCATCGGTGTGTATCTGTGGCCAGAATCTCTTGCGGATTCTGGATTATGCCAATGACACAGCGAGCCGGTTGCTTTCCCTTGACAATTCGACCGGTTTCGGGCAATATGTCGGTAGGAATTGACGATGGCTGAAGGATGATTGGCGATAGACTGAGAAGGCTGCGAGAGATCGAGGGACTGCGTATGGTCGACATCCTCTGTGGCAAAAAAAACGATACGGAATACCAGGAACGCCGGGATCGGCTGCCCATTGTGGATACCCATAATAGGTGTCTGTCCCCTGTATCTCGAGATCGGCAGATTCCTCCAGACCGATCCCATCGGCTACCTCGGAGGAATGGGCCTTTATGCCTATTGTGGCAACAACCCACTTGTGTTTGCGGATCCATCCGGTTTGTATGACAACAAGTACCCGTATCCTCATCCTGATGATCCGAACTGGTACTTGGAGACTGGACGAATGATGATCTTGCCTTGGCGCCTGGATCCAGAGGAATTGTCGACGATCCAAGACTTGACCGCTTATATCGAGGCATATCAGGCCGCTATGCAGTGGATTGGACGGTTTGGATTCGGGGTTAATATCAAGAACCGCGACTGGCTGAAGTTCATAGGGGATGCAACCGACCCTTATGGGGCTATTGCAGATCTTTACATTGAAGCTCTCAAGGGTTTCGTAAATGCGACTGAAGCATTAGCGTGTCTGGATCAGAGCATGTGGCGTGCTTTTATCGAGATTCAAGGCTATGAATACGTCAGGGGTGGAGAGAAAACAGATGACTTGGGTTTTACCCTGGACGAAAACGGAGATCGAATTATTCGGAAAATGGGAGACCCATACTGGACGGAGGTGGTGCTTCTTGATGGATATAACGGCTTGGGATATGAGTCAGCGAAACAAGCGGCAGCTGCCGCAGTAAAGGGGATATGCTTCTGGCGGCCTTACCATGGGGGATGTCCCGTTCCGGAATCTTGGTGGACTAAATCGAATGACTATCTACGACATGACTCCATATACACACCAGGTGCCTTCAGATATAAGGGGTCTGTGTCTGAGTGTCAGCCGGGATCGTACGGAATATGATTGTTGTCGATCGCAATGACATGTCACTCTTCATCTCTTGGTGAGGGACTCTTATGGGCAGTATGAAACGTGATTTTTCGCATATTGTGCGTGGTATTGGTATCGTTGTCTTGTCGTTTGCGGCTACCGCACATAGCGACACAATATTCCCATCCCGTGGCAACGCTGCCTTGCTTTACTACCAGGCATTTCTTTTGGGTCCAGATTCCAACGCCATACCCGACGAGATGGTCCATGCCGTCCTGCAGGAGCCAGCGGTACCCGAGGACGTCAACAGGTACATAGCGAAATACAAGGACGCTGTCGAACTTGTGAAGATGGCCTCCAGTACACAGCAGTGCGACTGGGGAATGATTGCTCTATCATCTCTTGGAGCTCCGGCAGAACCAATAGTGGCACGACGATCCCGGTATGTTGCATTGCTCGTATGCGCTGATGCCCGCATTCTTGCTATGGGACAGAACTACCAGGGAGCATTGACTGACTGTTTTGCAGTGCGTCGCTTTGCGGCCCATCTCTCCGCCGAAGCACACATTTTGGAAGTGGTACCGATCATTACGGAATCATATGCGTTGTATACTATCCGTCAAATTCTGAATGACATACCGCCGGACGAGCGGACGCTCTCTTTGTTGGCAGACCAGATGGCTTCTGTCCCGCCGGTATCCGACCAATTGTGGTTGCATATCGATAGGAGGTGTGAGCAGGAACTCCGGTGGTCTAAAAATGCCATTGTCGCGGCGCTCAGGACGCAGGCCGGGGGGCGGAGCTCTGTGGATACGTCAGCGGAAGAGGGCCAGCCTCTCGATGATGAGGCTCTTTTCGAAACGATCCACGAACCTTTCGTGACGTACTTTCGTTTGGTCCGCGATATGCTTGAGAGTGATAAACCCTATGAGCAAAAGTATGCGGAGTTGGAGCGTTTGGGGGAGAAACTTAAGAAGGAGGTGCCCACAAATCCTTCTGTAATGCTCGGGTTAACATCGGCGGCGGATATGGCGCCGCGTTTGTACGATCTCCAACTCGCGGCTAAGAGTTTTTTCAATGCGCTGACCGTTGCGATCGAGTTGTATCGTGCCAAGGCTGTTACGGGGCAATTGCCAAAGGGGCTTCAAGAAGGTTTGCTTGAAGACCCCTACAGTGCGAAGGCCTTTGAGTATGAGCGGACGCCGGATGGTTTTGTCCTTCGCGGCCGAATCAAGGCGACGGATTGCCGCGAACCGCGGGAGTATAAATTCACAGTCAGAAAGTAAACCACCCTGGAAAACCGGGGGTCGTACCTGCACATTTCACATTTTGGATTGTGTGATTGACGGGGCACCCATTTGACCTATCCGGACGGCGCTGGACTATGCCAACGGCGCAGGGATGGAGTACGCGTATGACACAGCGAGCCGGTTGGTTTCTCTTGACAACGTCATCGCATTCTGGCACCGATAACGGGGACAACTACCGTTTTTTGACACCCGATAGGCGATAGCTGTGCTCGAATACATGGCTGGGGAATTAGGGGACAGCTACCGTTTTCTGACAGGCGATAGCGAATAGCGGTAATGTG
>CAZDTD010000158.1:6116-8232 GCA_964507995.1 uncultured Pirellulales bacterium | reverse complement strand
GTTTGCGTTCGCATGCAGGGACATTCTGGTTTCCAATCGAGGAGTTGATCCATGAAAGAGACCGTCAATCGTCGCACGTTCCTCCAGCACAGCGCCGTCGTCGGAGCCGGTGTCACGATCCTCAAGTCCGGGATTCTCAAGGCAGGCAACTCCCCGAACGAGAAGCTCAACATCGCCGGCATCGGCGTCGGAGGCCGGGGCGCCGCCGACCTGGATGGCGTCCAGAGCGAGAACATCGTGGCCCTGTGCGACGTGAATGCCAAGAACCTCGCGGCGGCCGCCCAGAAGTATCCCGGCGCCAAACTCTACACCGACTGGCGCAAGTGCCTCGAACAGAAGGACATCGACGCGGTAGTCTGCGGCACGACCGACCACACACACGCCTTCGTCAACGTCTGGGCCATGAACCGGGGCAAGCACGTCTACTGCGAGAAGCCGCTGGCCAACTCCGTGGAGGAAGCCCGGATGGTCCGCGAGACCTATCTGAAAAACAAGAACAAGATCGCGACCCAGATGGGCACGCAGATCCACGCCAGCGACAACTACCGCCGGATGGTGGAGCTGATCCGCGGCGGCGCAATCGGCGTCGTCAAGCGAGTCCACGTCTGGTGCAGCCGCACGCCCGAAGGCGGGAACTACCTGCCTGCCGAGCCCGTGCCGGAAGGCCTGGACTGGGACCTCTGGATCGGGCCGTCGCCCTACCATCCCTTCAACAAGGGGTACGTCTCGGGCGGCTGCCTGACCTGGAACCGCTTCTGGGACTTCGGCAGCGGCCAGCTCGGCGACATGGGCAGTCACATGATGGACATGCCCTACTGGGCCCTGGACCTGACTCTGCCGACGAGCTGCCAGGCGGAGGGGACGCCCATCAGCACAGACACCTGCCCGCAATGGCTGACCGCCGAGTGGGAACATCCGGCCAATAGCTGGCGGCCCGCGGTGACGGTCAACTGGTACGACGGCGGCAAAAAGCCCGGCATGCCTTCCGAGGCGTTCAACCGCGACAAGCTGTTCAAGGGCGTCCTCTTCAATGGGGACAAGGGATACCTGCTTTGCGACTACGATTTCCGCATCGTGATGCCCACCGGCTCGAACGACATGACGCAGTACGCCTCGCCCAAGGCGAAGGACTTGATTCCGCCGTCGCCGGGGCACCATGCGGAATGGATCATCGGCTGCAAGACCGGCAAACCCACCACGTGCAATTTTGACTATTCCGGCGCGCTGATCGAGAACAACCTGCTGGCGCTCGTGGCCTACCGGGTGGGACAGAAGCTCGAGTGGGACGCCAGGAACCTCAAGGCGACCAATTGCCCTGAGGCGGACAAGTACATCCGCAAACAGTACCGCCAAGGCTGGGTCCTGAACGGCTGAGTCCCGAGGCGGGCTCAGTTGGAGTCGTCTCTGCGCTCCAAGACATAGCGGGTGACGTTGGCGATGGTGTCCACCCAGAGACCGTTCTGCGGGTCCTTCGCGTACTCGCAGAAGGCTCGCAGGGTGTCGGTTCGTGTCGTCTGATGGCCGCCTGTGCCGATCTCGTGGCCGCACAGCACGAGCCAGAATCCCTTCTGCTCCGCGGAGTCGACGAGGACCTTCAGTTGTTCGAACGTCAGGCCGTCGAACTCCAGGCACATCAATTGCGCCGGATCGCAGAACGCCGGATCGTTCGTGCTCTCATCCCGCCAGCCCCGACCGGCGATAAACCGCTCCGCAACGACCGGCACGTAACTGTGCGTGTTCTCCCCCCGCCCGACGAACTTCTGGCCGCAGGGATAGGCAAACGTCACGGCGTGGACGCCCAGCAGCCTGTGGATTTCCGCGTTCGCCTGGTCCAGTTCTGCCGCCATCTGGGCGAGCGTGTAATCTTCCAGGGCCTTCTCGCGAGACCATGTGAAATTGCCGGTGCACGGATGGCGGATCGTGTGGTTGCCGATCTCATGGCCGGCGGCAATCGCGGCTTTCCACGCATCGAGCCGCTGCGGCACATTCGACGGCGTGACGTAGAACGTCGCTCGCACGCCGTATTTGTTGAAGAGCGGGACGCCGACATCCACCTGGCTCGGCCTGGCGTCGTCGAAGGTCAGACTCACCGCAACCCGCTTGCCCTCGGGCCACG
>CAZDTD010000158.1:4554-6016 GCA_964507995.1 uncultured Pirellulales bacterium | reverse complement strand
GGCCTGGCGTCGTCGAAGGTCAGACTCACCGCAACCCGCTTGCCCTCGGGCCACGCGGATTGCGAGACGGACGTTCCGCGGTCCCCAGCCGGTTTCGCACCGCAAGACAGACAGAAACACAACAGACCGATCAGAATTATCCGTGTGATCGTCGTCATGACAATCTCCAAGCAACAGGCCAAGAGGGGACCGGCCGCAGGACATCATAGAGTACGGAGTTCCTCGTCTTCGAGGACGGCGAATCCGCAGGGCCCAGCCGATCGCTTGTCACAGACGCCGGAGCTGAAGTTCCTCGATGCGGCTCCGTTCGGCAGTCTCGATCTCTCAGCCCCGGAACGGGATGTCCATCACAGGCCTTCGATGTCTTTCTCGGTGACTACGTGGATCTTCTGCTTGGCCAGAATCTGCTGCGCAAGGTCCGTGTCTTCGAACCGCATTACCAGCAGCGCCTTGTCGCTGAACTTCTCGACGAATCCGTACATGTACTCGATGTTCACATCGTGCTCGGAAAGGAGCTTCAGGATGGAGGCGAGCCCGCCGGGCTGGTCCGGGACTTCGATAGCCACCACGTCCGTAAAGTTGGCGACGAACTGGTTCTCCCGCAGGACCCGGATCGCGACGTCGCTGTGATCCACGACGATCCGCAGGACGCCGAAGCTCTCCGTCTCGGCCACCGTCAACGCGCGGATGTTCACGCCGTAGCTGCCCAGCAGGGAGCACACGTCGTACAGCCTGCCCTTGCGGTTCTCCAGAAACACCGATATCTGCGTAATCTTCATAGGGGCCCCCTACAGTGTCCGCTTGTCCACGATTCGTTTGGCCTTGCCTTCGCTTCGCGCGATGGTCTTGGGTTCGACGAGCGTCACCTTGACGCCGATCGAGAGAACGTTCTGGATCTCCCTGCGGATCTTCTCCCGCATGACGTTGAGTTGCTTGATCTCGTCGGAGAAGAACTTCTGGTCGACCTCCACCAGAACCTCGACCTCGTCGAGATGATGCGCCTGGCGATCCACGATGATCTGGTAATACGGCTGCGTACCTTCGATCCCGACGAGCACGTGCTCGATCTGGGACGGGAACACATTGATCCCGCGGACCACGATCATGTCATCGGTTCGGCCCTTGACCTTGCTGATGCGAGGGCTGGTCCGGCCGCAGCGGCACTTGTCGTACCGGATACTGACGACGTCCCGCGTGCCATACCGGATCAGCGGGATGCCCTGCTTGGTCAGCGTCGTAATAACCAGTTCGCCGTCCTGGCCCTCGGGCACCGGCTCGCCCGTCTTCGGGTCGAGAACCTCGGGGTAGAACACGTCGCTGAAGACGTGCAGGCCCTCCTTGTGGTGACATTCCTGCGCGACGCCGGGACCGATGATCTCGGACAGGCCATAGATGTCCGTCGCGAGCATGTTCCAGACGTTCTCGATCTCCCGGCGTATCGATTCGCTCCAGGGCTCGGCTC
>CAZDTD010000158.1:0-4544 GCA_964507995.1 uncultured Pirellulales bacterium | reverse complement strand
TCCGAAGACGCCGATCTTCCAGTTGCCCTGGGTCGGATCGATGCCCAGCGTCTTGGCCTCCTCGGCCATGTAGAGGACATAGCTGGGCGTGCAGGCGATGATCTTCGGCTTAAAATCCTGCATGAGCTTGAGCTGGCGGGCCGTCTGGCCGGCGGAGGCCGGAAGGATGCGAAGCCCCAGTTCCATGGCGCCGTAGTGGGCGCCCAGACCACCCGTGAAGAGGCCGTAGCCATAGGCGATCTGGATCGTGTCGCCCGGCACCGCCCCGGCGCAGCAGAACGCGCGGGCCATCACGTCGCCCCAGAGCTTGATGTCGTCTCGCGTGTAGCCCACAAGCGTGGGGTTGCCCGTGGTGCCGCTGGAGACATGGATCTCGGCAATCCGGTCCTGCGGCGCGGAGAACAAGCCATACGGATAGTTGTCCCGCAGGTCCTCTTTCGTCGTGATGGGGAGCCGCCGGATGTCGTCAATAGACTGGATCTGATCCGGTTTGACTCCCGCGGCGTCAAGCTTCTGCCTGTAGACGGCACAGTTCTGATAAATGTAGGGAATCAGCTTCTTGAGATAACCCGACTGCAGCGTCTTCAACTCCGCAGGAGCCGCACACTCGACGTTCTCTTTCCAGATCATGACTGCCCCATCTTCCTTCCGTCCAGGAATATCTTCTTGTTCTCTTCGACACCCTTGTTCTTGAACACCGTCTCGATGGCCTTCATCCAGAATTCCTCTTGGATGGGCAGCTTCGCCGACAACACGCCCACCAGACAGGTGTTGAGACCTCGCGGATTGTCGACGGCCTGAGTTGCCTTTTCGAGGTAGTCGGTGAGATCGACCCCGTCTTTCTTGAGGAAAGCGACGAGCCGAAGTCGTTCATCCTGATGGAAACAGACGAGAAAATCGGCGCCGCCGGCCGGGACCAGCGGCGAATACACGCGTTTTCCAAACCGCACGTGCGATTCCACGGAGCCGCCTCGCTGGGCCATGCCGTGGACTTCGGACTTCTTCACGTGGTATCCCGCGAACAAGGCCGCCCAACTGCAAATCTCGGAGGCCTTCAGGACGCCCTGTCCCCCGATCCCGCCAAATGTGATGCTGCAAACTTTGTCTTTCATAGATGTCTCTGTTCAAAAACGCGAAGCACGAAACTCGAAATCCGAAACAAATTCAAAGAACCGAAATCCAAAGGACCCCAACCTGCTGCACGACCCGCGACGCCGTTTCGAATTTCAGATTTCGGTCATTTGTGCTTGTTTCGGATTTCGGACTTCGGATTTCCTCCTGATTATCTTCTCAACAACTGGCACGGATGTCGGGAGATGACGACCGACAGCGCATCCTCGTTGATCCGTTTCTCCAGGATGCCACGAAACTCCTCCAGGTTCCTTGGATCGACCACGTCAACGTTGTCGGCGCCGCAGGCCCGACACAAATCTTCCAGGATCAGCTTCTTCGTGGGCTCATTGCGAATCGTCCGGCCCGTGGCGGCATGTTCCTGGCCGCCGGTCATGGCCGTGATCGAGTTGTCCAGGATGACGATCACGCCCTTGACCTTGTTGTAGGCGGCGTTGATCAGGCCGGGGATGCCGGAGTGGACAAACGTCGAATCGCCCAAGACGCCGACGATGCGTTCACCCGGCATGGCCCTTCGCCATCCCTCGTGGATGGTGACGCCCGCCCCCATGCATACGCACGAGTGCAGCGCCGTCAAGGGCGGCAACGCAGCCAGCGTGTAGCAGCCAATGTCGCCCGCCACGTGGACGTCCAGCTTCTTGAGGGCCGCGAACGACGCCCAGTGCGGACACTCGGGACAAAACCGCGGTCTGCGCGTCACGGCCCGCTTCTCCACCTTGGTCTTGCCGGCCACGACGTCCGGGATCAGTTCCGGCGTCAGCTCGCCGATCCGGAACGAGGGATCCTTCGCCGCGACCTTGATCCCGAGCGTCTTGACGTGCTCCTCGATGAAGGGGTCCAGTTCCTCCACGACAACGAGCTTTTTGACGCTCTTGGCGAACTGGCGAATCTTGTCGTCGCAGAACGGGTAGCTCATCCCGAGCTTCAGGTAGGAGGCCTCGGGATAACTCTCTTTCAGATACTGGTAGGCCACGCTGGAGGTGACGAACCCGATCTTGCCGTCGCCCTTTTCGATCCGGTTCAGGCGGGTTCGCTCCGCAAGGGCCTTGAGCTTTTCGAGGCGTTTCTCGACCAGGATGTGCCGCTGGTAGGCGTAGCCGGGCACCATGACGTATTTGGCGGGATTTCTCTCGAAAGCCGGCCGTTCGGGCGCGTTCCGCTCGCCGACCGTCACGTTCTCCTTCGTGTGCGAAATCCGCGTCGTCATCCGGAGAATCACAGGCGTGTCGAACCGCTCGCTCATCGCGAAGGCTTCCTTCACGAATTCCTTCGCCTCGGCGGGACTGGACGGCTCGAGCATCGGCATCTTCGAGTACAGGGCCACCCAGCGGGTGTCCTGCTCGTTCTGGGAGGAGTGCATGCCGGGGTCGTCGCAGACCACGATGACAAAGCCCGCCAGGATGCCAGTGTAGGAGGCCGTCATGAGCGGGTCCATCGCGACGTTGAGCCCAACGTGCTTGCAGGCGAAGAGGCTGCGGGCCCCCGCCGTCGCGGCGCCCAGCGCCACCTCGAACGCCACTTTTTCGTTTACCGACCACTGGGCATCGACCTCGGGGAACCCCGCGAGGACTTCGAGGATCTCCGTGGAGGGAGTCCCCGGGTAGGCGCAGGCCACGCTCAGACCGGCCTCATAGGCACCCTGAGCCAACGCTTCGTTTCCGGATAACAACGCTTGATTGAGTGTATTCTTCTTAGCCATAGGGCCCTGATTGTAAGACAGTTCGCCGGCAGATTCAAGAAAAACCGCCGGCGAACTGTTGACCTGTCACATGGATGTCCAACTCGCCCACGTCAGAATACGTACTCGACGTTGAACCGGAAGAACATCGCGTCATCGTCGCTCGGATCGTCGTAGTAGCCGCCGGGCATGAAATACTCGCCCAGGACATGACCATAGAGTTGGCTGCTGAACTTGTACCGCAACCAGCAGGTGACAAGCGAACCACGGAATTTGCCGTCGTCATCGACGTTGATCCCGTTCTCGCCGGTCTTCCACGGCGTCCCCGTCTCGTCCGCCCACAGAGCATGATAATCCGTGCTGAGGGTCCATTGCTTGTTCAAGTTGATCCGATGCCCAATGTTGACCCGATGCAGGTTCGTCGTGTTGGACACTTCGGTTTCATCACCATAGGTGTAGATCAGCAACTCGCTCCACCTCGGCCATTCGCCCCAGAGCAGGTCGAATTGCGTGTAGTCGCCATCAGTCGGGTCATCGTCGCCCGAGGCGTATTCGTACCCCACATGCACCGCGTTCTCATGCGCGTCCTTGAACAGGTATTCGAGGTTCGTCAGGGCGCCGAACGCGCTGATGTCGTGCTCGTCGCCAATCTCGAAAGGAGACGTCCTGCTCCGCTCGTGCGTAGTGCCCGTCTGGAACGCCGCTTCGGCGCGATACTTCCAGTTGTCTCCGGCAGTGCCGGCCACTGCGCCGCCGAACGTGTAGATATCCGCCTTCGTGCCCCAGAACGGCGGGATGTTTGTCAACGTGGTCTGATTGTCGATCGGGTTGTCGTTTCTGTAGATGAAGAATGCCTCCAACTGCATGGGCTGAAACGACGTGTTCGTCAGGTAGAGGATGGCGCCATTCTCGTCCTGCTCAGTCAGCGCCCGGTCCTTGTCGCCGATGGGCTCCAGCCAACTGTCGGATTCGGCCGTCCGATTCATGAACACCAGGTCGATCTTGTTGTTCGTCTCGGCCCAATCGTAAGTGAATCGAGCCGCGTCGAAGCCGCCCACCGTGCGGGAACCATCCAGCGGCGTGGCGTCCAGGACAAGCCAGCCGACGCCAAAACGAAGATCCTGGCGACCAATGGTTGCCGTCAAGGGCAGCCCGCCGAGGTTGCGGAAACTGAAGTTGAACCAGTCGAACAGCGCCTCGTCCCAAACCGTGTTGCGGTCATATTTCTCGTAACTGTTCGTCGCCGCAATCGGTTGGGCGTGCGGCTCGTCGTAGGTGCGGAATTCCCACACGAGCCGGGTGTTGAAGTCGATGTCCTCCCCGAGGGCCGACTTCGTCCACCAACGCGTGCGATACCGTTCATACCACCACTGGTGCGCGTTGCTGTCGTCGTTCAACGTGTCCCAGTTCTGCCCGGCCTCGATCCGGAATCGCTCGTCCAGTCCCATGCTGAACCAGGACGTCGGATTGTGGAACGCCTTCCACAGTTCGGGGTAGAACAGCTCCGTGTGCTCAGGCGCAGCCGGAGCGGCAGGTGCAGCCGCAGCAGCAGGAGCGGCTGGCGATTGGGTCCCTGTCGAAGTCGCTGCCCCGGCAAAGACAGTCGAGCCGGCGATCCCCATCAATGCCACCATCAACAGCCCCGCCTTCCACACTGTGTGTCTCATTTGTCTCTCCTTTAACCTCCGGACCAACTCAATACCAGCGACCGAGGGCCTCCAACACAGATCGCACA
>CAZDTD010000157.1:0-8267 GCA_964507995.1 uncultured Pirellulales bacterium | reverse complement strand
CGCAGGGACGCAGAGGGTATAAGAGGTCTTCTCCAGAGCCTTCTTCCCTCATTCTCTGCGCCTCCGCGTCTCTGCGTGATATCTCTTTCAGTTGAATCGTCTCTCAGCCCTGCGTGGCCCCTTCCACGATCCGGATCTCCTCCTCCGTCAGGCCGTATAACTCGTACACCAGCCGGTCGATCTGCGTGGGTCGGCGTAATCAGTGGACGCGCCCTCCGAAATCACCACAGGGTCGGCGGCTCTGGTATCCGCGATATCCGTTAAACTTAACGTGATGCCTGACCCTCGAAGCCCCAAGGGCTGGCCCTGCCGCCCGCTCTTCTCACCTATCGCTTCTATCCCCTCCGTGCCTCGTGGGAGTGACTCTCTTCCTTATGGTATCCATATCCTTTAGAACCGCCATCCGTGAATCCTTCCAGAGGCGAATCGCATCGGCATCCTGTAACGCGCGGCTGCACTTGTCCAAATACTCGACAAATATCTCACAGCGGTTAAGGCGTCTTTCTATGCCCTGGACGTCTATGATCGTCTTTCTCGCCTCGTCGTCCAACACTGGAGTATCGATCGAGACGGCATCGAAGTACTGAAAAGTGGCGATGAGGTGGCTTGTGTGGTAACGTCCCAGCGTAGTGGCTCTGACCTGATGGACCTCCTTCCAATCGATATCCGCAACTGGCCCACGACAGCATCTTTTGACATAGAGAAATCGACACGTGTTTGTCGCATGCTGGCCCGAGTACCCAAGCTGGGACAGGTATTGCACAACATCATCGATCACGCAGAACCCCCGTGTAGGAGATGTGGGGCTCAAACGGCTCAGATAATGTAGGACAAGGAAACGCGAGAAGTGCTCTGTTGGATCGGCATGTTCTATGTCAAACACGTTCACAAACGGCGAGCGATCAGGATCGTAGTGGATCGAATCTCCGTATTGGAGAGCACGCAGAGCCTCATGGACGGGAATCTGGTACTCGCCAGAGATTTCCAGAATCTTCCTCGTATTGAGGTGCTTGCTCGTAAGGACCTCCTTCGTATATCTGAGAAGGTCCCGCACGTTGCCGTTCGAGACAGCCTCAAAGAGAAAGACAAGGTCCTTGTTCTTCAGCGATGCCTCACAGAAGCCAAGGAAGCGACCTACGCTCGGCAAGTCAAGCGTGACTTGGCGGCCCGGAGCAGCCCTCTGCGGACCGTTGTGTCTTTCGATATGCCCCTCAGATAACGCACGCGCATATGCAAAACGTTTCTTTAACAAAAGCGAGGTCTTGGGCGATGATACGCTAATCGTCTTGGGTGCCAGCGAATCCAATACGCCCTCTCGCCTCGATCTGTAAAACGTTGCAGGACGTAAACACACAAAGACGAGGCACGCCCAGTCTCTCGCCATTGCGGAGGCATTGAGAAACGCTTGTTCCTGTATTGGATCATCGCGGCGATCCAGATTATCTAAAAAGAGCGCAAGTGAGCACGAGCGACCAACCTTGAGATGGTTAATCACACGCGTCAGGTACTCGTGGTGGTCACGCTGGAGATTGTCAATCTGCTCCAGTTCATACGATTTGTATGCCTCTGGGTTCGTCTCCAATAGTTTGCCTTTAGGTGTACGTTTCAACCGTTGAATCTCGCTATCCAACGCGCCGCGGACCAATCCATCCTCAGTGATATCGACGTTGTACCTTTCGAGGAGTTGTCGATTGATCTCCCGGTATATGTACTCGCTCACCTCTGCTTTCGTATCAGGTCGGTCAAGGAAGTCGATGTCAATCTGCAGATAGCGCTTCAGCTCTTCTTTGGCCTTCACAAGACGGAGGTATTTCAAGAAGACGGACTTCCCATGGCCGACGTCACCAAGGACTACAATCGGTCTCTCGTGGGCACAGTTGCCAAATAGTTCTGAGACACTATTGGAGTCATAGACCTCAGAGGCAGCCATTTCGTCCGAGTCGAGACGCTGCGCAAGGAGCTCTCTCGCAACAGCAAGTGTGTCTTCGGATGCCTGAGGGCGCACATAACAGTTGCGCAGAAAGCTCTCATCGTTCTCATCAAGAAGCATCTCATCCCAGACAAGAGCAATGACATACGAGAGCTCATTGACGATAATGTTCCTGTCGGCCGGAGCGGGGTAGTTCGGGATGCGAGCGGATAGCTTCGTCGGCGGTGGTGTCCTTCTTGCCTCGACCAACTCAGTCGTGGGAACATTCAACTGAATAGCATTAGGACTGAAACATCGCCAAAAACAGGCGAAGCGATCCACTGTTGCCTCGTAGGATTCAAAAACATACACCAATCTTTGATGGATCGGTTGTCCAGGGACGAACGCCAAGCCAAGAAGCCATTGATGTCCGTTGGAAATCGCGATATAGCGCGTTCCGAGGGACGCTGCATATCCGGATGCTTGCTGAATTGCCTCGAGGGCAATCGGAGATTCCTTGGATAGGAGCCCGAAACCAAAGGGTCTGTCCCCATATACCCTCTTTGGCAGAAGGAAGGTTTCACCCGATCGTTTTGCCTCAAGAATGAGTGAAATGGCGTCACCTTGGATGAACGCATAGTCAGCGTACCCCTCCAGACGACAGTATTTCTCAGACTCGACTGTGAGCTTGTCCCAGCCCAGGACGTCGAAGAGGATCGTGTCGATCGCGCGCATGCGTGTCGTTGCTTCGTTCGAGTTCTCGGATCCACGAATGATGCGCTCGTTCCTCTTCAGTTGTTCAAAGGCGAAGTCCTCAGTCCATTCTCCCTGCATATGCGCACTCCTGATCGCTGCCCCTGGCAGTCACACTGGTCGGTATGGCTCCTTCATCAAACAAGTCACCTGTCTTACGAGAACTATGGCACTCTGACAACACCCGCTCAAGCAACGAACTCAGCCTCCAGAATATGGGGTGTCCAATGGCTTGGACAAAGTCTCCAAATACGCATTACCATGTTTTGTTGCTCTTGTTGGTATCCTCAATCTCAAAACGGGCTCGTACATCGCCTTTCGTTTCTCGCGTGGCGGCTGCGGGTCCGCCGACTCGGGGTCAATTATGGCTGCATGGGGAGGGGGGTGTCAAGAGCGGCGAAGCCGTGTGGAAGCGAAAAATCGTATATGCGTCGAAGCGTAGAAGCGCGGAAGCGTTGGAGCGTCTTCCGAGCGGGACAAGCGGCCGGGGGCCGGGCTCGGTGCCAATCTGCAGATTGCCGCGCTGCGCTCGCAATGACAGAGTTGAATGGGCGGATGAATCGATGGTCTAACCGCGGAGGCCGCAGAGGTGCGCAAAGGATCATCCTGCCCTACGTACTTGTACCTACTTGTCTCCGCGCGACCCTCAGCGTTCTCTGTGGTTGAAAAGACGCGCCTGGTGGTTCGTGGCCCGTGGTTGGACATGGTTTCAGATGGGAACGGTGTGCGGAGCACACCCTACCGCTGCCGCGTTCATCGGCGTTCATCTGCGGTTCCAATGGCGTCTCTCGCCGCTCGTATCCTGCAGGATTCCGTCCTCGTGTCTTCGTGCCTTTGTGTGAGGCACTTGCCCTGGGGCCGGTGTGCGGAGCACTACCGGCTACCGCCGATTCCCATGTCCTTCTCTCCCTCTGCGGCCCTTCGCGCCCTCTGCGGTTGGAAGGCAGTTGTCAGTTCCCGGTTGCCAGTTGGCGCCTCCGGCCTATTGCCTCCTGCCTTCTCCTCCGTGTCCTCTGTGCCTCTGCGGTGAATCCCCTACTACACGGTAGGAATAGCAAAATCCGTGCAACATCTGAAAAGGCAAAACACCCCGCGCGAAAGATTTTTTTTATTCCAGGCCGGGACTGAACTTACCGCATTTTTCACCTCCTTCCAAACACAGAATTTTCGACAAATTCGTGCAACATCGGGCAATTATAGAGGGACCTCGCGGTTCGCTGCGGACCCTCTGGATTGTTGATCGATGATTGATGATTCTGAAGGGAGAAGACGCATGAGCCGGACTGAGCGGAGGTCGCAAACGAGTCGGGCGGACAGGTCACGAGCCACGGGCAAGCCTGCCCTCGCGAATGCGGGGGAGCCACGTACGAGCACCCCCTGCTGTCGCTGCTGCACGTATGCGGCGACATTGCAGGAGGGCTCGCGGGAATTGCTGGTGTGCATGAATTGTCCGGAACGGCCGGGGCGCATGCGAGTGACGGACCCGTCGCACTGTTGCCGGATCTTCCAGAAGAGACGGCCCCGGGTGCACAGGAAGGCGCCGCCGGAACCGCTCGACGACGCCATCCGCCATATCCCGCTGACGAAGGGCCGGTACGCCATCATCGACGCGGCGGACTTCGACCGGGTCGCGAGGTTCAACTGGTGCGCATCGGTCTCGGGCAATCGAGCGTATGCCTACGGCTGGATGAACGGGCGACGCGTCTCTCTACACCGTTTTCTCGCCAACGCACCCCAGGGAATGGTCGTCGATCACATCGATCACAACGGCCTGAACGACCGGCGGAGCAATCTGCGGATCTGCACTGTCCGGCAGAACCTGTACAACAGCCGGCCCTGGGGCAAGAGCTCGCGTTTCAAGGGCGTCTGCTGGAACCGGCACGCGAAACGGTGGGTCGCGTGCATCTGGCTCCACGGACGAAACCGGCACCTTGGGCAATTCACCGATGAGATCGAGGCGGCGCGGGCCTACGACCGCAAAGCGTATGAGTTGTTCGGCAAATACGCGTATCTGAATTTTCCGGAGGAGATCAAGAGCCGATCATAGCGATGCGAGACGGGGGAAAACCGCCTGGATCGACGAGGGATGCCACCAAAAAAAATCGGGTCCACAGGAGGTCAAGTCCCCATAATGTCACCCCATACGAGTCCTCACAGCCCCTTGCGGACGCGTCACGCTGCTCTCGCGGGGCGTGCGCATTTGCCTGCCTGAATGCCAATTTGCTACAATACACACTGTCATGACAAGCGCCCCATGTTGGAGGGCAGAGCGATTTTTTAGACACTTATGTGGAGGGTACAATGCAGAAATCAGTTCTTGTGATGGTCGTCTGTGCATGTCTCAGTTCTTCGGCGTTCGCGGGCATTTCCGGCCTGCACGACACGGGTTCCGACGGCCTCGGCGCGGCCGACCCCTACTATTCGCTGATCTCCGTCCCGAGCGGCGATTCCACGGCCGAGGGCATCACGCACTATGCTACGTGGGTCGCCCCGCCGGCAGGATCGCTCTGGATCGGGCCAACCGCGTCCGGCATTAGCGACCCGGCGGGCTGGTACACCTATCAGCTCACGTTCACCATCGACGGCGTCGATCCGGCAGGCGTAACCCTTACAGGCCAGTGGAGCGTCGACAACTCCGGCCAGATCTGGCTCAACGACGAGTACACAGGCATCGCGAAAGGGGACACGACGACCGATACGCAGGAGTACAGAACTCTCGACGACTTTTCGATCACTTCCGGTTTTCGACCGGGCGAGAACACGCTGGAATTCCGCGTATACAATATGCCCGGCGGCGGCACGAATCCCACGGCGCTGCTGGTCACCAATCTGGCTGGCGCCCCGACAGTCCCGGCGCCCGCCGCAGTGATGCTCGGCACGCTCGGCACAGCCCTCGTCGGCTGGATGCGCCGTCGCAGAGCAGTGTAACTCCTTCGCCTGAGAGCATCCTCAAGGGGCTGCACGATCATCGTGCAGCCCCCTTTGCATTTGCCCACGCCACCCAACGGCGGAACACGCCCTCTCGCCAAGGCACAGTGATCTTGGCAACCTTGCGGGATGATTTCCGCAATCACGAGGTACCTTTTCATTATATCGGCAAATTTCACCGGGACAAGAGCGATTTTGCCGGCCCTGGCGACATGAGCGGGCTTGTAGTGACACCGCGAGGCGTTATCCTCTTCTCTGGTGAGGAAGAGATGCCCTTACGGGCACATTACGAACAAGCCGGGCGCCATGTCCACGCCGTGGACATGTTCTTCGGGTGCATCCGGCCCTCGAAGGACACCAAGACCGCGTAACCGCCCAAATTTCAAAACGGAGCGTCCATCGGGCGACAGCGTTTCGGCCCTTTGAGCTTTGTGCTTTTGGCATCCTCGATGTACTTCGCAGTTGTCGGTTGATTCCCGTCGCGGTATGTTGGTCGCACGGGCGTCAGACGCGGAATGGGCGGCCGACGCGGAACCGGTTCGAGGTCGTGACATTGACGGGAGGTCGATATGCAAAAGGCAATGCTGTTATCCCTGGCATTTGGTTTTGGGCTGGTTGTCTCACAAACGTCGATGGGCCGCTCCGGCGAGGCGGCGGTCGTCGAGACCTCGTCCGTAGAGCGGGAGACCTCCGCGGATTGGCCGGTGCTCAAGGCGTATGACGAGCAGCACCTGGCGAGGATCGCCTTGCCGCTCGGCGGGATCGGGACGGGCACCGTGTCCCTGGGCGGCCGGGGCGACCTGCGCGACTGGGAGATCATGAACCGGCCGGCCAAGGGGTTCACCCCCATGCGGGGATCGTCGGGTCCGTTCTTCGCGATCTTCGTGAAGGATTCCAAGGGGCAGACGCAGGCACGCGGCCTAGAGGGTCCCATCGACTTTTCCCAGTACGAGGACGCCAGCGGCAGCAACGCGGTCAACCACGGCCTGCCGCGATTCCGCCAGTGCCGCTTCGCGGCCGCGTATCCATTCGGACAGGTCATGCTGACCGACCCCGACATGAACGTGGACGTGACGTTGCAGGCGTTCAATCCGCTGGTTCCGGCGGACCCCGACACCAGCGGCATTCCAGTGGCCATTCTGCGATACGTGGTTCGCAACAAGACCAACCAAGCCTTGCAGGTTTCGGTTTGCGGGAACATCCCCAACTTCATCGGCAACGACGCCTCCGGCCAGACGAAGGATTACCAGGGCGATCTCATCGCCGCCGGAGGCAAGGCCAATCGCAACCAGTACCGCGAAGGCCAGAACATCCGCGGCATGTTCATGGATTCCGAGGGGGTGGCGCCCAGGGCCCCGCACTGGGGCACGATGGCTCTGACGACCCCCACCCAGGGCACGGTCACCCACCGAGCCACATGGGTTTCCGGCGGCTGGGGCAGCGTGAGCCTGGACTTCTGGGACGACTTCAGCGCCGATGGCAAGCTCGATGAGCGGCAGGCAGGCAAGGAAGATACGCCCATGGCTTCGCTGGCGGTCAGTGTCGAAGTGCCGGCCAAGCAGGCGGTGCCGGTGGTGTTTCTCCTCACATGGCACTTCCCCAATCGCATGACCTGGACACCCAAGAACAACGAGCAGGACCGGATCGGAAACTACTACGCGACGCAATACAAGGACGCGTGGGACGTGGCCGAGAAGGTCGCGCCTCAAGTGGGCGTTCTGGAGGACAAGACGCTCCGATTCGTGCGTGCGTTCTGTGACAGCGATCTGCCTGAGGTCGTGAAGGAGGCTGCGTTGTTCAACGTCAGCACGCTGCGGACGCAGACCTGTTTCCGCACCGAGGACGGGCGGTTCTACGGGTTCGAGGGGTGCGGCAATCGCGGCGGGTGCTGTCACGGGTCCTGCACGCACGTCTGGAACTACGAGAACGCAACGCCCTTCGTCTTCGGCAGTCTCGCGATGATGATGCGAGAAGTCGAATTCGGGCAGGCCACGAACGAGGAAGGGATGATGAGCTTTCGCGTGAACCTGCCTCTGGAGCGGGCGAAGGAGTTCGGCAAGGCGGCGGCCGACGGGCAGATGGGCTGCATCATGAAAATGTACCGCGACTGGCAGCTCTCGGGCAACGACGAGACGCTCCGAACGCTCTGGCCGCATGTGAAGAAAGCGGTAGAATTCTGCTGGATTCCCGGCGGCTGGGACGCCAACAAAGATGGCGTCATGGAAGGCTGCCAGCACAACACGATGGATGTGGAATACTACGGGCCGAATCCGCAGATGGGCATCTGGTATCTCGGTGCGCTGCGGGCGGCCGAGGAGATGGCCCGCTACGTCGGGGACGAGGCGTTCGCGGCGACCTGTCACAGCCTCTTCGAGCAGGGCAGCCAGTGGCTCGACGCCAATCTCTTCAATGGCGAGTACTACGAACACCAGATTCGCCCGCCGTCGGACGAGTCGCAGGTGGCCGCCCCTCTGCTCGTCGGGATGGGGGCCAAGGACCTGACGAAACCCGATTATCAGCTCGGCGCCGGCTGCTTAGTGGACCAACTCGTCGGCCAGTACACCGCCCACGTCTGCGGCCTGGGCTACCTCGTGGACCGCGAGAACATCCGCACGACGCTCACCAGCATCATGAAGTACAACTATCGAGACAACCTGTATAACCACTTCAACTGCAT
>CAZDTD010000156.1:0-8300 GCA_964507995.1 uncultured Pirellulales bacterium | reverse complement strand
GTTGAAGTCGGGAATCCTAACAAGTAGACTGGTACTAAGGAAGGGGTACAGTCATCACATGCGAAGGAGTCATCGAGGGTAACGGGGGTGTGGGGACGCCACGAAAGGCGAGAGGCCACGGAATACGGCAGTCACCCAAGACAGAGAGGTTATCAGGCAAAAGAGATGTTTCCGCGTCGGAAGTCGATACGCACAACCTGTCCACGGAGGAAGTCCAGGCCGAGCAGGCCATCGACACTCGCGCTCGGGGGAAGTGTATGTGCCAGCACGGGAAACTGGTCTCGCTACTGCCCCAGCGACCTGATGGAAGCTACGGCAAGACGAGGAGCGAATTCAACTCCGCTGTTCGTGGTAACCTGTACCCGCTCTGGCGCCATCGACGGGTCATATCCGATAGCCGTCAGTGGTGCAACGTTTATCATGGTCCCGGTGGCGCCCGTGTCCAGCGCCAGGCGCAGAACGATGCTCCCGGAGGGACCAAACAGTTCGGCGTGAACGACAACCAGACCGTGTCTTGGCTCGAAGGGGGAGCTCACAGGACTACCGCCGTTTCTTCGGGGATCTCGCCCGTGTAGATGATCGCGGACCGCTTCGGACGCAGGGTGACTGCCTTGCGGTAGACCTCATCTCGATCTCTGCTGTGATGAAGCACCCTCCCACCCAGGACCCTAAGTGTTGAGTCGGTTCGAGGGTCTTCGATCAGCACCCATTCCGACTCGAACCGCGACTCGATTTCCTCAATCGTCATTTCAGCGTCCATGACATGTCTCCTGGGAGAGCCGGCACACTCTCATACTGAGGATTATACACCAAAGGCCGGAAATCGCCAACCATCCCCAGAAATCGGCAGGGCGTGCGTCCGGTGTATGACCGCACGCCCTGGTTTCTGCCGAGCGCATTGGGTAACCATTGCGCCGCAGACACTCCTGATTGCCATTCCGTCAGATAGCTCGTCGTCTCCGCTATTCTGGGCACACTGTCACAAGAAGGGCATGTGTGCGAGGGGTATCGCCGAATCACTGAGGAGGTAGGCATCGTGGTGTGCGGATGAACCGCCGATGGCGACAATGAACGAGGACCGGCGGTCTCTCGTACTGTTTCTGTAGGATGAATCTCGTGGCAAAAGGAATGGATTGACTGGTCAAGGAGTCACGTATGGCAGAGTTGTCAGTTGGGGACAAGGCGCCGGCGTTTTCGCTGGAGGATCAGAGCGGCAAGATGATTTCGTTGACGGATTTCAAGGGACGCAAGCTGTTGCTGTACTTCTATCCGAAGGCGGACACGCCTGGCTGCACGACGCAATCCGTTTGCGTTCGCGACGCATCGGCGGAATTCGCCAGTGTCGGCGTGGCGGTTGTTGGGATCAGTCCCGATCCTCCCGACAAGCAGAAGAAGTTCGACGACAAACACTCCCTGGGGTTTCCGCTGCTCTCCGACCCGGACCACAAGGTGGCCCGGGCCTACGGCGCCTGGGGCGCCAAGTCCATGTACGGCAAGACCTACGATGGGATCATCCGCTCCTCGTTCCTCATCGACGAGAATGGCGAGATCCTCCAGGTGTCCTACAAGGTCAAGCCGGAGGACACCGTGCCGAACGCCCGCAAGGCCCTGGTTTGAGACGCCGGCCGGTTCCGTTCCACGCCGGGACGCCGCCTCGGGGTCGCGACAGCAGGACCGGGATGGCCCGGCGGACGCGGCGATGATACTCCTGTTCCGGACAGGGAATTGTCTTGGGGCCGGGGACAGCGAGCTGACGTTCTCCGCAGAGGTTGGCGGCCACATCTCGGACGGATGTCGCGACCTTTTCGGGAACCTCGACGAATTTTTTGCGTATAGTAATGAAAAGTATTGCCTGTCACCATGTGGGGGACTACAATTCTCACATGGCTAATGTCAATCCACAATGATTGATTATGGAAAGGAGTCACACAATGGCCAGAAACAAAATCAAGGGGGCATGGACCAAGGACGACGTGAAGGAACTCAAGAAGCTGTTCCCGAACCGCCCGACCGCGGAAGTGGCAGTCGAGCTCGGCCGTCCGACCGAGGCCGTCAAGAAGAAGGCGTCCCGGATGGGATTGAGGAAGTCCAGGGTGTACATGAAGGGACTGGGGCGGACGTGACCGGGGATGTCGTTCCTCCTCACCCGGCCGTATGATGGGGGCGGCTGGAATGGGGTGACGACGACCCTTCGACCAAGGGTCGTCCGGCCGGTTAGGAACTGCGTGGAGACGCCGGGCCAAACGGAGAACCGTCGCTCACGTTTCCGAACCTGAGGGGTCTTTTTGTCCTCGGGCCGGAATCCTGGATGCCGTCAGCTTCTTCAAGGCACACCCTGACGAAGATTCGAAGCGCGAATATCAGAATGCGAAACGGGCCCAAGAACTGAAATCCCCAGATCAAAGGGCGGGAGGTGTCTCTCGTCAGGATTTTGGGAGACGGAGGGGTTCTGGCTTTTAGGAGGTTCTTCACGGAATTCCGTGGAAGACCCATATCGCCGTTGCCCTTTGCTTTCTTGGCGGTCGGCGACTAAGACGCTGTGCGGGGGTGTGACTAATTTTTCTGGCACCCGGGCGGTTTCTCCCGATGGACGGAGGAAGGAACGGACTGATCCGGAGTCCGCCGCTGTGCGGCGGAGGTTTATCGCGTTGGAGCCTCCAGCAGTCGAGGTGCTGCGCACCCTCTGACACGAACATTTCGCTCGTGTTCTGTGCTGGAGGCCTCAAATCGCAAAACTCGCCAGGCAGGCCCGCTTCGGGAATGTATTGTGCCCGCGGGACGGCAACCTCTCCCGGTTGCTTGAGCATCCTGCGTCTGCCAGAAAACCTGGGCACACCCCGGCGGCGTCCGGACGGCAAATCGCTTGACAGGGCCACCCAGGCCCGGTATCCTCACGCCGTTGACTTTACCCAGATTATTCCTGACTTTCCTTTGGTTTTGGAGGTTGTCTTGAGAGTTCTTTCTGGCATTCAGCCGTCAGGTCGGTTGCATATTGGCAACTACTTTGGTGCGATGCGACAGCACATGCAGTTGCAGGCCGAGCACGAATCCTACTATTTCATAGCAGATTACCACGCTCTGACCAGCAACCCGAAGCCGGAGGCGATCGCGCAGCGGACTATCGATGTGGCGATGGATTACCTGGCTCTCGGACTGGATACCGAAAAAACCGTGTTCTGGCGGCAGTCCGACGTGCCCGAGGTGACCGAGTTGACGTGGCTTCTGTCCTGCATCACCCCGATGGGCCTGCTGCACAAGTGCGTCAGCTACAAGGACAAGATCGCCCAGGGCCTGAGCCCCAACCACGGGCTCTTCGCCTATCCGGTCCTCCAGGCAGCCGACATCCTCATCTTTCAGTCGGATCTCGTGCCCGTGGGGGCCGATCAGAAGCAGCACATCGAGGTGACCCGCGACATCGCTGCGCGATTCAACAACGCCTATGGCGAGGTCTTCAAGCTTCCGAAAGATTACATCATCGAGTCGGTGGCGGTGGTTCCCGGCGTGGACGGCCGCAAGATGAGCAAGAGCTACGGCAACACGATCGAGATCTTCGAGCCTGAGAAGAGCATCAAGAGCAAGATCATGAAGATGGTGACCGATTCCACGCCGGTCGAGTCGCCCAAGGATCCCACGAAGTGCAATATCTTCGCGTTGCTCAAGCTCGTCGCCTCGCCGGAGGAGACAGCCCAGTGGGAACAACGCTACCGCGCCGGCGGCATGGGATATGGCGAGGTCAAGAAGCGTCTGGTGGAGCTGATGATCGAGTACTTTAAGCCCTACCGGCAGAAACGAGCCGAGTTGGAGAACAACCTGGACGTCGTCGACAACGTCCTCAGAAGGGGGGCCGAACGGGCGCGAGCCGTGGCCGAGAAGACCCTCCTGGAGGCTCGAAAGGCCATGGGGTTGGGAGCCAAACGATGAACGAGAAGCTCGTTACCGTCGCACGCTACAACGACTACCTGGAGGCCGACCTGGCCCGTCAGATGCTCGAAGACGAGGGGATCAAGGCCTTCGTTCTGAGTGAAAACACGGGTGTGGCCTGGCCCGTGCCGGCGGCCGGCGGCATCGAGCTCCAGACGCCTGAGGGCCAGGCCCGGCAGGCGAAGGAAATCCTCGAAGCCGCCCGGGAGCAGGCGGCCCAAGCGAGCCAAGGCTCCGACGAGGATGAGGATTGGGACGACGAGGAATCGGATGAGGAACAGGGGTGATCCTTGACTGATTACCGCGTCAATCTCGATATCTTCGCCGGCCCGCTCGACCTGCTGCTGTACTTAGTCCGCAAAGAGGAAGTGGATATCTACGATATCCCCATCGCCAGGATCACGGACCAGTACCTGCAGTACGTCGAGCTCATCAAGCAATTCGACATCGACCTGGCCGGCGGTTTCCTGGTCATGGCTGCGACGTTGATGGAGATCAAGTCGGCCATGCTCCTGCCGAGGGAAGAGGCTCAACAGGCGGGTCCACAAGACGCCGGCGATCCGCGGGCCGAGTTGATCCGTCAGCTTTTGGAGTACAAACGATTCAAGGATGCGGCGAATCTGCTCGATGCGGCCGCCGAGCGTCGTCAGGAGCGTTTTTGTCGGCCGACCAGCCTCATCGAAAAGCTGGTTCCGAACGCCGAGCCCGAGATCGACATGGATCAGGTCAGCATCTGGGACCTGCTCGAAGCCTTCGATTCGATCTGCAAGGCCACCGGCTACAACGCCTACACAGGCCATATCTGCGACGACACGCCGATAGACCTGTATCAGATTGAGGTCCTGCATCGGCTCCAGACGGAAGGCCCGCTGACTTTCGAGCGCATCTTCGACGGCAAACCGAATCGCCTGGTCATGGTGGGTGTATTCCTGGCCATGCTTGAACTGATCCGCGACAAGCTCATCTGGGCGGAACAGGCCGATTCGTCCTCCCCGATCTACGTGCGGGCTCTTACGGAGGAACCGGCGGAACAGGCGGTCCGTCGGGCCATCATGGCCGTTGGCGAAGCGGAGAACGAGCAGGCCGAAGAGACGACGCAGGAAGAGCAACCGCCGGAAGTCGCCTACACGCCTCCCATCCCCATCGTGGAAATACCGGCGAAGTCGAACAAGGCAGCCGAACCGGGCGAAGAAGAGGAGTTGGACCTCGACGAAGAGGAACTGGACCTGGACGATGAGGACGACGACATCACCCTGGCGGATGACGATTTCGTCCTGGACGAACCCTGACGTGGAAAGGATAGCCTCATGGCGGGCAATTTGATCGAACTGTCGGATGCGAGTTTCGGCGAAACCGTGCACAAGGCGACCGAGCCGGTCCTCGTGGATTTCTGGGCTCCGTGGTGCGGTCCCTGCAGGATGCTGACGCCGATCATCGAGCAGATTGCCGACGAGTTCGCCGGCAAGGCCAAAGTCTGCAAGCTCAACACGGACGATGCCCGCGACACGGCCGTCGAGTTCAGCATCAGTGCCATTCCGACGGTGATCCTGTTCAAGGACGGGCAGGTGCAGAAGAAGTGGGTCGGTCTGACCAGCAAGAAGGATATCAGCGAAGCGATCAACAAGTTGCTTTGATCGCCGGCACGCCGGACGTGCCGGATTTTGAATGTTTTTATGGTTTGCGGGATGCGCATTGCGCGTTCTGCGAAGAGCAAGGAAGAATGTCTCACAGGATTGTAAGCAAACGGCAGATAGGCGAGGAGGTATTCTGGGCCGAGGTGGAGGCTCCGCTGATCGCGACGGCGCGCAAGCCCGGCCAGTTCATCATTCTCAGCATCAACAGCGATTACTCCGAACGAATCCCATTGACCATCGCCGGGGCGAATCCCGACAAGGGCACGATCGAGTTGATCTGGCAGCGCGTCGGCAAGACGACCGCCGAACTGGCGGGTCTGAACGAAGGCGACCAGATCGCCAACATCGCCGGGCCGCTCGGCAAACCGACGCACATTGACCGCTTTGGCGTCGTCGTCTGCGTCGGCGGCGGCATCGGCAACGCGCCGCTGCTGCCCATCGCCACGGCGCTCAAGCAGGTGGGCAACCGGGTCATCGCCATCCTTGGGGCCAGGGACAAGACTCGAATGATCCTGGAGGATCGCTTCGCCGAGGTCTGCGACGAGATGATCGTCTGCACCGACGACGGCTCGCACGGTCGCAAGGCCCTCGTCACCGAGCCGCTCAAGGAAGTCTGCGGCCGCGACCCCAAGCCCGGCCACGCGTTCATCATCGGTCCGACGCCCATGATGAAGTTCTGCTGCGGGGTCACCCGGCAGTTCGCCGTGCCGACCCAGGTCTCGCTGAACACGATCATGATCGACGGGACCGGTATGTGCGGCGGCTGCCGCGTCGAAGTGGACGGCAAGACCAAGTTCGTCTGCGTGGACGGCCCCGAGTTCGACGGCCACAAGGTCAACTTCGATCTGATGATCAAACGTCTGAATGCGTACAAAACGCTCGAACAGCAGGCCTACGAGGACTATAAGCGACACAAGTGCAAGATCGGCCTGAATGGATGAGCGGCAGCGGCAGGGTGGGCTATGCCCACCGATCCCTTCGAGACAGCAAAAAACCAACAACAGCGGGCAAGCCCCGCCCTATGGAAATCCACACGTGACAGATCAAGAGAGAAACCAGTTGTTACAGGAGTTGTTGCAGAAGCAGGCCGACGGCGGGCTCAAGCCCAAGGACCGCCTGGCGATCCCGGCGCAGGAGATGCCCCAGCAGGACCCGGGTGTTCGCCGGGGCAATGTGAACGAGGTGGCGCAGGGGTACACCGAGGAACAGGCCCGGATCGAAGCGATGCGGTGCCTCCAGTGCCGCAACGCGCCCTGCATGCAGGGATGCCCCGTTCGCATCCGGATTCGGGACTTCGTCGGAGCCATCGCGCAGGGCGACTACAGCCAGGCGTTGGCGATCATCAAGGAGAACTCCCTGCTGCCGGCGGTGTGCGGTCGCGTCTGCCCGCAAGAGGTCCAGTGCCAGGAGAAGTGTACCGTCGGCCTGAGTCTCAAGGACGTCTCCAAGGCCGTCTCCATCGGGCGGCTCGAACGGTTCGTGGCCGACCGCGGTCGAGACAGCGCCGAGGCGCCCGCCGTGGCGCCGGCGACCGGCATGAAGGTCGCGATCATCGGATCGGGTCCCGGCGGAATCGTCGCTGCCGCCGACACCCGCAGGGCAGGGCACGATGTGACCGTCTTCGAGGCGTTCCACAAGCCGGGTGGTGTCATGGTCTACGGCATCCCCGAGTTCCGGTTGCCCAAGGCCATTGTGCAGCAAGAGATCGAGACGCTCAAGAAGATGGGCGTAAGCATCGTTACGAACTTCATCGTGGGTCGGACGCGGACTGTCGAGCAACTTATGAAGCAGGATGGATTCGATGCCGTCTACATCGGCGTCGGCGCCGGTCTGCCCAGTTTCATGGCCATCGAAGGAGAATCGCTCATCGGGGTCTACAGCGCCAACGAATATCTGACCCGGGCCAACCTGATGAAGGCCTACGATTTCGGTAAGGGA
Organism: uncultured Pirellulales bacterium; assembly: GCA_964507995.1. Lineage (GTDB taxonomy): Bacteria > Planctomycetota > Phycisphaerae > Sedimentisphaerales > Anaerobacaceae > PLanc-01. Next base: position 807 of record CAZDTD010000156.1, on the reverse strand, counting down.
ACCGACACGCCCATCGCCCGGTCCAGGCGGGTGGCCGTGGTCGGGGGCGGCAACGTTGCCATGGATTCGGCCCGCACCGCGCTGCGTCTGGGGGCCGAGAAGGTCTATCTGATTTACCGCCGGACCGAACAGGAGATGCCCGCCCGGGTGGAGGAAGTCCACCACGCCAAGGAAGAGGGGATCGAGTTCCACCTGCTCCAGAACCCCAAGCGAATCCTCGGCGACGCCAGCGGCAACGTGACTGCGGTTGAATGCCTCCGCTATGAGTTGGGCGAGCCGGATGCCTCCGGCCGCCGACGACCGGTAGCGATCCCGGACTCGGAGTTCCAGATCGAGGTTGATACCGTCATCATCGCCATCGGCAACCAGGCCAATCCGCTGATCCGCCAGACTACGCCGGGCCTGGAGTTCGACAAGCGGGGCAACATCGTCGCCGATGAGCACTGCCGCACTTCGATGCCGGGCGTCTTCGCCGGAGGCGACATCGTCCTCGGTGCCGCCACGGTGATCCTGGCCATGGGCCAGGGTCGAATTGCCGCTGCGGCCATGAACGAGTACCTCGTTGGGAAGAAAAACGCCGGCAAGTAGCGCAAGGCCGGCATCCATGAGCCGAAGGTCGTTCCCTTCGCTGTCTTGTGCGGAATGTGTCATTTGACCGGAACCAGCGTGTTTTACGCCTTGCAGAATTGATCGGCGGCGTGTAGAGTCTATGGAACTTCGGCGCCCGTAGCTCAGTTGGATAGAGCAACGGATTTCTAATCCGTCGGTCGGGGGTTCGAATCCCTCCGGGCGCGTTGCCGGATCGGG
>CAZDTD010000155.1:0-8406 GCA_964507995.1 uncultured Pirellulales bacterium | reverse complement strand
CCGAGGGGGCACGAGTGCATGAGAGAAATCCGGCCGGCGGAGGTTTTTCAGGCCGCCGAACAGCTTATAGGTGCGTAGAAGCAGCATGGACCCTGCGATTTACAGAAAGAGATGGCATAAGGTCAGAGACAGCAAAGCCGATGCGGACGAAATGCACCAGCTTGCCCGCCAGATCGCCTTTTCCTTCATCGACAAGCACTTCCAGAACGGCGCGTACGTGGCCGAATACATCGACTTGCTCTGCGAAATGGCGACGTTCTATTCGAAGGCGGAACTGAGCAATCTCGCGTCGGCTGCGCTGTTCGAGATCGTCGTCGAGAAGCTCTGCGACGATTTCGAGGACCTCCCGATCGAGATCTACAGCCGGGTCATGTGCCAGGTGGTCTCCTATTGCCGGACGGTGCCCGCAGGCAAGGTGCTCGACGCCCAGTTGGCGAATTTCGGCATCGTCTCGCCGGACGAGCTCTACCGCCGCGCGGTGGCCACGCACACCCGCGCGTATCGCCGAGATCCCGCCAAGGCCCCCCGCCGGGTCGTGCTCCTGTCACGCGTGACAATCGGCGCCGACGTGGCGATCCTGAGCGTCATGATCCAACGGCTGCGGCGTCTGTTCCCGGATGCGGACATGGTCGTCGTCGGCAGCCGCAAGCTGGAGGGACTCTTCGGCGGCAACCCCGACGTGCGAATCCGCGAACTGGGCTACGCTCGTCGCGGCGGGCTCTTCGAGCGGTTCGCCAGTTGGCATGCGACCCTCGACATCCTGCGGGAGGAACTCGCCGAAGGCGAGGAGAGCGTCCTCGTGATCGACCCCGATTCGCGAATCTCCCAGCTCGGCGTCCTGCCTGTGATGCACACGGACAACTACCTGTTCTTCAACACGAGGGACCACGTCCTCACGGCCAACGGGCACTGCATGGCCGAATGGGCGAACGCCTGGATCGACGGCGTCTTCGGCGTGCCGGACTTCGCCTACCCCACGATCTGGATTCCCCCGACCCTGACAGCCACAGCCCAGGCGAAAATCGATTCGCTGCGGGCCGCAGGGGCGCGTCACATCGTCGCGATGAACCTGGGCGTCGGTCAGAACCCAAGGAAACGCCTCAGCGTCGAGTTCGAGAAGAGACTCCTGGGCGCCCTCGTTGCGGTTCCAGGCACCGTGGTCGTCCTGGACCGCGGGTTCGGAGCCGATGAACAAGAGCGATCCGCCCTGCTGATCGCGGAGACCCGCAAGCACGGATTCCCGGGTATGGAGACCGCATTCGCAGACGCGGATGCGCCCGCGCTGGCGCACGGAGTCGTCGCTATCGAATGCGGAATCGGCGCCATGGCGGCGCTGATCGCCCACAGCGACGAGTACATCGGATACGACTCCGCCTGCCAGCACATCGCGGCGGCCGCACGCACGCCCACCCTGACGATCTTCGCAGGGAGCAACAACAAGAACTTCATCCGTCGATGGAGCGCCTGCGGGGAGACGGATTGCCGGATCGTGCATGTCAATACGCTGGCCGATTCGGAACACGTCGACGTCAACGAGGTGATCGCCCGGGTCATGCAGGAACGCGCGCTGCGCTCGTCCGAGACCGCAAGGCCGCAGATCCGGGAAATCCGCACCGGCCGGACAGCCGCCGACCGTTCCGTGCGTGAGGCCAGAAAGGAATAGGAACCGGCCGGTCGCGCCGGGGCTCTACGATGAAGATTTTTTTCGTATACCCGTCAACAGATTCCCAGGTGGGCTTCAACTACGGCGTCTCCCACATGGCAGCCATCCTCAAACACGCCGGCCACGAGGTGAGCTTCTGGCAGCTTTGCGAAGAGATGGAGCCGCTGCCGAGCGAGGAGCAGTTCATCCAGCGAATCGCGGCGCAGAAACCGGATGTCCTGGCGTTTTCCGTCGTGACCAACCAGTGGGCCTACGCGCAGACGCTCGCGAAATGGGCCCGGCCGAAGTTCCCAATCCCCTTCGTCATCGGCGGCATCCACACCCTCTCGAACTCGGAGGAAATCCTGCAAACGGGTCTGTTCGACTACGTCTTCCGCGGCGAGTGCGAGGATGCGTTCATCGAGTTCGCGGATAAGCTCTCGCGGGGCGAGAGCGTCGAGGACGTCCCCAACCTCGTCTGCCTGCGAAACGGCCAGGTGCGGTTCAATCCGGTCGGTCCCCTGCCCGACCTGACGCGGCTGCCCATGAAGGACTACGAGAGCATGGACTTCCAGCGGCTGATCGACGCCAAACACGGCTGGGTCGGTCTCATGGCGTCGCGAGGATGTCCCTTCTCCTGTACGTACTGCTTCAACCACGTCATGGTCCAGGCGTATCGGAAGGACCGGCAGTGCAGTTTCAAGGACCTGCACTACATCCGACGGTTCACCGTCGGTCAGATGATCGACGAAATCCGCTATCTGCTCGCAAATTACCACAATATCCGCATGTTCATCTTCGACGACGACCTGTTCACCTTTGACAAAGCGTACGTCCGCGAGTTCTGCGAGGCCTACCGCAAGGTCACGGACATGCCGTTCGTCGTGAACGCCCACGTGGGTTACTTTGACAACGAGTGCGCCGGCTACCTGGCGGCGGCGAACTGCCGGATCGTAAAATTCGGCGTCGAGTCGGGCAGCCCGAAGATCCGCAAGACGATCCTGAACCGGCACATGACCAACGAGAACATCGTCAAGGCCATCGCGGCCGTCGAGCAAAACGGCATGCACAGCTCGGTCTTCATCATCATCGGCTTTCCGCACGAGGGCCGCGAGGACGTGCTCGACACGGTCCGCCTGCTGGGCCAGGCCCGGCCGGGACGCTTCCGCTGGACGTATTTTTTCCCCTTCCCCGGCACGCGGGCCCACGAGATCAGCGTCGAGGGCGGCTATGTCAACGCCGAGAAGATGGAGCGGCTCAAGAACTTCACAGACGAGTCCTGTCTCGAATTCGACCCCCAGCACAATCTCCTGCTCAAGAAGATCGGGCGGGTCATGCCGTGGTTCGTCAACGCCCACTCCGGCCTGCCGACCGCGGAGTTCTACCGGGAGAAGGTCGAGACCCTCCTGAAGATGGACGAAACCGAGTGGGAACAGGCCGCGTCAGGCCTGCGAGAGGCAGATGCGCAATATTCCAAGCAGTTCTGCGAGCAGGGCCTGTCGCACTACGCGATCAAGTACAATCGCTTCATGGGCGTCATCTCGGACTACTTCCTCCGGGAACAGTGATTGACGGGCGACAAGAGGCACATCATGGTATCCGACAACAAGGTTGTGGCCTTCTGCCTGTTCAAGTACTTCCCGCACGGCGGACTGCAGCGGGACATGGTTCTCGTCGCGCAAGCCTGCCTGGCGAGGGGCTACGCCATAGAGGTCTACACGACGTCCTGGCAAGGCCCCGTCCCAGAAGGCTTCGACGTTCACACCCTACAGTGTACGGCATGGACGAACCACGGACGCATGCGACAGTACCATCGATGGCTGACCACGCAACTGGAGAGCCATCCCGTCGACGGCGTCGTCGGATTCAACAAAATGCCGGAGCTCGACGTGTATTTCGCCGCCGACACCTGTTTCGTGGAGAAGGCCGGCCGCCGGTATATGGGGCTGTACCGCCTCACAAGCCGCTATCGCGTCTATGCAGAGCTCGAAGTGGCGGTCTTCTCGCCCTCGTCACGAACGGAAATCCTCCTCATCGCCGAACCGCAACACGCGGCTTTCCGAAAATACTACAACACCCCCGCTTCGCGGCTGCACCTCCTGCCACCATGGATCTCGGCGGACCGGAAGCCCCCGGAGAACAGGCTCCGGACGCGACAATCCATCCGAAAGCAATTGGGCATCTCCGAGGAAGCGGTCGTACTCGTCCAGGTCGGCTCGCCATTCAAGACCAAGGGAGTGGACCGCACCCTTCGCGCCTTGGCGAGACTACATCGGGCGACCCGCGAGACGGTGCGGCTCGTCGTCGTCGGGCACAACCACGGACGAGGCTATGAGAAGCTGTCTGCACGCCTGGGACTGGGCAACAGTGTCCTGTTCGCCGGCCGACGGGACGACATCATGGAGGTGCTTGCGGCCTCGGATCTGATGGTGCATCCCGCGCGTACGGAGGCGGCCGGCGTCGTGTTGATCGAGGCCCTGGCGTCGGGCCTGCCGATCATCTGCTCCGGGACCTGCGGACACGCGGGCCAGATCCGCAAGGCCGACGCCGGTATTGTGCTGGAGGAACCCTTTCGTCAAGGGGATCTGGACGATGCATTGGCTCAGATGCTCCAGGGTGACCGCTTGGCCCGTTGTGCGGCGAACGCCGGCGATTTTGCCCGCTCCCAAGATTTCCATCGCATGCCCGAACGGGCGGCGACGATGATCGAGTCCGTGATCGCCCGCAACTCGCGGCTTTCGCGATCTGCAAAGGTGGATACCTCGCCGGCGGCCGGCGGCCCGCCCAATCCGGTGGACAAACGAGATTCCGTATGATAAGAGTAGTCCGTTCTTCACCGGTTCGGCCTCCGTGCAATGCATCGGTCCGAGTGGGCATACCGGCGATGGCAGAGACCGCATAACGAAGGCTCAGATCGAATCATGCAGTTGTACCTGAACAAACCGTTTGACCGCCTGTGGCAAGCCGGCGATCCATTCGAGCGGGTCCGGACCCTGCAGGGACAGGTCTTGCGCACCATGAACGGCCGCAGAACGTTCCGATTCGGCGTCGACGGCAGCCACTATTATGCGAAGGTTCATCGCGGCGTCGGCTGGAGGGAGATTCTCAAGAATCTGGCGCAATTGAAATGGCCCGTGTTGAGCGCGAGCAATGAATGGGAAGCGTTGAAGGTTCTGCATCGAATCGGCGTCGAGACCATGAATCCCGTGGCATTCGGCATACGAGGCTGGAATCCAGCAAGTCGGGAGTCCTTCATCATCACGGAGGAACTCGTCGGCACCCGGAGCCTGGAGGAACTCTGTGCGGGCTGGCCGCGCAGACCGCCGTCCCCGCGGGTCAAGAAGGCGTTGATCGAGCGAGTCGCCACGATGGTCCGTAAGATGCACGCCGCAGGCATGAACCATCGAGATTGCTACATCTGTCACTTTCACCTGTACGTGCCGCCCGGCCGGGAAAGCCCGAAGCCAGAGGATCTGCACCTGTTCGTGATTGATCTGCACCGGGCCCAACTGCGTCGTCGCACGCCGCGACGATGGCAAATCAAGGACTTGGCCGGTCTGTACTTCTCCGCGATGGACATCGGCCTGACGAGGACCGATTGCTGCCGCTTCCTCCAGGCATACGAGCAAATGCCCTGGAGGGAGGTCATTCGCCGTCGCCGCCGATTCTGGAAACAAGTGGTCGCGACAGCCGTTCGATTGTACAAAGAATACTCCGGTGCGACGCCGGCCAGGATCCATGAAGTTCCATAGGAAAGACGACATCTTGTTTTCCGCCGACAACGCCGTGGACCAGGACTACGTTGGGCAGGTCTCGGCGATGGTCGGACGCCGTTGCCAGGGCAAGCCGTGTCAGTGGCGGCTGACCGCCCCGGAAATGCTGTGGAAGGTCTTCGTCGGCGGACGATCCGGCATCCTGGGCGTGCGTCTCGACGGCCGGGTCGCCTGCGTCAAGGTCTACCATGACGCGAGATTGCGGAATCGGCTTCGCGTCGCAATGGGCCTGGCAAAAGCCAAACGCGCCTATCGCAACGGTCTGCGGCTGAGGCAACTGGGTATCCCGTGCGCGGCGATGTTGGGCTACGCGGAAAGGCGTCCTGCGGGACCTGCCATGGTCGTCATGGAACTTCTCGCCGACGCCAGGCGCCTCGATCACTGGATTGCGGAGCACGGCGTCACGCGAGAGGGTGTGTTGGCTCTGGCCCGATTCCTGCGGCTCATGCACGATCGAGGCGTGTCTCACAAGGATCTGTCGCCGCGGAACATCATGGTCCGGCCGAGAGGCGAGGGATGGGACCTGCTCCTGCTGGACTACGAGGACGTCCGGTTCTCTCGCGTCCTGCGGCGTCAGACGCGGCTGGAGAACCTGCACCATCTCAACGAACGCCTGGCGCTGCACGTCTCGCTGCGAAACCGCCTGCGGTTCCTCCGCGAGTACGCGCCGCAGGATTATCCCGTATGGCGGGACGAGTTAGCCGGCCGGCTCGCCCGAAGCCGATCGAAATACCTGCAGAAGCGTCCGTAGGCACAGCGTATGAGAACATTGAAGTTATACTGGTCCCGATCCAAGCCGAACTTCGGCGACGCGATGTCTCCGGTCCTCTGCGAGCGGCTGGCCGGCTGCCCCGTCGTCTATGCCGAGAGACGCTACTGCGATCTCGTGGCCGTGGGCAGTCTGATGGACCGCTTCCACGAGTGCCTGTTCCATCCGCGCGTCCATGTCTGGGGAACAGGCTTCATTGAGGACAGGCCGCCGAGGAAGAGCCGATTCCATTACCACGCCCTGCGAGGACGGTACAGCGTCCGGGTCATCCAATCGCTCGAACTCGACGTCCTCGGGGATCCGGGGTTGCTGGCAGACATGTTGTGGCCCGAGTTCAAGACCGTGGGCAAATCTCACCGCGTGGGCATCGTGCCGCATTACGAAGACCGCGAGGATCCCCGAGTTGAGGCCATGGCCGCCCGGCTGCCATACTCTGTCATCATCGACGTCTTCCGCGATGTCAAAGACGTGCTCCGCCAGATCGCCGGCTGCGAATGCGTGCTGTCGTCCAGCCTCCACGGCCTGGTCGTCGCCGACGCGTTCGGTGTACCCAACGCGTGGATCAAACTGTCCGACAAGGTCCGCGGCAATGACTTTAAGTTCCACGACTACTATAGCGTCTTCGGCCTGGACGCAAATGTGTCGCCGGTCCCACCCGAAAAGATCGACATCCCCACTCTGGATCGTATTGTCGAAATCTACGCCCGGCCCGGCCTTGCGGAGATCAAACGCAAGTTGGTCCAGGTCTTCCCGTTCAAAACTTCCGGGCAACTCTGAGAACCCCGAGAGTCAGCGGCCGCACAAACCGCGCAGATCCGATTCCCGCATGTCGAGTCCGGCGGATCGCAGCGCCTCGCTCAGGCGCCGCAACTCCTTTGCATATCGCCATCGACACGATCCGGGGAACCAGTGCCATGTCAGATCGCCGAGCCCGACGAAGACCAGATCATCCTGACGCACGCGAATCCCAGTAAGTTCCGGATCACCGTACGTGACGCCGTAACAAGCCAGACGATCCAGCGCTTCCACGAGCTGGCGGATAGTGTGCTTTTTCTCGTCTGCCGGGACTTCGGCTGCCCAGAGCAGCTCATGCAAGGTTTGTCCTTCCACTTTCTCTCGGAGGAGATACGATCGTTGCACACAAGACTCCATACGGCGTTCTATGAATGCCAAAGGCCGAGCCGATGCAATCCCCACCAGGGGAAGCAGGTAGCCGACAAGCCATCGCCGACGGGCGCGAGAACAGCGCAGCCACGACATTCGAAGGAGACCAGACCGCCCCTCCTCGAATCGTTCCACGACAATGTCTCGCTCGCCCCAGACCACCTCGCAAACCAGCGGATCACCGTCCTGGAGAATGTGGCCGGCTTCGGTCACTTCATCGATCCGGTCCATCAGCGAGACAAAATCCCCGGCCTCATAGAGCGGCTTTCGCACGACCGCCCAGAACCCCTGCCGCCGGATCCGGACGTGCTGCTTGTCTTTCACCTGCAGCCGATTGAGGTGTCGGCGAATCCCTTTCGCCTGCCCAACTCGAAAGGCTCGACGGAACGTCGCACGGGCAGCGTCGTCGAACTGCCACCCCCGCAGTCGGGCGTACTCGACGCAGAGGATTTCCACGCTGTCGGGCGACTTGCCCGGCAGCAGGATCCTCGTCAACCGGGCGAGTTGTTTCATGGCGAATCTGCGGGAGATCGGGCGGACGCCAAAGCGAATCTGGGCCGGATCGATCACAATCAACCGGTCGCCTTGGACAAGGAAGTTGCCGGGATGGAAATCCAACTGGGCGACGCCTTGCTGGTGCATCTTCGCCAGCAGCCGGGCCGCCAGCCGTAAGATATCGTCCCTGCGGGCGGCGTCGCCGAACCCCTCTCGGGCCTCGGTCAGGTTGACGGCATCCTCGATCTTCTCCGTGACCACGGCCCAATGGCCATCCACAGTGCGGCCTGAAAACAACAGGGATGGCACATCGATTCCACGCTCCGCCAACCGGCGCAATCCCTCGGCCTCGCGCCGACAATGCCGCCTGGCCTTGAGTCGATGATAGAAAACCTTGGTAATGACGTTGCGTCCGTCCCAGGAGGCGTCGAAAACCTCGCGCCGGCCGGGCAGAACCCGAAGCGTGCGCTCGCACACAACCTCCTCGACCTCCGCGGAGTCCCCTTGTCTTATGTGTATGGTGTATTGCGGTTCTATCATCCGACTTCGATCGCCGACGCTCT
>CAZDTD010000154.1:0-8423 GCA_964507995.1 uncultured Pirellulales bacterium | reverse complement strand
AAGACCAGCGTGGCCAGGACTGCGATATGGAGAATGACAAGCACCATGTTCATTCGAACATCCTTACATCAATGCCCTTCGCTTCTATAAGGCACGACGTGGGTTCGTGGTAACAAGGGTGGACGACCGCCTCTGGAGTATTCATAGCCCCGCGCAAACCCCCTTCTTCCGACCTCCGGCTCTCCGACAATGGTCCCTATATGGGTGGCCTTTTCGGGGTGTCCGAAGCGTGGAAAACGCTTCCGGACACGCCAGACGATGCACGACGCATGTCGGGCCGGATTCCTGTCATGAAGACCGTGCAACCTCGACGATCAACTGACTAAAATATACGATAGGAACGGAAGCCTGGAGCGGACTCCCCGCATTTTTCGCCAAATCCCGGCAAAAATGTCACGCGGCGTCTCGCTCGGTCCGCCGTCATTTGGTTTCGTTGAGTCCCTCGAGGATCGCCTGGGTAAAGAGCGGTGCGGCCAGAGGGCCGGTTGCCGTGATGATGTTCGCATCTTTCTCGGCCGGGTTGCCCGTGTAGACCGCTTGGGCGCGAGTCAGTCGATCCCTTTCGCTCAGGTACGCCGTGCACCGGACGCCTCGCATAACGCCGGCGGAAGCCAGAATGCTCGGGGCCGTGCCGATCGCCGCCAGGATTTTGCCCCGCGATGACGCCTGGCGGGCCAGGTTCTGAGCGGTGGGATTGTTCTGGTAATCGAGGGCGCCGGTGCCACCGATGAAAATCACGGCGTCATAGTCGTTCACGCTGGCCTGGTTCAGGAGCACATCGGCCTGTGCCGTGCCGCCCAGCATGCCCGCCATCGGGCCCATGCGAGCGCTGGCGATGGTCACCTGCACGCCCGCCAGTTCCAGCGAGCGTTTCGTGGCGAACAGCTCCTCGTCCTGGAATCCCGTGGGGGGCACGACCATCAGGGCCCTCCGACCTGAAGGGGTGGTCGTAGCAGGCAGGACCGCCGTTGGCGGCGCCTGACCGACCGGATAGCCGATGATCGCCGCATAGAGCGGTTCGTAGTTCCTCGGGATCCGCACGACGGACCGCACATCCGCCCCTTCCACGGCATCCACCCCCACGCACGCCAGATCCAGAACCGCGGCCTGAAGCTGGATGTTCTGTGAGATCTTGCCGGCCTGCAACGCCATGACGGTCCGGGCCCGGGTCCCGTAACGGGCGGAGAAATCGCGAGTGGAGGCGGCAACGATGATCTGGCAGCCACCAACCGGCGGAGCAGCCAGCTTCAACATCGCAACTGCCGCCGGTGCTCGGAGGTCTCTGTCGTTGAGCGGTTGAAGGGTATGGGTCGTCGGTTCATATGCGAAGAGCCCATTGGGCAGGATGAAGTAGGCTCGCAGGAGCGGATCGGCGACGACCTGGGCCTGCGCCGGGGTCATCGTCGCGGCGACCGCCGGGGTGATTGCCCCCTGCGACGCCCAGGCAAGCTGGCCGATCTTCGGCAAGTCGAGACGCTGGTCGCCCGGCGTCTGCGCCTTGCGATGGTCGATCACCGCCTGCTCGAAGCTGATCTCGCTGCTCGTGGCCGGTTCCGGAAGCTGGATCGGCGACATGTTCACCGGCGTGGTCCGCCGGGTCCGCGGGGTCGAGGTCTGCTGCTGGGCAGCCGTGTCCCCACCGGCCGCAACAACCGAAGCCAGACACAGGATGGCCACACACATTCCATTGAGCGAAAGGTTCTGCCTTGTCCACAACAGCCGGCGTCTCATGGTCTTATCCTCCATATCTTCTTCCGGATGCCCTTAGCTTACCGAATCCATGGCCGCTGTGCCAAGAGAAATCAGGCGAGGAAGACTCTCGGACTCTCGACTCTCGTTCTCGCTCGACGCGCTGGGTTCGGAGTTCAGCCTTCAGGCGGGTCAAGACCGCGTCAACGCGGAACTCCGAACGGATCCCCCATCGCTATGGCTCTGTCATACGACTCGCGCCCGGCGCAGAACGCCGCTTCGCATCGATGCTGCGGCGGTAGGGTGGACAGAAGGCCAGGTGACTGAACCGGGTGAAACCGATCCGGCCCGGTTTGCCCGAGAGGATGGCCTCGCGAATCTTCGCGAAATCTGCAATTGGTTCATTGCCCATCTTGGCTGAGGTCGCCGGACGCAAAGGATCGTGTTCAGACGCCTGTGTCGATGGTCGTGTCATTGGGGTCCTCACAAAGATCGCCTTCGACTTGTAACTCCATGATCGTGGTAAACCGCTTCGAGCCGCCCGGCGCGCCGAGGATACGGATCGCGTCCCCGACGGTCGGAGCGAAGCGGAAAGAAATCTCTTGATACATTTGAAACCGGTCGAGCGGCTCGGACATCTCAACCTCCGTCGGCTCGACATACTGGCCGTCCCGACGGACCTGAACGGTCAGGTCCTCGAAATAGCCGCCCAAAGGCTCGTCGTCCTGGTAGTACGCGTTCAGCTTGCTCCAAACGATGTCGCCTTCGTAGAAAGTCGCCGCCTCGAAGCGGACGGGCTGCGAGAAGCTCAGCTCGTACCAATCCACTTCGGAGGGCTCGGGGGCATCCGGGACGTAGGTGTAGTACGGCCGGTGGCCGTTATGGGAATTGTCCGTGATGCCGTCGAGGATGGAATCCAGATTGTTGCGGTCTTTTGCGGCGTCGTATCGCTCGACAGAGGCGCCGGGCGTCACCACAACGCCGGCGGCGAGGGCCTTGCCGACCAGGCCGGAAGGGCCGTTCGGATCGGGGCTCTCGACCTCCGCAACGACCGCGCCAGGCTCGGGAATTAGATAAGTCATGCCCAAACCGCCGCGCACCCAGGAACCGCCGTTTTGCAGGATGTTCTCCTGAGCGAGAACCACCATGTAGATCGCAATCCTCACGATTGAGTCGTATTGCGGCAGAGGGGCCGTCGGATCGGGAAGGCCCGGACGCGAGACATTCGCATACGTGTCGCCGCAGAGGGCCGGGTCGGTCAGGTCGGCGGGCAGGCCGCTGAAGCCGTGGGTGATCCCCAGCAAACCGCCGGCGGTTGCGGGATTGCAGTCGCAATCCCAGCCGGCCAGGACGGCGATCTGGACGGTCTGCTTGAAGTCGCCGCCGCCGTAGAGCAGGGCCAGGACCGTCGCGCCGGTGTTGATTGTGGATTCGACCCAGTTATAGTAACGTCCGAAACTATCAGCCCCCTGGTACCTGTCATAGAGCTTTCGTCGGGTGTCGCGCCAGTCCAGAGCGCCGTCGTTGGCGTCTTCGCGATGCCATTCGAGGACGTCCCGGACGACCGCCGCAGTCCGGCTACTCCAAGGAATCGCCTCCAAACCTCGCGAGATCAGCTCGACCACATTTGGCTCGAAGAAGGCCTGTGCGTACATCGCGGCGTAGAACTGGGCCGCATGGACAGCGAGGCCTTCATTTGTGATCCGACCGAATCGCCCGGCTAAATCGATGGCAGTCTGCGGCAATCCGGGCGATATTGCACCGAGACTCTCGGTGCAAATCTGGCTGTCGATGGAATACCAGTGCTCGTTGTATGTGCGGCTGCCCGTCTGAGGCGGGAGCAACCCGTCGAGCATCAGACGCCAGGCCTGTCTGTTGGCCACGTAGATCCCGTCGGCGGTCATGTGTTCGAGCCACTGACCGGTAATATCGCTCACATCACAGTCATAACCGCAGTTAAACAGGGTATGCAGGGCGATATACTCGACATCCGTGTCGTCGTCGGCGTCCCAGACGAGTTTGATCTGCCAGGGGACTGCACCCGCCGGATTCGGGGAGGAATTGCTGTAGTCGCCTTCTGTGTCCCGGCCTGCCGCGTTGCCGATAAGCTGCCCGAGCCACATCCCTCGCATCTTGTCGAACAACTCCCAGGTCGTGATGGCCTGCTCGGCATGTGCGCCGGAGCACACGAACCCGGCAATCAGAAGTACAACAAACAGAAGCGGACGCATGCTATGCAAGTGAACCCCCAAGGTCACCCTTCTTACTCCTATATTGTACTCGGTTTGCACAAGAGACTCAAGAGATTCGCATCCCAAAATCGCCAGATTGCCCATATATACAATAGATTTGTCATATCTATGTCCGAGAACCATTTTCACGGCTCCCCAAGGCCGGCGCAAGGGCTTTGGGATAAAAAACGTTTGAGGCGATTCAGCCGTCAGCCCGGTTTTTTTGCACATTTCTTGCACAGCTATGTTCTTTGCCGCCAGATGCTTATGTGATAAAAGGCGAGGCCATTTGCCGATGAATAGAATGTCGCGCCGGCGGCACGGGCATATGGAGCCCTCAGAAGCGATTCGCCGCCGGACCAACGGAGACGGCAGGGATGCCTTCTTTTCCCCCCTCGCACGTCCGACGGGCACGGAGTGCGCCCAGATTGCGAATTGCCCGCAGCCCACAATTCGAGTAATGTGGTCTGTATACAGTTGACGTTGCAATCTTTTTCGGACGCAAGGCGGCGACCGCGGCACCATTCCAGAGCGGGTTCAGTAAAGGCGATATGCGTATGAAGGCACTTGTCACAGGCGGAGCAGGGTTCATCGGTTCTCACTTGACGGAGCGGCTGCTCGAAAACGGCCACGAGGTCCTCGTCGTCGACAACCTCAGCACAGGCAGGCTCGCAAACCTGGAGACCTTCAGGCACTGCGCCGGTCTGCAGTTCGTCAAAGGCGATATTCGTGACGCGAACCTGATGCAGTTGCTCGTCTCGCAGTGCGACGTGGTCTTCCACCTGGCGGCCGCGGTCGGCGTGCAGCTCATCGCCGATGCCCCGGTTCACACGATCGAGACGAACATCGCCGGCACGGAGGTCGTCCTGGAATCGGCGAACAAGTTCGGCCGCAAGATCCTGCTGGCCTCCAGCAGCGAGGTCTACGGCAAGAGCGAGAAGATCCCCTTCGGCGAGGACGACGACTTCGTCCTCGGAGGCACCGCCTTTTCCCGCTGGGCCTATGCGTGCAGCAAGGCCATCGACGAATTCCTCGGCCAGGCCTTCCATCAGCAGTACGGCCTGGGCGTCGTCAGCACGCGGTTCTTCAACACGATCGGGCCACGACAGACCGGCCGCTACGGCATGGTCGTGCCCCGTTTCGTGCAGTGGGCCCTCAAAGACGAGCCCATCCAGATCTACGGCACCGGCCAGCAGACCCGTTGCTTCTGCTATGTGAAGGACCTCGTCGACGCGGTGATCGAACTGATGGACTGCGAACAGGCGGCCGGCAAAGTTTTCAATATCGGCTCGTCGGAAGAAGTCACGATGGAGGCCCTCGCGGACCGGATCATCGAGATCACAGGCAGCAAAAGCCGAAAGGAGTTCGTTCCCTACGAGATCGCCTACGGCCGGCCCATCGAGGACCTGATGCGGCGCGTCCCGAATACCAACCGGATTCAGGCCGCCATCGGCTGGCAGCCGAAAACGACCCTCGACGAGACCCTGCGAATCATCGTGGGACACTACCGCAAGAGCCTGTAACCACAGAGGACGCGGAGGGACGCAGCCGATATGGAATTGAATGAATTGAGCGGGCAGGTGGTGGATGCCGCGATGAAGGTCCATTCAGTCCTGGGACCTGGCTTGCTGGAGAATGCTTACGAGGTCTGCCTGAAGTATGAGCTTGAGAAGCGTGGCCCCACGGTTGGGCAACAGGTCGGTCTGCCGGTAGTGTACGACGGCGTTAGGATGGATGTCGGCTACCGATTGGACTTGTTGGTCAATGGAGAGATCATTGTCGAGTTGAAGGCCGTTGACAGCTTGACAGCGGTTCATGAAGCACAGCTTCTGTCCTATCTGAAGCTGAGCGGCAAGAAAATCGGGCTGCTCATCAACTTCAATGTCGCCCATTTGAAGAACGGCATCAAGAGAATGGTGAATGGCCTATGAATGCCAAGCACAATCCTTCGCGCCCTCTGCGTCCTCTGCGGTTAAACACTCTTTCTTCTGACGCACAGACTCAGGCGGGAGCATGGGACATCCTGATCGTCACCGCCTCGAACGAGCGGCAGGCGGAGGCCTATGAGGCGCAACTGAGCCTGCGACGCGAGCTGGGCCTGCTCAGCGACGTCCGCGAAACCCTCGTGGTCGCCGATCCCGGCGGCAGGCGGATCGGCAGCGGCGGCAGCACGCTCTGCTGCCTGATGGAAGTCCTCCACCGGCGGCTGGGACCCCGACTGGCGAAGGCCGACCCCCGCGCGTGGGAACGAGTGCTGAGCGAGCTGCGCATCCTCATCGTCCATGCAGGCGGCGATTCGAGACGCCTGCCGGCGTACGGACCCTGCGGGAAGATCTTCATCCCTGTGCCCGGCGAGAACGACAGCGCCGTCTGCCTGAGCCTGTTCGACCGCCAGTTGCCGACGTATCTGGCGCTGCCGGCCCCTGCGCCGGGACGCGGACAGGTCGTGATCGCCTCGGGCGACGTGCTGTTGCGGTTCGACCCGACGCGCGTGCGGTTCACGAGGCAGGGCGTCACCGGCCTGGCGTGCTACGCCCAGCCGGAACAGGCGAGCCGTCACGGCGTCTTCTGCTGCGGCCCGTCCGACGACGTGACCTTGTACCTCCAGAAGCCCTCCATCGCCGAGCAGAAGAGGATGGGCGCGATCGACGCCTACGGGCAATCGTGCCTCGACATCGGCGTCATGCAGTTCGACGCGGCCACCGCGGTCCGCCTTCTGCAACTGTTCGGCGCCCGACCCGACGCCAAAGGAAGGCTCGTCCTCGCAGGCACGCGAGGCCGGGCGGTCATGGATCGCGGGCTCGATTTCTACCGCGAGATTTGTTGTGCGATGGGCAGCCAGGCGACTGCCGATCACCACGCGCGGTCGGCGCAGGACAGCGGCTCCCGATGGACGACCGCCATGCTGAACGATTTGTTCACGACCCTGTCGGGCATCTCCTTCAACGTGCAATTGCTGACCCGCTGCGACTTCCTGGACTTCGGCGCAAGCCGGGGCCTGCTCAACAGCGGAACCCGCCTGCTCCAGGAGGATCGCGGCGTCTCGCAACTGCGGACCTTCCTGGACATCAACAACGAAATCGCCGACGGCGGGTCCGTGCAGGGAGCAGCAGGCTGGGTCGAGGGCTGTCAGATTCGTTCGTCGCTGACCCTGGGCGGCGACAACATCGTGGTCGGCGTCGATCTGGACGAGCCGATCTCGCTGCCTGCCGGCGCGTGCCTGGACACGCTCGCCGGACACGATCCCTCGGGTCGTGACGTATGGTTCGTCCGCTGTTACGGCGTGGACGACGCTTTCAAGGAGCCGGTCGATGGCGGCGCGGTCTTCTGTGGCATTCCGCTGTCCGCGTGGCTCACGGAGGTCGGCGCCGGACAGGAAGAGGTCTGGGACCGCAGGGTCGCGACGAAAGATCGAACGATCTGGAACGCGAGACTCTTCCCGACCATCGTGGAACACAGGCAGTATCGGCACTGGCTCTGGATGTTCGACCCGGCCAACGCCTCCACGAGCCAGCGTCAGGCATGGCAATCCACCCATCGGTACAGTCTCGAACAGATCCTGACGCTGGCCGATCACCAGGGATTCTACGAGCGGCGCAGCCGAATTCGGGCCCAACTGCTCCGTAATGCGCTCCAGCGGGCCTTCCGACCCGAGAGCGGCCTGTCCTCGCGTGAACTCGCCTGGCTCGTGAAAAGGGACGAACATCCCGCGACGTGGGTCGCCGAGATGCTGAAGCAGGCATGCCGATGCTCCACAGATGGGCAGGGACAGGCAACCGCCGCACTGGTTTTTCCTCGTATGATTCACACGCTGGGCTCGGCCCTGGCTGAGGTGTTCGGGAGCAATGATCGCGCGCTATCCCGCGCGTTGCCCGGCCTCGGAGAGAGGCTCGATTCCGCCACGCTCCGGCGGCTCCAATCGCTGGGCCTGGTCCCGGCCGATGGGATCACCCTGCGACAGTGGTCCCGCCAAATGCAGGAGGTCGCATTCAAAGGGCTGGAGCAGGCGATTGTCGCCAGCGGATTCGAGAGCGAGGTCCTTCCACACAGCGTGCTGCGAAGCGACGAGATCGTGTGGGCCAGGGCTCCCGCCCGACTGGATATCGGCGGCGGCTGGACCGACACGCCGCCTTATTCGCTCGAATGGGGCGGCTGCGTGACGAACGCCGCCATCGATTTGAACGGCCAGCCGCCTATCCAGGCCTACGTTCGGGTGATCGATGAACCGGTGATTCGGATCGGCTCCATCGATCTGGGCGTGCGCATCGAGGTACGGGACTTCGACGACCTGATGGACTACCGCCACGCGACAGGCAGCTTCGCCCTGGCGAAGGCCGCCATGATCCTCTCCGGCCTGACCACCGGCGGCGGCCGAGCCGGAAGGAAGAGCCTGAAGAAAACGCTCGAGGCTTTTGGCGGCGGCATCGAGCTGACCACGCTGGCCGCGATTCCGAAGGGCAGCGGACTCGGGACATCCAGTATTATGGGCGCTGTGATCGTCGC
>CAZDTD010000153.1:0-8542 GCA_964507995.1 uncultured Pirellulales bacterium | reverse complement strand
ATCCGCAGGTCGAAGAGGAACTGCTCGACCGGTGGAAGGCGTTCGCCGATGGGCGAGCCGGGCTGGACGTTTTCTCGCCGAGGCGGCGCCGGGCGTCACTGCCGTCTGTGGAATGGCCGCATGTCCTGGTCAATGACGCCCTCAAGGAACCCGAGGCGATCACTTCATCCCCAAGGTCGCGGGCCTGTCGGGCGTCCACGCGGTGAACGTGACGCAGCCGGCCCTCAACGACATGGAGACGATCTTCCGCAACACCGTGGACCGCGGGATCAACCTGATCGGCCTGGAACAGGAAACAGCCCGACAGGCCCTCGCCCGCGGGCGGCAGCTCCACGGCCGGGTCCATTGCTGGTGATCTGGATTGTCACTCGATTCGCCCGAGCAGCCGGAGCAGGCCGTCGAGGATCGTGAACGGATGGGGCGGGCAGCCGGGGACGTAGAGATCGACGGGGACCACCTCGCCGGCCCCTTTGCCGGCCTCGGGATTGTCCGCGAACACGCCGCCCGAGATGGCGCATGCGCCGACCGCGATGACGAGCTTCGGTTGGGCGGTGGCTTCGTAGGTCTTCTTGAGGGCCAGTTCCATGTTCCGCGGGACCGGGCCTGTGATCAGCAGGCCATCCGCGTGGCGGGGCGATGCGACGAACTGGATTCCGAAGCGGCCGAGATCGTAGACGATGGTGCCGAGCACGTTCGTGTCGGCCTCGCAGGCGTTACAGCCGCCGGCGGAGACTTCGCGGAGCTTGAGCGAGCGGCCGAAGAGCCGGCGGGCCTCGCCGTCGAGGGCCTTGGCCGCCTCATAGGTTTGGCCGTCCGTCACGAGGGCCTCACGGGTGCGTGTCGCCATGCAGTGCTCGCGCGTGAACTCGATTGCCCCGGTCGGGCAGGCGTCCGTGCAGTCCGTGCAGAACAGGCACCGGCCGAGGTCGATGCTCAGCTCATCCTCTTTCCTGCACATCGCGCCGGTCGGGCAGGCTTCGACGCAGGCGTTGCAACCTGCCTGGCACTTGGCGACGTCGCACCTCGGCCGGCCGCGGTACATCACAGGCAGCACCGGCGGCTTGTCCGGGAAGCCCACCGTTCGATACCCCTGTTTCCATCTGGCCCGCAGGATTCTCAACATGACGAATACCTCAACAAAAATCCGAAGCTCGAAATCCGAAATTCGAAACAAGCACGAACGACCCAAATCGAAAATCCCAAACGGGTCGCTTGACGCGTGACAGCGTTTCGGTCATTTGGAATTGCGGCATTTGGATTTGTTTTGGATTTCGACATTCGGATTTCGGATTTGCTCTTACAGATCATGTCCGCAATAGGACAGATTGAAACTCTTGTTGCATAGCGGGAAATCGGAGACCTGCTGGTCTCGCAGGGCCATGGCCAGTCCGAACCAGTTGTGGAACGACGGATCGACGACCTTGTAATGTCGCAGCCGGCCTCGCTCGTCCGTGAGACCCACATGGCAGATCTCGCCTCGCCAGCCTTCGACGAGGGCCACCGCCAGATGTTCGCCGGCGGGCGGGTGAGTTTCCTGTACAACCGGTCCGGCGGGCAGGGCGCGCAGCTCTTCTGTGATGAACTCAACGGATTTCTCGATCTCGAACCATCGCACATAGGCCCGTGCGGCGACATCGCCCGTGTGCCAGGTGACCGACGGCAGCGGGTGCAACTGGTAGCCGCCCCAGGGCAGATCGCTTCGCACGTCGAGGTTGACGCCGCTGGCGCGGGCCGCCGGACCGACGAGTCCCAACTTCGCCGCGTCCTGACGGGAAACGGCGCCGGTCCCGTCGAATCGGGACATCACCGAAGGCGTGTCCCAGAGCAGGCTCACCGCGTTTTGTGTGTCGTCGAACGTCTTATTGAGGCGGTTCTTCAACTCTTCCAAAGTCTGCGGCGTCGGATCGAATCGCACGCCGCCCGGTCGGACGAGATTGCGTCCGAACCGGTTGCCGCACAGCAGGGCGGTGATATTGAGGAAGTCGCCCCGGAGCCGGCCGCAATACGAAGCGGTCGGCAGGAATCCGACGTCGCTACCCAACGCGCCGAGATCGCCCGTGTGGTTGGCGAGCCGCTCCAGTTCGAGGGCGATGGCCCGAATTGAATGGGCTCGTGGCGGGACGGCGGCGTCGCCGAGCGCCTCGATGATCGAGGAGTAGGCGGTCGCGTGCCCGATGGTCGTATCGCCTGCGAGAGTCTCCATGACGTGAGCGGTGCGGAAATCCGGGCCGCCGACGAGGGTCCGCTCGATGCCGCGGTGCTGAAAGCCGAGCTCGATCTCCAGGTGAAAGACGTTCTCGCCGTGGCACTGGAATCGGAAATGACCCGGCTCGATGATCCCGGCGTGAACGGGGCCGACCGCGACCTCGTGGACTTCCTCGCCCTCGACGCGGAAGTAGTCGGTGACGCACGGCTCGATCGGTTGGGACCGGTCCCGGTCCCAGGCGTCGCGGCCCGTATACGAGGGATGGAATCGGATGGGCTTGAGCCACGGATGGCCCTGCGGCACGACGCCCCATTGCTCGGCGATCTCTCGTTCGAACCAGTGGGCCTGCGGCGCCTCCGGCGCGAGGGCCGGATACGAGTCGCGAACGCGGGTCCGGCACAGCTCCATCACGGCCTGCCGGTCGTTCGTCAGGACGGCCACGAGAATGACCTCTTTGCCGTCCGGCGCGCCGAAGAGGGCGGAGATCCTCCTGCCCTTGTGGATTCGCTCCAACACCGCGTCGCGCCACTCCTGAACCGCCAGCTCGGGGACATCCTTCCAGGCAATCGCCTGGCCGTTGTGAATCTGCGCACACGTCGTCATTTCGGCAGCCCTCCCAACAGGTCGGCGGCGCCGTGCAGCTTGTCCACGAGCGGTGCAGGCAGGTACAGGCCCAGCAGCAGCGCCAGCAGGGCAAACACCAGCGGCGAGAGAACCGTGGTCCAGGACTCCCGCGTCCGGCTCTGCTCGGATTTGCCCAGCGCCATCCGCAGGACGATGATCGACATGCCGACGAAGATCACCAGCAGAAACACGCTGTAGAGCCCTGCGACGACCCACCGGCCCTGTTCGAGCGAGGCCCGCAGGATCGTGAACTCGCTGATGAACGTCCCGAACGGCGGCGAGCCTGTGATAGCGAGAAAGCCTGCGATCCACAGGGCCCCCGAGATCGGCAGGACGCTGCAGACGCCCTGGACCTTCGCGGTGTCCTTCGTGCGGAAATGGGCCAGGATGTTGCCCGCTGTGAAGAACAGCATCGCCTTGACGATGGAATGGTTGAGTGCGTGCAGCATCGCGCCGAACAGGCCGAGACCGCCCATCCCGACCGCGACCGCCAGAATGCCCATGTGCTCGACGCTGGAATAGGCGAGCATGCGTTTGTAGTCGGCCTGTCGCAGGATAAAGACGCCGGCCAAGCCCATTGAGAGCAGTCCCAGGAGGATCAGCAGATCGCCGCCGAAGGCGGCCATGCCGGCCGCGGCGCAGACCTGCTGCACCCGCAGGATGCCGAGGAAGGCGCAGTTGAGCAACGCCCCGGACAGCAGCGCCGAAACGGGCGACGGCGCCTCGCTGTGGGCGTCGGGCAGCCAGGAGTGCAGCGGCGCCAGGCCCATCTTCGTGCCGTAGCCAACGAGCATGAAGATGAAGGCGGTCGAGAGCCATTTGGGGTTCAGCGTCGCCGCCTGCCCGAGCAGGGCCGCGAGCGTCAGGTCCCGCGTTTCCCCCTGCATGGCCATTCGGATGAAGAAGATCCCGAGCAGCGCCATGGCGATGCCCACCGAGCACAGGATCAGGTACTTCCAGGCGGCCTCGAGCGACCGGCGGTTCTGGTGGAAGTAGATCAGCGGGGCGCTGGCAAGCGTGGTGGCCTCGATGGCGACCCACTGCAGCGCCAGGTGCCGACTGACAATCGCCAGGCTCATCGTGGCCAGCAGCAGCAGGATTCCGCCTGTGAATACGGATTCCGGCTCATTCTTGAAGAGGCTGCCGTCCTCGAAGTCGGGCCGAGGCGCCACGGGCTCGCGGGCGACGTAGCCGACGCCGTAGACGCTTGCCCCGAGAAACAGCAGGCTCGTCAGGACGAGGAAGATCGCGCTGAGCGCGTCCAACCCGATCCAGCGGCCGAGTTCGGCCGCCTCCGGCTGCATCGCGGCGGTGATCGACAGCGCGAAGTGGACGGCGGCCGTGACGACCCAGAGCGTTCGCCTCAGGCCGTGCGAGCGGATCCGGTACGACGCGAGCCCGACGGCTGCCGGCAGCAGGATGATCCACAGCAACAGCGTCATCATGCGATCTCCTCCCCGCCGGTGGTCGGCGACTCCGTCACGTCGGACAACGCGGTGAGCTTGTCCACGTCCATGTGCTCGAACTCGCGATCCAGGTGGAACAGGAGATTGCCCATGAGGAACACGCCCACGAACACATCCAGCAGGATGCCGAGTTCCACGATGAACGGGAAGTCCAGGTTCATGCTGACACCTACGCCGTAGACGCCGTTCTCCAGGACGAGGTAGGCGAGCGATTGCGTGAGGGCCTTGCGCCGCGTGACCATGAGAAACAGGCCGGTGAAGATCAGGAAGAAGGAACTGGTCATCAGGACCGCATGGGCTTCATTCTGCGTCAGGTGCATGCGGGCCGTGACCCAGACCGCCAGGCCCAGCAGGCCTGTGCCGCACAAGAGGGACGAGCCGAAGCCAATGAACGGCTCGATCTCCCTGCGAATCTCCATGTTCCGCAGGCAGATGCTCATCAGCCAGGGCAGCAGAATGCCCTTGGAAATCAGTGTGCTGACGCTCAGGACCCCGATGCCCGCGGAGAATTCGCCCAGGGATCCGATCACCGGGAGAATCCCGAGCAGAAAGCCCTGGACGGCCGCCACGCGGATCGCCATGTTCAGGCGGCTGGAGCCGAGCAACAGCAGGCAGGACAGGATCAGGAGGACGGAAATGATATCCATGTGTGTGGGTCCTACTCCATCAGTTCCACGATCAATGCGATCACGCCCAGCGCCGCCGAGCCGATCAGGACCTTCGGCACCTGGAGCAGCCGCAGTCTCGCCAGGACGGATTCCACGACGCCCACCAGGACCGCGACGATTCCCATCCCGAGCAAAAACAGCGGGGCCTGTCCCCACGCCGGCACGGATCGCAGCGGCGCGATCAAATTCACCACGAGGGCCCCGAAGATCCAAAGCTTCAGCGAGGCGCCGTACAGGATGTACGCGAAGTCCGGCCCGGTGTAGTCGAGCACCATGACCTCGTGGATCATCGTCAACTCCAGGTGCGTGTTCGGGTCGTCGATCGGGATGCGGGAGTTCTCCGTCAACAGCAGGACGAACCAGGAGCAGGCGACGAGGATCAGCAGGATGCTCGACGTCTGCCACGTAGCCGTTGGAATGCCGGACATGACGTCCGAGAGCCCGATGCTCCCGGCGCTGAGGACGAGGACCAGCATGCCGAAGAAGAACGAGGGCTCTGCGAGCGCTGCGAACTGAACTTCCCGGCTGGCGCCCATGCCCTCGAAGGCCGAGCCGGTGTCGAGGGCCGCCAGGACCGTGGAGAACCGCGCCAGGCCCAGCAGGTAGGCCAGCAGGATGATGTCCCCTGTGAAGGCGACCGGCGCTCGTAGGGTACCCCAGGGGATGAGCGTGGCGCAGATCGCCGTGCAGGCGAGCGTCACCGACGGCGCGATGCGGAACACCAGGCTCGTCGAGCGGCTGTAAACGGACGCCTTTCGCAGCAGCTTGAACAGGTCGTAGTACAATTGCAGCAGGGGCTGGCCCCTTCGTCCGGCGAAGACCGCCTTGACGCGGTTGATGATCCCGAGCATCAGCGGTGCGAGGACCCACGCGGCCAGCGGAAGCGTCCAGTGCAGGATTGTCATGGCCGGCCTCCCGCCTTCCAGATCAGCAGAACGATCAGGACGATTGCGATATAGAGGAGGTATTCATGCACGCGGCCATGCTGCATCCGGCGGATGGGGGCCGCGACGCGGTCGATGGTGCGGAACAGGGGCGCGAACAGCCACTCCCTCGCTGCGTCCGGCGTCTCTGTGCCGAACGTGGCCGCCTTCGGGAAGAATCCCCGGACCCGGTCGCCCCGTTTCCGCGTCCTCAAGACGAGTCGGAACAGGTCGGTGAGCGGCTGTGCGAACGACGACGCGGTGTACTGCATCCGCGCGGTGGGACGTGCATAGCCGCAGTCCCAGGTCCCGGTCACTGTCTGCTCCTGTCCTCGCGGCAGACGGCGTCGGATGACGTACAAGGCCGTCGCCAGGACGAGCAGGCTGAACGAGAGCCACGCGACGCTGGAGAGGACCTGGATCGCCATGCCGGAAGGATCGCTTGGCGGCGTGCCGACGGTTCCCGTCAGGAACTGCACCGCAGGCAGGACCGTTCTGACCGCCAGCGGCGCAAGCAGGCCGATGCCGAGGCAGATCGCTGCGAGTATGGCCATGGGCCAACGCATCAGTCCGCCGACCTCGTGGGCGTTCGCAGCGTGGTCGCTTCGCGGCTCGCCGAGAAAGACCGTGCCGAACGCCTTGGTAAAGCAGGCTGCGGCGAGGCCTCCGATGATGGCCAGGCCGCCGATGACCAGGATGGCCAGGACGACCGTTTCCGGCGCGTCGGATCGAACGCCGGTGAAGCCGCCGAGATAGATGAGAAACTCGCTGACGAAGCCGTTGAAGGGAGGCAGGCCGGAGATGGCCGCCGAGGCGACGAGGAAGGCGACGCCGGTCCATCGCATGGACTTGAGCAGGCCGCCCAAGTGGTCGATGTCTCTCGTGTGCGTGCTCTGGGCGACGGCGCCGGCTCCGAGGAACAAGAGGCTCTTGAAGACCGCGTGGTTCAATACGTGGAGGATGCCGCCGCCGAAGCCGAGCACCGCCAGCGCCGGTTGATTCCAGCTCAGCCCGAGCAGGCCGGCGCCGATGCCCAGGGTGATGATGCCGATGTTCTCCACGCTGTGATAGGCCAGGAGGCGTTTGAGATCGTGCTGGGCCAGTGCGAACGCGACGCCCAGGATGCCCGACGCCAGGCCGATGATGACGAGGGTCCAGCCCCAGGCGGGCAGCGGCGCGCCGAGGAACGTCACGGCGCGGAGCAGGCCGTAGATGCCGGTCTTGATCATGACGCCGGACATCAGCGCCGACACGTGGCTCGGCGCCGCCGGGTGCGCCTCGGGCAGCCAGACGTGCAGGGGGAAGAATCCCGCCTTCGAGCCGAACCCGACCACCGCCAGGACAAACAGGACGCTGGCCATCGCCGGAGCCAGTTTCGCGGTCGCCATGTCGTTGAATTCCAACGAACCCGCCTGCCTGCCCAGCAAAGCGAAGAAGACGAGCAGTGCCCCTGTACCGATATGCGTCGCGATCAGGTACGTCCAGCCGGCCTGCCGTACGTGGGCGTGCTCATCGTCGAAAATGACGAGGAAGAATGAGCTGATCGCCATGATCTCCCAGACGACGAGGAACAGCAGTCCGTTGCGGGCCGCCATCAGCAGGAGCATGCTGGCGACGAGGATATTGAAGAAGAACAGAATCGAGCCGAGGGGTTTCTTCTCATGGGCGAGGTATTCGCAACCGTACGTCGCCGCCAGCGGAGCGACCAGCAGGATCGGCAGGCAGAAGAACGCGGACAGACCGTCCAGACCGAAGGAGAGCGACCCGCCGGGCATGCTCCAGGCGACTTGCATCGGCTCCACGGCCTGGCCGGTCAGAGTCGCAATCACCGGGATCAAGGCCGTGCCGCAGCCCGCCCAGACGCCGAGGGCGGCCGCCCACGACGCGGTTCTGTAGCGGCCGAGGAAGACTGCCGCTGCGCCCGAGAGCACCAGGATGACGCAACCCGAGATAAAGACTTGCATGGGTGATCCTTCACGAACCCTGGGGGAGCCGGGCCTCCGTCTGGGCGAGGGTATTCAAGATCGTCTCACGCGAGGCCTGGTTCAGGACTGTCCGTTTGAACTCCGGGGCGTGCAGGCAGAACGACAACCTGGCCAGGACCCGCAAGTGCGTGCGCACGTTGGGGGAAATCAACAAAAACAACGCGTAAACGGGTTTGCCGTCGAGGGCCCCGTAATCAATTGGTGTTTCGAGGAACGACAACGACAGGATCGGCTGGCGGATGTATCCCACGAGCGAACCCCGGGCGTGTGGGATGGCGATGTGGTCCCCGATGGCGGTCGAGGCCAGTTCTTCCCTCGCCAGGAACATCTGGAACAGGGGACTCGATGCGCTCTCATCCACGCCCTTGACCATACTCAAGGCGTTTTGCAAAACATCCTTTTTCGTGGCGCCGCCGACGCGGTAGAAGACCCCGCCTCGCGTGAGCATGTCGTGCAGGGAGATGTCCTGATGGTCGTCTGTCTCCTGCGCTTCATCCGGCAGAGGGCCCAGACCATCGCGGATGACGAGGTTGTTCACCTCGGATCGCTCGATGAAGTGTTGTCCGCCTAGACGGCGCGAGGGCACCCGCCCGTCCTTGATCCAGCGATAGACGGTCTTCTGCGAGACGCCAAGCACCTCAGCGGCCTCACGAACGGAAAGCATGACAAC
>CAZDTD010000152.1:0-8605 GCA_964507995.1 uncultured Pirellulales bacterium | reverse complement strand
CGGGCTACATGTGCGACAACTACGCCTGGGCCTTCGAGCTGTGCCGGCGGGTGAATTCCCCGCGATTCAAACTGCTCTTCGACATCTATCACATGCAGATCATGGAAGGCGACCTGATCGCCACAATCCAGCAGAACATCCATTACATTGGGCATTTCCACACCGCCGGCGTGCCGGGCCGGCACGAGCTGGACGAGAACCAGGAGATCTACTACCCCGCAGTCATGAGGGCGATCGTCGAGGTCGGCTATCAGGGCTACGTCGCCCATGAGTATACCCCCGTCCGCAGCGCGCTGGAGTCGCTCGTGCAGGCAGTGAAGACGTGCGACGCATAGCGGTGGTCTCCCGGCGGGACTCCGCACGACCGATCCGCATAAAATATGCCTGACTGGGCAGGGCGAACGCAAAGTCGCTGAAACATGCCTTTGGGGATGTCATTGCGAGCGCAGCGAAGCAATCTCCCACGCGGGGAATCGAGATTGCTTCGTCGCGGTGGTCGTCGCAATGACATTCGTGAGATTCGACGAGCGACTTTGCGCTTGCCCTACCTGACTGGGTCGGCATCCACCCGCCCAGTCCGCTCGCGGGTTTGAGGCTCTCCGGCTGGGCCGGATATCTCCACGCCTCAAGATTGACGTGGAAGCCGCCTGTCTGGTATACTACATTTTGGCAATTCTTCGTTGAGGCACCATCCTGTATGCCGGTGGGCAGGCGGCCGTCTTTCTGCTGAGCATTGGGGGGATGGAGGAACAGATATGTTGGAGGCGAGTGGTTCCCACGTTGTGCGGGCAGTCTCTATTCTGATCGCAGCCTGCCTTGCTGCTTTCCCTGCCTACGCCAAATACAGCGGCGGGACGGGCGAGCCGAACGACCCGTACCAGATCGCCACGGCCGCCGATCTGATCGCCCTGGGCGAGGATCCCAATGACTACGACAAGCACTTCATCCTGACCGCCGACATCGACCTCGACCCCAACCTCCCCGGCCGCAAGGTCTTCGACACGGCGGTCATCGGGGTGGCGGGCTACCGGGGCAATCTTTTTTATGGACACTCCTTCGGCGGCGTCTTTGATGGCAGTGGTCACACGATCTCGCATCTGACGATTGCAGGTGGAACCTCTTGGCGTTTGGGCCTGTTCGGGTGGCTGGTCGGGGAGATCAAGGACCTCGGACTAATCGATGTCAACGTAAGCGGCTTAGGCTGCGACGTCGGTGGCCTCGCGGCCAGGAATGGGGGCACCATCAGCCACTGCTACAGCACCGGTTGGGTTACCGGCGAGAGTTGTGTCGGTGGCTTGGTGGGTACGAACAGTGTTTCTGCCCCGGGCTGGGTGAATCCCGGCGTAATAAGCGAGTGCCACAGCACAGGCGTGATTACCGGGAAGGATTCTGTCGGCGGCTTGGTGGGCGATAACCACTGGGGCAGCATTACCACAAGCTACAGCAGCGGCTTGGTCAGCGGAGATTCCGATGTCGGCGGCCTCGTGGGCACGAATCCTGATGGCAGCATCACCGCAAGCTACAGCACCGGCTCGGTTAGCGGCACTTCCTCTATCGGCGGTCTTGTGGGTTGGAACGATGGCACCATCGCTACGAGCTACAGCACCGGTTCCGTTACCGGCACTTCCGATGTCGGTGGGCTCGTGGGCGACAACTACCTGAACAGCAGTGTCACTTGGAGCTTCTGGGACGTCCAGACCTCGGGCCAGACCTGGAGCGCTGGCGGCACCGGTCTGACCACCTCTGAGATGCAGACCGCATGGAGTTTCACGTGCTGGGTGGGCGACCGTCTCTGGACGATTGACGAGGGGCGAGATTGCCCAAGGCTGTCGTGGGAGAACGCACGGGGAGTGCCTTTGCCAAGAGTCTACTACTATGGGGGCGGCAGTGGGAGCCAAGCCGATCCTTACCTGATCTACACTGCTGACGAACTCAGGATGGTGGGTCTGACTCTCTGCGATTGGGACAAGCACTTCAGACTCATGGCGGATATTGACCTGTCGGCCTTCGACGGCAAGGACGGCAGGCCCGCTTTCAGTCCCATCGGGGCAGGCTACTACGATGCCTTCATCGGTGTCTTCGATGGCAATGGCCACAGGGTCTTCCACTTGACGGTCACGGGCGAGGGTTGCATCGGCCTGTTTGGGGGGCTGGGGCCCGGCGCGGAGGTGAAGGACCTCGCGGTCGTAGACGTCAACGTAACCGGCTCGGACTCGGACGTGGGTGGTCTGGTGGGCGAGAACCGCGAGGGCACCGTGATGCGCTGCTACAGCACCGGCATGGTCACCGGCAGGTCCCATGTGGGTGGACTGATCGGGTTCAACTCCGCCGGGCTCACCCACTGTTACAGCACCGGAGTGGTCATCGGCGACTCCGATGTCGGCGGCCTTGTGGGTACTAATGGGGGCGAGGTGAGCGACTGCTACAGCGCCGGTACTGTGATCGGCAACGGGGAGGGTGCGGGTGGGCTGATAGGAGTACGGTGGGTCTCGGAATGGGCAGAATCCATTGGCGGAACCGTCACCGCCTGTGTGTGGAACGTCCAGACCTCAGGCCAAGCTACCAGCGCCGGCGGCACAGGCAAGACCACAGCCGAGATGCAGACAGCCGCGACGTTCCTGGAAGCGGGATGGGACTTCGTGGGCGAGGCGGCCAACGGGACCAATGATATCTGGAAGATTGCCGAAGGGTTGGATTATCCCCGCCTCTGGTGGGAGCCGTATGACGGACGGGTCACGGTGGTGCTGGGCCAGGTATTTACCGTTACGCTCGAATCGAATCCCAGTACGGGGTATCGATGGGAATGGGTGGATCACCAGGACTCCACCGTGGAGCAGATGGGCGAGGCACAGTTCAAGCCACGCGAGACAGGCGATCCACCCCTTGTCGGGGCTGGTGGGTGGGAGAGCTTCGATTTCAAGGCGGTCCATCCAGGGCAGATGACTCTCAAGCTCGTCTATCGCAGGCCGTGGGAAGAAGGTGTGGAGCCGCTGAAGACCTTCTTGCTCCAAGTCACAGTACCTTAGACCGACTTGACTCTAATGAGTTTCGACGGGCACAATCGGCAATCGAACCGTGTGGCAGTGTGGCACCCCCGCCCTCGGGGGTGATCCCAGCGATCCCAGCCGGGGGCGGCTGGACCACATTATGATCCCAGCCGGGGGCGGCTGGGCTACATTACTGTCGGCACGAAGTCCGCCAGAGCGGTGGTACACGCTACCGAACTTGTTTGTCGAAACTCATCAGGCGAACCGGTGGATGACGCCGAGGATATCTGATGGATTGATTAGGGGAAGGACCACCCAGGGCTGTGATGGGAACTGATTCCAGAGAACTGACTGGCGTGAGTTTGGTCGGTGTCGCAGGGTTCAATTCGCCTGGCTTTTGAAGGCGTCCTGTGATAGTCCCTTAGAAACCATAGGTGACGATTCGTGATTCGTCGGCGCCTGCGCCGTCTTTGTCCACGATCAGGTGGATGAAGCGGATGTTTTTCTCCTGGAGCTCGGCGAGGGTATTCGTGGAGATCCCGGGTTCGAGTCGGGGCTCGAACAGCAGGTGCTCCCTGAGGTTGTGATGCTCCGGGCGGAACGTCTGCGAGTAGTAGCCCTTCAGGACGATGGCCTCTGTGGTCAAGCCCTCGATCGTGGTCTGGTCCCACCGTTTCACAGGGGCGGTATTGCCGCCTGCAAACTCCCAACCCAGCAGCCCTTTCGGCAGCGGGGGATAGTAGAAGCGGGATGTGATCGACACGCCGTTCGAAGCGAGCCGGCGTTCCTGCGGGATGTCCTCGTCGCTTGCGTCCTCTCGATGCCACAGGTGCAGCCGGCTTGCGTTGTTCGGTTCGACCCCGGTCGCGGTCCACGAGTCGACCTCGTTGTCGTACCGGATGTCCAGCGTGAGGAACCTGTAAGGGACGTTGAAGCCGGCGCAACCGAGATCCGGGAGCGTGAAGATCGGGCATTCCGACGCCTCGACGACCGTGGGGATATCCGTGGTCGTCAAGCAGCAGGTTCGTGGATTCGACAGGTCGTTCAGACGCCAGCGATCGGCGGTCCAATCGGTCCCCGACTCATGTTTGGCGTCCGGCAGCAGGGACATCGGTCCCGCGATCGTGCGGATCCGATCTTCGTCAAGGCACTCGATTTGCACGCGGGTGTAGAGGCCCTCCTGGAGCGCGTTGGCGTCGAGAATGCCGCTTCGGGTTTCAAAGGTCCATCGAGACTTGAGCCGATGGTCTGCGAAGACGTCTACCGCCTCGTCCACGACGACCTCGCCGGAATAGACCTCGAATTCCATGACCTGGTTGGCCAGGAAGGGCGTCTGCGTCGTGTCCGGAACTGGGATCTGACGCACCTGCTTGATGACCAGTCCGCCTGCGGGCAGGATGCGGCCGCCGGGAGCGACTTTTTTGTATTCCACGTCGAGGACATGCTCGGTTCGCCCGGTGGTCCTCGCAAACTCGTCGCTGACGCGAACGAGCAGGTCGGTCAGGGTCGCGTAGTCGTCCCGCCAGGTCATGACCGTATCGCCCAGGCGGACCAGGCTGGACGGCTGCTTGAGTTTGGCGGGCACCATGCTGCCCGATTCATAAAGGGTCACGGTGACTTCTTCCGGAATCGAGCCGTCTTCGGGATTCGTTACCGAGACGGCGCCCGACTGGGTGACGAAGGAGATCGTGGTTTCGTTGCTTGTCTTGTCCACGGTGGCCACGCCGTTGGCCAGCTCGATTTCGTCCGGGAAGGAGTGGTGGACCGCCATGGCCATGCCGACGTCCGCTTCATCGACGTCGTGACGCAGTCGCTCCAGAAACGCGTTGTCGTTGTAGAAGCTGGCGAAGACCTGCCGGATCGCCTGGAAGACGTCCTTCTCGGACTGCCGGTTTGGGTCGCAGCCACAGGGGCCTTCTTCGTCGGAGTCGAGCGCATCGGCCAGGCAGCCGCTGAAACTGTCGTACAGTCCGGCTCCGATGAAGTCCATGCTGTCCTCGACGTTGGTCGAACTGCGGAATCGCAGCGGGGCGGTCGGATCGAAGCCGTATTGCGGATCGGTCAGCACGGCGAGGACGCCCGCCTGCATCGCGTCGCTGAACCCAGTGACCTCGGCGTGGGTGAACAGATTCCGGATGGAGGCCAGGTCCTGCGAGAGAGCCTGCATGTCCGAAGGCGGATAGAACGTGTATTGGGCGAGTCGTCGGGCGATTTCCTCCCGAAGCGTCGGGCCGACGATCTCGGGCGGAATCTGCCACTGAGTCGGCTCGTTCAGATCGTCCGTCAGGTACAGGCCGTTCAGGGTGATAGTCTCATCCGAGGCGTTGTAGAGTTCGATCCAGTCGGGGTATTCGCCGGCCTCGCAGGGGTCCTCGATGGTCTGCTCGTTGTCCACCATGACCTCGTTGATGAGCAGGCCGGAACCGCTGTCGCCGGGGCCGTTGGGTCGCCCGGGCGTCGGCGTGGTGAACGATTGCCATGTGTCGCTTCCGTCGGTGGACCGTCCGAACGAGACGTCCCTGGCCTGG
The DNA here is from genome assembly GCA_964507995.1 of uncultured Pirellulales bacterium. Classification (GTDB taxonomy): domain Bacteria; phylum Planctomycetota; class Phycisphaerae; order Sedimentisphaerales; family Anaerobacaceae; genus PLanc-01. The sequence continues at coordinate 3,090 of CAZDTD010000152.1, read as the reverse complement.
GGTCCGAACTCGACCGCATCGATCGGCGTGGCGCCATCGACGTCAAAGAGCCCCACCGATTCGCCGTCCTTGCTCAGTCGAAAACTCGTGTGCGTGGGACCCTGAGCCGTGTCGCCGTTGGCCCAGAACAAGATGTGCTCTCCAGGCCCGAGCGTGAGCGGCGGGATGGGCGTCAGCGGCTGGCTGAGAAACGCCTTCCACAGATCGAAGGTCAGCGCGACGGTCTCGGGCGAGTTGTCGGGAATCGCCGCTCGCAGGATGGCGAAATTGGTTGCCTTGCCTCCGACGTATTGGATGTCGGATGGGGACAGGCCCTCGGTCGATAGGCCGAACACGCCCAGAGACGCGACCGGTTGGATGGTCAGCGGCGCGGGTTCCTTCAATCGAAGGATCTGCGCCGCCGCGTCGTCGTTCACGACAAGGTCCGTGTCGATCAGTAGAATTTCGGTCCCGCTGTCCCTCTCATAGGCGCTGAACAGGATCCTGTGGCCGAGGAGTTCCTGGGCTCGTTGGGCGTCGTTGGCGCCCGCCAGGTGCACGAACGGCGACGCGTAGGTCCTCGCGAGGATTGCGACGTGGGAGTTGGGCGTCGAAGCCGCCAGCGAAATAATGCCCGCGACGAAAGGAACCTCGGCAGGCACGCCGTCAGTGAGAAGGATATCGCCCGGCTCCAGGACGCCGCTGTGGTAGGCGGCCGCAATCTCGTTGCCTGGGAAGAACTTGACGACGCCAAAGGCCCAGCCCTCGGCGTAACAGGTGTTTCCGCTGGCCCATCGCGCGGTCGAACTGACCGGGATCCCCTGCGATTCGAACCAGTCGCGATTGGCCGTCGCGGCGGCCTGTTGCTCGTAGGTCGGGAAATAGAATGCCGGCACGTCGTTCGGAGCTGCCACGCAGGCTTTCACCCGATTGAACAGGTCTCGGATTTCCTCTCGGGTAAACGGGTCCTGCCGGACGAACTGGATGCCATATTCGGGGAACTTGGGTTCTGTCGGCCAGACGGCCGCGGGAGGCAGGATTACCGTGCCCAGAATGACCTGCTGGTTCTGCTCGAACAGGGAGACCGCGTTGAACTGCTGTGTCGTCATCCCGAGGAACGGATCGAACGCCGCGACGGCGAAACTGTAGTGGTAGGCGTACTTCGTGGAATCCTGGAAATAGACGATGTTCGGATCGTAGGGCTCCAGGAGGATCGTGAACTTGACCCACTTGGCGGTCTCCTTCGAAATGCCGCGGGCGCAGAACGTATCGTAGGGGAATGCGATTTCGTTCTTCCAGAAAGCCGATGATGTGATTGCCGGCTCGTCCGCAAAGGCTGGCGACAAGACCATTGCCCCCAGAACCGCCAGTGTCCAACCTGGGAAAACGTGCTTCCAACGTCTCAAAATCATAGCACCCTAAATTATAGCGTTTTTTTGTTTGTTTGTCCACTGTTCGGCAGGGGTATATCGGAAAATCGAAACGGAAAGTCGAAAAATCAAATACACTTGACGACCGGGTTGTCCGAAAACTATACTGGGACGATAGATCGCCCCGGCATGATCGTTTTTTGACAGGCAGTGGAATCGGCTGGCCTGGCCCGCCAGATGGCGACGCATCACGCCGACGGAAATTTTGACGGCCCGAGAGATTCAGACGTGTAAGGATGCCGGAGGAAAACCATGCACAGAAGGGCTTTCACACTCATCGAGTTACTCGTCGTCATTGCGATCATCGCGATCCTCATGTCGATCCTCATGCCCTCTTTGCACGTTGCCAGGGAGCAGGCCCGCAGCATCCAATGCCGCGGCAATGTGCGAACGCTGACCCTGGCCTGGCTGATGTACAAGGATGAGAATGACGCCAAGCTGGTTTGCGGCATGCCCGAATGGTCCGACCAGGGCTCCTGGGTGCAGATCCCGCCCAACGGCGCCAATTCCACCGTCGAAGAAAAGAAGGAATACATCAAGAAGGGCACGCTGTGGCCGTATGTGAAGAAGGTCGAGGTCTACCGATGTCCTTCCGACAAACGCAAGAACAACCCGAACCACAAGTACGCCTATCGTACGTACTCCATCGCCGGCGGCATGAACGGCGTCAACGATCCCGACACCACCTGGGAAATCAAGCCCTGCAAGAACTATACGGATATCAAACAGCCGGCCAACAAGATCGTGTTCATTGCCGAGTGCGATCCGCGAGGCTATAACGAGGGGTCCTGGGTGATTCAGCCGAGGAGCAAACGCTGGGTGGACCCCTTCGGCATCTGGCACCGCGACAACAACAGCACGCTGAGCTTCGCGGACGGCCGGGTCGATATGCATCGCTGGCTCAGTCGCGGATTGGTTGAATGGAATCTCAAGGCGCTGCATGAGCCGGGGACTTTCCAGTTCTACAGGACTCCGCAGGACAACGAGGAGATGGAGGATTTCGATTTCGCGATGGATGCCTACGCCTACAAGTCCATTCTGTAGGGTTCGTCCGATCACACGGCACATGGGAAACGTCGCCCGTATCACGAGGGTGTGAAACGAAACACTGCAACCAGAATCGTCGAAACATCTGTGAAGGAGGATCGCCATGTACGACAGAAGAGTCCGTGCACTGCTGCCCCTGGTGTTTGTTCTGGGGGTGACCCTTGCGAGCGTGTCCGATGCCGCTCTGGTGGGCTGGTGGAAATTCAATGATGGCGAGGGTGCGGTCGCCAAGGACAGTTCCGGCCGGGGCTACGACGGCACGATCATCAACCCCGATTGGGTGGAGGGCAAATTCGGCGACGCCCTGAACTTTACCGGGACGAACTATGTGGACGTTCCCGCGGCGTCCTGGTCCACGATCACGACCCAGGCCACCGTGTGCTTCTGGGCGTACGGCGATCCGGCCGCGCAACCCCAGGCCAACTTCATCTTCGGCGCGTTCTCCGATCCCGCCAACAACGATGCGAGACGGATGAGCGCTCACCTGCCCTGGAGCGATGGGACGATCTACTTCGACACGGGCGGGCCCGGCTACAACCGGATCAGCAAAGCGGGCAGCGCGTCCGATTACGAGGGCGTCTGGACGTTCTGGACCTTGCTCAAGAACGCCGATACGGGCGACCAGCAGATCTAC
>CAZDTD010000151.1:3823-8708 GCA_964507995.1 uncultured Pirellulales bacterium | reverse complement strand
ACGCGGTTTCGACCGTGCCGCCCTCGACGACGCAGCCGCCGGGGAAGCGGACGAAGCCGGGCTTGAGGTCTGCGATCATCTGGGCGATGTCGGGCCGCAGGCCGTTCGGCCGGTCTTTCCAGGTTGCCGAGGGAAACAGCGACACGAAGTCCAACCACAGCGTACCTGGAAGTTCCGCCAGGATAACGAGTCGGGCGTTGGATTCCGTGGCCGATGCCGTGAGGGGGATTTTGAATTGTTTCCAGCTTTTGCCGATATCTTCGATCCGGGCGATATCGGAGACCGCCTGTCCCGATGCGTTCTCGAGACACACGGAAAGCGAGGCCAAGATGGCTTCGCGACGCAAGGGCGGGACGCCCTCGCCACAGGGGTCTACCGCAGACACCCGGCCCTTGGCATAAAGCGACAGTTCATACATCTGGTCTTGCCTGACGCCGATGCCGAAGAAACCTTCGTTTGCGACGCCGAGCCGTCCATCCGCGAGGGTTTCGACGTCGAGACGCAGGCAATAGCAGGATTGCTCGGTGATGCCGCCGGTGGCCTGGAGGGACATGGTCCCGCGGGCGTTGCCTTGGCGAACGAGCGACCAGAAGGGGATGCCCTCGGTCGTGTAGCCGAACTGATCGAAGCCGGCGTCGTAGCCCTTGGCGTCGAGCCAGCGGCCGTCCCGCAGGGCAAAGCCTTCCGGCGGGCGTGAGTCCTCGAAGGCCCGGTTGCGGACCAGCTCGGCGTACAGGCCGCCGTCCACGCCGTGGTTGATCTCCTCCAGGAAGATGCCGTACAGGCGAGGATTGATCGCAGGGCCTTTCTGTGTCGCGTCGATGGTGATCGTGGCCGTGCCCGCCCAGAGAGAACCGGCCAAAGACAGAAGCGTCAGTGTCGTGAAGATGCCAAGTCGCATTGTTGCACTCTCAGTTCTGCGGTTCAGTTCGCGTTGCGGTCGGGCGGCTCGACGCCGAGCAGGTGGCGGACGAAGAAATCCTGCATGCGTCGCTGGCCATAGGCGCCGCCCATGCCGTGGCCCGCGCCGGGGACGACGAGCAAATCGAAGTTCTTTCCCGCCTTGACGAGAGCGTCCACGAACCGCATCGTCGATTCCGGCGGGACGTTGTCATCCATCTCGCCGACGATCAGGAACAACTTGCCCTTGAGGCGGGCGGCGTTGTTGATATTCGAGCATTCGGCATATTGCGGCCCGACCGGATAGCCCATCCACTGCTCGTTCCAGGAGGCCTTGTCCATGCGGTTGTCGTGGCAGCCACAGGATGCGACCGCTACCTTGTAGAATTCGGGATGGAACAGCAGTGCCCCCGCGGCGTTCTGGCCGCCCGCGGAATTCCCGTAGACGCCCACGCGGGTGATGTCGTACCAGGGATACTTGGTGGCTGCCGCCTGATGCCAGAGGATGCGGTCCGGCAAGCCGGCGTCCTTCAAATTGTGCCAACAGACGTCATGAAAGGCCTTGGAACGGAAGGCGGTGCCCATGCCATCGATCTGCACGACGACGAAGCCGAGATCCGTCAGCGAGGTGAATCGCGAGAAGGGACTGAAGCTCTTGGGCACATAAGCGCTCTGCGGCCCGGCGTAGATCTGTTCGATAACCGGGTACTTCTTGTCTGGATTGAAGTCCTTGGGTCGATAGAGGATGCCCCAGATGTCGGTCACGCCGTCGCGTCCCTTGGCGACGAACACCTCCGGGGCCACCCAGCCCCTGGCGATCAGTTCGCGGATGTCGGCCTTTTCCAGCGGACAGACCAGCTTGCCGTCGGAAGTGCGCCGCAGTTCGTGTACGGGCGGCGCGTCCACGCGGCTGTATGTGTCGATCAGGTATCGCCGGTCGGGCGAGTACTGGACCGTGTGGTTGCCGTTGCCTTCGGTCAGGGCCACGAGGCCCGAGCCGTCGAAGTTCACGCGGTAATAGTGGACGAAGTACGGGTCCTGCCCGGCGTTCTTGCCGCAGGCGTAGAACCAGATCTGTTTCGCATCCTCATCGATCCGGTCGATGCTCCGGACGACCCACTCGCCCTTTGTGATCTGATTGCGGATTTCGCCCTTGACGCCGTCGACGAAGTACAGATGTCGCCAGCCGTCGCGCTCGGAGGCGTAGATCAGGTCGTCGCTTTTGTCCAGCCAGGTCACCAGTTGCAGGCCCAGGTTCTCGGTATGGGCGGTCCAGAGGAAGGTTTCTGTCTGCTCGTCGATTAGATTGCGGGTTTGGCCTGTGTGGGAATCGACCTCAATCACGCGGAATCGCTGATGACCGCGATCGATCTTCTCGTAGGTGAAATGACGCTGGTCCTGCTTCCAGTGCAGACGCGGCCTCTCCCAGTCCAGTTCGAGCCTGTCCACGTTCGGTTTGATCTGTTTTCGGCCAGCGACGTCGAACAGGTTCAGCTCGTACATCGCGAACTTGTCGCCCGGCAGGGCATAGGGATGCGCGTGGAGCCTGGCCCGCCCACCGCCGGCGGGGGAGGACTCGATTCGGTACACTTCCTTGTTGTCGCCCGGCTCGATGCGGAAGGCCACGAGCGTCTGTGAATCAGGCGACCAGGAGAGCAGGCCATAGGCGTTGCCTTCGACGCCGTCCGTGCTGAGTGGGGTCTCCTCGCCGCCTTCGCGGGCCTTGAGAAACACGTTGTTGTTCTTCACGAGAGCGGTCCACTTGCCGTCGGGGGAGTCGGGGGAAGGACTCTGCGCCGGCCCCGGCCCGAATCCCCGCCGGCCTCGTCCGAACGGCGGACCTTCCAGAGCCTGTCCCGGCATCTCGCCGGCGGATTGAACACACGCATAGGATGTCAGATCGCAGTCCCACGTCGTCTGATCGACCACGAACCGGACCGCCTTGCCGTCCTCGACGAACGCGATGGCGTCGAAGGGCAGTTTGTCACCCTGGTACTCTGCTCCCGCGGCTTCAGACAGAGTGGCCGCCAGCTTCGCATGGTCGAACGCGAGACGACGCGTCTGTTCTTCCGCATCCACCAGGACAAACTCCTTCGTACCGTCGCTCAGATCGTTGCGGTACCAAAAGCATCTGTCCCCGGCAAACCAGTGCGGCGTGATCCGACCTTTGTCGTATCCCTCCACTCGGCGAGGCGGTCCAAACCGATTTTGCCCGAACGCCTGCTGCGCCCCCGCGAAAATCAACACGGCGAGGATTGTCACAGTCCGATGTGTTTCCATCGATCGGATACGTGCTGTCTCAGTCATTTGCTCCTCATTGCCTGGAGGGCTGGTATCGCCAGTCGATCTGGTTCTCGTAGGCCATCGTCTCGTTGACGAGCGCGAACAGGTCGGGATCGTACTCCTTGAGCATCTCCCGCGTGACGATCTGGCTTGCGGCGTCGGTCGGCGTGTCGTCCTGACCCAGGGCGTCGAAGTAGGCCAACACGCCTTCGGTCCAGTACGCGGCGTGGTCTGCGACGGCTGCCGTGCCTTGCCATTTGCCTGCGGCCGTCGCCTTCTCGAACGTTGCCTTGAGTCTCGCGTCGAATCGCTCATCCAACCGTTGGACTCGCAGTTCGTACTGTTGCCAGATCCAGCGAGGTCGATTCTCGAAGTTGGGATCGACCGGCCGCGTGCCGGTCACCCGCCAGATCGCGTCGGCGAAAACTCGGATCACCTGGCAGTCGCCCACGTACATGTCCCGCGGGTTGGCCAGGACGTTTTCCTCGCCCACGACGAGCAGCTTCATTTCCGGCGTGTACGTGAGGTAGCGGGCCAGCGCGTCGATGGCACTGGGGTCTGCGAGCTTCTGGTATTCGGGCAGGCCGCTGATCCGCTCGCCCGGTCCGAGGACCACAAGCTTCATGCCGTCGGCGATGAACGCCTTGAGGATGTCGTGGCGATAGGCGAACATCCGGCGGATCGTCTCGTTGGCGTGGAGCAGGGCCTCGTCGCTCGCGGTTCGCCCGACGACGGGAAACTCGCGGGCCCAGGTGAACTTGGTGTAGTACGGGTCGATCTTGAATCGCTCCGGCGGGGCGATGACGTTAGGCAGTTTCTGGAGCCATTGGTACCGCCAATCCTGCTCGGACTTCAGATTGAACGCCGTCCGGCACAACTCGTAGCCCATCGGATCGTACGCCTTGAGTTGCTCGCGGCGCCCGATGGGGCCATGATTCCAGTTGTTGATCCGGTTGCAGTCGAAATACGCCTGGGCGATCTCTGCCCAATACTCGGCAGGGTTCGAGCCGGCGTAGGTGTTGTGGTAGAGCTTCTTGGCCATCGCATTGCGGTAGGCTGTGTTCACGCGTCCTCGCCAGGTCGGATCGATCTCGCTGAGCGTTGCGTCGATGGTGTGACAGAATTCATGCACCGCGATGCTCTCGTCGTCGTAGCGGTCGATGGACAGGCTCAGGAGGTTCTCCTCGCCGAAACTGGTGGGCAGGCCGCCGGTGCCGCGGACTCGCTCGTTCTGGAAGTCCGGATTGCGGCTGTTGCGATATTCCGGCATGTCGGTATAGACTTGGTCCCTGCCGATGACGATCAGGTACATGCCTTGCTCGGCCATCGCCTGGAGCACATCGGGCCGGCCGGCGAGCATGTGCGTGACGATCTCATAGGTCCGTTGCAGAGCCAGGTCCGCTACCTCGCCCGATGCGGCGACGGGCAGGCCTTTGATGTCGATATACTTTGCATAAAACTGTCGGGCGGGTTCCCGGTCATCCTCGTGGATCAGGTTGAAGAACGACTCCGGCGGGGCGGTCACCGCCGGAGTATCCATCTTCATGTCGGATTGGGCGTAAACCCATCCGCCCACAAACAGGGCAGCCAAAGCAGCCAGCATCGTCGATCTCATCCGTCGCGTCTCCAGGGACTTACGTTGTATGGCTGTGCTCTCGATTGCAGGACGATATTCTCGTCTTCCTTATTTCACCTTGCCCGC